>NZ_CP045384.1:2680277-3001388 GCF_009363615.1 Ruegeria sp. THAF33 | reverse complement strand
AACCTGCGTCGAATTCGGTATCTACCGATTGCGTCGCGCCACCGATCGTCCCGGTGAAATCGCTGTCCTGTAGCTGGCTGTAGCCGATGAAGCCGTGAATATAGGTGCCATCGCCCAGGCTCTGCGCGGCAAGCGCCGTTGCGCTGATCGCCAGAGCCGAAGAGGCGAGAATGAGGCGCGTGAACATAACCATCTCCAGTGTTCCAAAATCCGCATGCCATGGATGTGGACGAGGCTGGCCCAAAAAGAAAGGCGCCGGGCCTTCACTTCGCTTCACAGGTTTTTAGGAATGTGTGAGTGAATAGGCGCGAGGTTCTGCCACTGTTTCAGGGCACATCCCTGACCAAGGGTTCTGACAGGAGTTCGTCGACAAAAAAACTGAGCAACTGCACCCTGCTGGAAACGCCCGCCTTTCGATAGACCGCGGCGCTTTGGGCCTTGATCGTCCCTTCTTTCGTCTGTCGCATTTCGGCGATTTCCGCGATGGAAAGACCCTTGATCGTCAGCATGGCAACGTCGCGCTCAGCCTCACTGAGCTGCCACTCGCTGAACTGGGTTTCGATGACCTGGGCGAAAGCCCCTTGCGCCACTTGCAGTTGCCGCTGCATATCGCGCACCCGTCTGGACTGGGAACGGATCAGGGCGATCGTGGCGCTCAGGCCGCCGACAAGCGCCAGCGACAGAAACAGTTCGAACGAATGAAGGTGACGAAATCCCGCGCCGTCGCCGCCTGTCCAATCCAGCAGTGCATCCGTCATGAAAAAGGCGGCGCAGAGGGCCTGCACCACCAGAAGGAGCCAGAGCAAAGACGTTTGAGGTACTTTCATGCGGCCCCTTGAACGTTGCAGGTTCAGTCGTCGTCCTCTTCGAGCTCGATGGCCGTCACCACCCCGTCCGTGTCAGACAGAACCAGTTCAGTTTCCACGCCATCCTTGGTGAGTTCAACCTCGATCTTCCCACCTTCGAATTCGATCTCTTCGATCTGGTACCCCTGGGCTTCAAGCGCCGCGCGGATATCGGCTTCGCTTGTGCCCAGTTTGTCGCCCAGTCCGACATTGGCCAAAGCAAGAACCGGTGCGGTTGCGATCAATCCCGTCAGTGTCAGCAGTTTCAAGGTTTCCATATCGCATCTCCCTTTTTGCGTTGTGGCGATGCGGTCGAACTGGGGATGGCAGCGGACACCTGCGATTGGTTTTTGGTTGAAACAGGGCGAATGGAACCAAGGTTTATGCCATTTGCGGCCGTTTGCGCGCGTCAGGTTCAGATTGCAATCAAGTTGTGATAGTTTGTTTTGCGGAAACATACGGGCATGTGACCAACGATGTCGGGCTTTCTGACTGTCCTGAACAGGAGAAAACCATGGCTTTTACAGATTGGTACGTCGAGGGAGAAAGCTTCGGAAACTGCAACTGCGGCTATGCCTGCCCCTGCCAGTTCGAGGAATTGCCGACGCATGGCGATTGCCGCGGCTTCGAGGTGCTTGAAATATCCTCCGGATATTTTGGCGAAACGGATCTGAGTGGAACCAAGGCTGCGTTGATCTATGCATGGCCAGGGCCAATATTCGAGGGTGGCGGCGAAATGCAGGTGATCGTCGACCCCGCGGCGTCACCGGCGCAGCGCGATGCGCTGGAAAAAGTCTTTCACGGCGAAGAAACCGAAGAGATGGCAACCCATTGGTACGTGTTCCGAGCCATGTGTGAGACGGTGCACGACACGCTGTACCTGCCGATCAAGCTTGAGATGGATATCGAAGGACGAACGGCCAGCGTTACCGTTGGCGACGTTCTAAAGTCGACCGGGCGCCCGATTCAGGCCCCGCATGGTGGCGGCGAACACCGTGTACGCATCGATATTCCCGGTGGGATCGAATTCACCATTGCCGAGATCGGCAGCGCCTCGACCCGAGCCGATGCGGCGATCAAACTGGATCTGAAAGACAGCTACGGCCAGTGGCACCTGTTGAAACATGGCCCCGGTGGTGTCGCGCACTGACCTGCGGTCAGGCGGCTTTCGCGGATTCATTGGGGCGGACCTTCCAGCCCGGAACCGCCAGATCCGCCGACAGCACCCGGACTTCGAAGGGTTTGAGGACCGGCAATGCGGTTGAACCGTAACTGCCTTCACCATTGGCAAGTTCCGGGAACAGTTCGAACAGCTCGCTTCGGGTGGCGGGTGCCATTGCCCCAAGGCTGGTGTCGCCGGGGTAAAAGGACTCGGACCAGAGTCCTTCGACATTCACCAACTCATGCTGATCAAAGAGGATATGAATGTACTCCACCCCATGTGCGGGCGTTTCCTGAACGATGGAATGCCCATTGATCAGCCCCTTTGCGGGGGCCAGCATCGCCGCTTCGCAATGCATAAGCTCCATCATGGTCGAGGTCACGGCAATCCGGTGCTGTGGGGAAATGACGAGATCGCGGCTTGGGCTGTTCGACCCGAAACTGCCCGCCTTGATCCGTACAGGGGACAGGTGCGTGTTTCGCCGCAACTCAGCCGCGGACAACCGGCGCTTGCCGATCCAGCGGACCGGGCGGGCATGGCCGCCGGCGGTGATGACCGGGTCGCCGGGCTCCAGCGCCTCGACCCGGCGCAGCCCAGTTGGTGTCTGGATCAGAGATCCTGAGGTGAAACACACGAAAGAAGGCAAAGTGTCATACGCGGATGGCGGCGCGGTGCCGGCAAAACTGGTATCTGAAATCGTGTCATTCAGTTCGGCCTGACCCGAAGTGACTATGATGTAACGCGGGTTTGAAAACTGGATCAGGATGAACGTGACCGGCGCGCCATCGACCGTTCCTGTGTAGTTTTCGAAAGTACTGAAATTCTGGGTCGAGCCGGAAAAGCCGGGAAGAGACCCGAGGTCAAGTTGCGAGCTGCCATCCGGGTCGGGATCTTGCAGCAGGGCGTCATTATCCGTGACGTCGACCGAATACGCAGCAGTAATATCAACACTGCGGTTGCTGAACGGGTCTGCGCTGATTTCATAAACAGTAATCGATGCCACGGTCGAACAGCTTCCTTGAAAACGGCAATATCCCCCTTAAGGTTGAGCTAATACACGCAATAAGTGTTAACAATTGATTTACCAAAGTTGCGGCGCAGTTAACCGTTCTGCTGCCGCGCAAACAAAAAGGCCCCGGATGAAACCGGGGCCTTCCGCTGTGGGTCAGAGGGGCAGATTACTCTGCGTTTTCCTCTTTCTTTTCTTTCTTTTCCGGAACGATCTCTTCGCCGGTTTCCTGATCGACGACTTTCATCGACAGGCGCACCTTACCGCGATCGTCAAAGCCCAGAAGTTTGACTTTGACTTCCTGACCTTCTTTCAGAACATCCGACGGATGGTTCAGGCGGCGGTTTTCGATCTGGGACACGTGGACCAGACCGTCGCGCTTGCCAAAGAAGTTCACGAAGGCACCGAAGTCGACGATCTTGACCACTTTACCGGTGTAGATCTGACCTTCTTCAGGTTCTGCCACGATCGAATGGATCATGTCATAGGCCTTCTTGATCGACTCACCATCGGGCGAGGCGATCTTGATCACGCCATCGTCGTTGATGTCGACCTTGGCACCCGAAACC
Source organism: Ruegeria sp. THAF33 (assembly GCF_009363615.1). Classification (NCBI taxonomy): domain Bacteria; kingdom Pseudomonadati; phylum Pseudomonadota; class Alphaproteobacteria; order Rhodobacterales; family Roseobacteraceae; genus Ruegeria; species Ruegeria sp. THAF33. Next base: position 2,997,803 of record NZ_CP045384.1, on the reverse strand, counting down.
TCGACGATCTCGCGGATGACCTTGCCGCCCGAGCCGATCACTTCGCGGATCTTGTCCGTCGGGATGTTCATGGTCTCGATGCGCGGGGCGTGGACCGAGAAATCGTTGGTCTCGGACAGGGCTTTGCCCATCTCGCCCAGAATGTGCATCCGGCCTTCCTTGGCCTGTGCCAGGGCGGTTTCCATGATCTGCGGCGTGATACCGGCAACCTTGATGTCCATCTGGAGCGAGGTGATGCCGTTTTCGGTGCCCGCAACCTTGAAGTCCATGTCGCCGAGGTGGTCTTCGTCACCCAGGATGTCGGTCAGAACAGCGTATTCACCGTCATCTTCCAGGATCAGACCCATGGCCACACCGGCAACCGGCGCTTTCAGCGGAACACCCGCATCCATCATCGACAGCGAACCGCCGCAGACAGAGGCCATCGAGGACGAGCCGTTGGATTCAGTGATCTCGGACACCACGCGGATGGTGTAGGGGAAATCGGTCGGCGCAGGCAGAACCGCCTGAAGCGCGCGCCATGCCAGTTTGCCGTGGCCGATCTCGCGACGGCCGGGCGAACCAACGCGGCCAACTTCACCCACCGAATACGGGGGGAAGTTGTAGTGCAGCAGGAAGTTCGATTTGAAGTTGCCATGCAGCGCGTCGATGAACTGCTCATCGTCACCGGTGCCCAGCGTGGTCACGGCCAGCGCCTGTGTTTCACCACGGGTGAACAGGGCAGAACCGTGGGTCCGGGGCAGAATCGAGGTTTCCGCAACGATCGAGCGGACATCGGTGGTCGAACGACCGTCGATCCGCTTGCCGCCCCTGACGACGTCGCCGCGCAGAATGCCGGCTTCCAGCTTTTTCATCGCGGAACCGAGGTTGCCGTCTTCCAGCTGCTCTTCGGTCAGCGCCTCTTTGATCGCTTCGCGGGCGGCGGCAACGGCGGCGGTGCGCTCTTGCTTGTCGGTGATCGCGAAGGCGGCGCGCATCTGTTCTTCACCGGCGGCCTTAACGGCGGCATAAAGCTCGGAGTAATCCGGCGCCTGGAAGTCAAACGGCTCTTTCGCGGCTTCTTCCGCCAGCGAGATGATCAGGTCGATGACCGGTTGGATCTGCTCATGCGCAAAGTTCACCGCACCCAGCATTTCCGCTTCGGACAGTTCGTACGCTTCCGATTCCACCATCATCACGGCGTCTTTGGTGCCGGCCACAACCAGGTCCAGACGCTGTTCGGGGTTCAGGCGCAGGTCCTGCATGTCGTCCACGGTTGGGTTCAGGACATATTCACCGTCGGTGTATCCCACGCGGCAGCCCGCGATCGGGCCCATGAACGGCGCGCCCGAGATGGTCAGAGCAGCCGAAGCAGCAATCATCGCAACGATGTCGGGATCGTTGACCAGATCGTGGCTCAGCACGGTACACATCACCAGGACTTCGTTTTTGAAGCCGTCAACAAACAACGGACGGATCGGACGGTCGATCAGACGCGCGGTCAGCGTCTCTTTCTCGGTCGGGCGCGCTTCGCGCTTGAAGAAGCCACCCGGAACCTTGCCGGCGGCATAGTATTTCTCTTGGTAATGCACGGTCAGCGGGAAAAAGTCCTGACCGGGCTTCTGTTCCTTGGCGAAGGTCACGTTGGCCATGACGCTGGTTTCGCCCAAGGTGGCAATCACGCTGCCGTCAGCCTGACGGGCAACCTTGCCGGTTTCCAGTGTAAGCGTTTCCTCGCCCCACTGCATCGATTTCTTCGTTACATCAAACATATGCGTATCCTAGATGGGAGCACTCCCGCCCCTGCGGGTCTCCCGTTTTGCGTGGCGGCCCCATTGCCGCCGACCCCAATTTATCTTCCATTCGAGTGCCGGGGTCAGGGCACAACGTCTCAGATACCGCGCGCATACATGAGAATGCGTTGGAAGGAAAGCGAAACTGCATCGGATGGCCGTTTCATGCCGGGACTGGCTTGTGCTGCCACCGGGCGCAAAAGATTCAAGCCCGAACAACGATCAATTTATCAAGTCGCTGTTGGTTCTTCAGGTCCGGGGTTACGGGAACCCGGAACAGCATGTAGCGCTAACATATCCGCAATCGAATGCATTTTGTAAAAATATGAAGGCAGTATAAGCTCTTATCACTAAGCCTGCGGTCGAAATGACGGAAACGCGCCAAGGGGGTTAACTAACTCATTCCCGTCCGCCGACCGAATACCTTGGCGTTTGCAGACAGCGAACAGAAGGGCAATCGAATGGCACAAACAAAGAAGATGCTGGATCCGGACCCCCGGATTTACGACTTCGAAACGGAATATGAACTGGGGCAGGATAACGTCCGGCCGTTTGGCTTGGACATTCACAACCCGGTCTTTCTGATCTCGAGTATCATGATCTTTGCGTTCGTTCTGATCGCATTGGCCAACCAAGAGGCCGCAGCTACGTTTTTCGGCTGGCTCCGGCCTTGGCTGACCAGCACGTTCGATTGGTTTCTGGTCCTTTCGGTAGATGCAATCACCCTGTTTTGCCTCGTTCTGATCATCCTGCCCGTCGGCAGTGTGCGGATCGGCGGCAAGGACGCCAAGCCTGATTATTCCTACGCCGGATGGATTGCGATGATGTTCGCCGCCGGTATTGGTATCGGTCTTTTGTTTTTCGGTGTGATGGAGCCGGTCTACTACAACTTTGCCGAAGACGGTAATGCGCGCCCACTGGGTATCGATATCGCTGTTCCGGGCAATGAGTATATCGGCGTTGTTGGAACCATTCACCATTGGGGGCTGGAAGGCTGGGCGGTTTACGCCGCAGTCGGCCTGAGCCTGGCGATTTTCAGCTACAATCTGAACCTGCCCCTGACTTTGCGTTCGGCCTTCTATCCAATTCTGGGTGAACGGGTCTGGGGCTGGTGGGGCCATATCATCGACACGTTGGCGGTTTTTGCCACGTTGTTCGGATTGACCACATCGCTCGGTCTGGGTGCTCAGCAGGTTGCCGCTGGCCTTTACGAGGTTTTTGGCATCGAACCCAGCCCCACCGTCGTGGTTCTGCTAATCATTGGCATTACGTTGATCGCGCTGGGCTCGGTTTTGCTGGGCATGGATGCGGGCGTCAAACGGCTGAGTGAGATCAATATGATCATGGCCGTGGGGCTGTTCCTTTTCGTCATCGCTGTAACGGGCATTGGCACCGCCATCGCGCGGTATTTCAACGTGATGACTGATTACGTGCTGCACCTGCCCGCGCTGTCGAATCCGTTCGGACGAGAAGACACTAGCTATTTCCACGGTTGGACGACCTTCTACTGGGCGTGGTGGATTGCATGGTCACCGTTTGTTGGCATGTTCATTGCCCGCATTTCAAAGGGCCGTACGGTGCGCGAGTTCGTAATCTGTGCGCTGCTGGCGCCAACAGCCGTCTGTGCCCTGTGGATGTCGACCTTCGGTGGCGCAGCCATCGACATGTTGAACGCAGGCGGAGCAGAAGGTGTGCGCGCGACCGTGATCGACAGCTACGCCCCCGAGGGAGCGCTGTTCGGTTTCCTGAAGGAGCTGCCGCTGTACGGCATCGTAGCCCCGATCGCCTTAGTCCTGATCGTGATCTTCTTCGTCACTTCGTCTGATTCCGGATCTTTGGTGATCGACACGATCACCGCAGGCGGCAAGATGGACGCACCCGTGGTTCAGCGCGTGTTCTGGTGCACTTTGGAAGGCCTGGTTGCCATCGCATTGCTGTTGGGAGGCGGTCTTTCCGCATTGCAGGGCGCGGCGGTTTCAACCGGCATCCCCTTTACGCTTGTGGTTCTGATAATGTGCTACTGCCTGTGGCTGGCCTTGAAATCAGAAAAGGCGAAAATGTAGAGCCGAAGATTTTCCATCAACGAGACGCCCGCCGATTGGTGGGCGTCTTCGGTTTTGTGGAGCCTGCGTATGGTGAATTGATCTGCGCGGTGTCTGGACCGGAGTCATACACCCGCCAGCGCGAAGAAAACCGCAAGGGCCGGGCGCTGCGTTTGATGCCGGATGCCGAACACCCGGGCGCAGGATGTCAGCAAAGCAGGGAAGCCGCCAACTTTGCGTTGACCGGGAAACTTGCCCGCTTTGCCGCATGTTCCGGAATATTGCTATTGCGTTGACATTGAATCCTCAGAATAGGACGTTCACGCGAAGAAAACCGCTTTGGACCACCCTTCGGAGGAATGAGTGTCAATTGTTGATGTCCTGGCTGCGCGACTGATCGAAGATGTCAAATCCAATGACCTGTCAGGTAGCTTTCTGATGCTTGGGCGGCAGGATTGGATTGGTGCGCGCCGGTCTGCGTCCGCCGCATTGTTCAGGGAAACCTTGCAGAAATACCTGCCTGGAGTGGCCGAAGCTGACCTTTGCAACCCGGATGATGGATATTCGGAAACGTTCTTTCGGAAACTTGGGTTCTCGGAAGTGGATTCGCTGGATTTTTCGGATTTCGAAGGTGCGAGCATCGTTCAGGATCTCGCGGGGGACTTGCCTGAAAATCTGGTTGGTCGGTTTGACGTTGTCTATGACGGTGGAACATGCGAGCACGTGTTCGACTTGCCGACGGCCTACAGAAACATCGACAAGATGCTGAAGCCCGGGGGTGTGTTTATCGCACATTCGCCATCGAACAACTGGATCAATCACGGCTTCTATCAGATTTGCCCAGAGATCGTGTACGGCTTTTGGGTCAACGCCATGAACTATGAGGCTCTGAAATGCGTGTGGCAGCCATTGAGGCCATATGCCGCCCGTGACGTGGTGAAGATGACGGATCCCAACAAGACAAAGAAACGTCCGCGGCCGCTGGGAACTTTTGGTCCGGGATTGCCTGTTCTTCTGGATTATGTGGTTCGAAAACCTGTTGCCGGCACCAAGACAAGTGCAAGTGTGTCGCAAAGTGACTATGCCACGCGCTGGGAAAACACGCAGAAAGCCTAAAACCAAGTGCCGCAACGGACATTCCCTGACGGCCACGGAATGCTCAGCTGCTCTGGCAAGATAAGGGGGATGTATCGCTTGTGGCGGATCCAACGGAAAACGCCCGCCGGTTGGCGGGCGTTGAACCGGAAAACCCGGTTTCAGGTCATTTGCAAAAAAGCGCTTAGCGGCGGATGCCCAGCTTTTTGATCAGGTCCTGGTAACGTGCTTCTTCTTTGCCTTTCAGGTAGTCCAGCAGCTTGCGGCGCTGGGCAACCATCTTCAGCAGACCGCGACGACCGTGGTTGTCTTTCTTGTGGGTCTTGAAGTGCTCGGTCAAAGTGGTGATGCGCGAGGTCAGGATGGCAACCTGTACTTCAGGCGAACCGGTGTCGCCCTCTTTGGTTGCGAATTCTTTCATGACGCGTGCTTTTTCTTCAGCAGTGATCGACATCGGGGTCTCCTTCAAAGGTTAGAGTTGATGGCGCAGGCCGGGATGTCGTCCAGCACAGGCCCATGGAGAAAACCGCACCGATTCCGATGCGGATGGGCGCGTATAAGCGCATTTTCACCAAATGGCAAAGGGAATTTGCGGGCTCAGACCATCTGCCCGTACTGGGCCAGTTGCGCTTCGGTGATCAATTGTATGTCGGCCACCGTCATGCCTTGGGCCCCGTATACCTGCGCCACTTCCTGACCGTTGATCATGACCCGGGTTAGGTTGGCGTTTTCAGCGTCGGGTTCCACCTCGATCTCCGGGTCAGCCTCATCCTCCCAGGTGACAAGCAACTTGTCCTCACCGGGTTGGAATCCCATGACGGTCACGTCTTCGTCACCCGGGCTCAGCACGATGTCATCGGCGCCCTGCCCACCGTTAACCACATCCCCGCCGCCTGCCACAATGGTGTCGTCACCGGCGCCCCCATTCAGGAAGTCTTTTTCGGCTGCGCCTTCTTCGAGGCCAAAGACAAAGTCATCGCCGTCGCCGCCAAAGACCGTATCTTCACCTGCGCCACCGTTCAGGGCATCGTCTCCGAACCCGCCCTGCAACGCGTCATCATCGGCCCCGCCCGTCAGAGTATCGTCGCCCTGACCGCCATAAAGTTCGTCTTCGCCTTCGCCGCCATCCAGGGTGTCGTCCCCGAAATGGCCGAACAGGGCGTCGTCCCCCTCATTGCCGAACAGAAAGTCGTCATCCGCCTCTCCGTGCAGAACATCATCACCCTGACCGCCCGAAATCGTGTCCGTACCTTCGCCCCCGTGCAGAACGTCATCGCCCTTGCCGCCGTCGATGGTATCGTCGCCGCCAAACCCGTTGATCTGGTCAACACCGTCCTGACCGGTGACCTGGTCCGGGCCATCGCTGCCGGCAATCACGAGATCTCCTTCGAATTCAGAGATTACGGTGCCAGTGGATGGGGTTTCGATGTCGGGGTTTACCGGGTCTTCGACGTTTTCGCCAATATCAAGAAACTCTCCGGTGTCGGGTTCCGTTTCCGGGTCCTCGTTGGGCCCGTCCTCTGAAACGTCCTCGTCTTCGATCAGCATGTCGCTCATCGCGTATGCGGCACCGCCGATGGCGGCGAGTCCGATCAATCCGGCCAGAAACATGACACCTCTCCGATCGCAGAATGCTCCGAGGGTGAACATCCCATGCAATTGGCGATCGGGTCAAAGTCAAGTTATTGAAATGGTTAATACTTTATCACCATTGCTCGGGCTGTTGGCTGTAGGCGACATAAAGCGGGTGCTTGGGGTGGCCGTCTTTGGTCAAGCCCAGATGGAACAGCGGCTGGCCGGTGTTGCGCAACAGGGTCTCCACCGCCGGGCCCCGGTCCAGATGCGCACCATGGGTGCCCCAGGCGGCGATGACCTGATCGGCCCACCGAACACCTTCAAGAATGGCGGCGTCATTTTCCGGGCCTACCGGATCGGCAGCGGCACGCATCTTGCGCGGATCGGTGTCGCGCCAGGCAAAGATGTTGGTCACCTGAAACGCGCCGAACCCCAGCGCCCGGGCACGACGTTCGCAGCGTTCAACCGTCGGGTCGTTCTGCACTTCGGTCGCGGTTGACGGGTTCAACATGACAAACAGCGCCTTGCGCCCTGCCGGGTCCCACACGCGGGTCAGGCTATAACGGTATTTCTCGCAGTCGGAGTAGATGGCGGTCGAGGGCGCATCGCCCTTGGTGTGCGTTCGGGTGATCATGCCTTTCGCCTAACACGCGGTTCAGGCGGCGAACACCCGGCTGGGATGCAATTCGCCCGATTTGTAAACCCCCACGGCCACGGCCTTGCCATCCAGCGAGGCCCATGCCTCGTCGCCGTATTCAACATCCGCGGCCAACACCATGCCCGGGTTGCCGTTGCGCAGGCGGGTTGCGCCTTCGGGGGTGCATTTGAGCTCTGGCAGGTCGGACAGGCCGGCTTCCAGCGGGTGCAGATAGTCGTCCAGCGCCGTGGTCTTTGCCATTTCGTCGATCTGTTCGATGCTCAACCCGTCTTCGGCCTCGAACGGTCCGGACCAGATCCGGCGCAGTTCCCGGACGTGGCCGTGGCATCCCAGCGCTTCACCCAGATCGCGGGCGATCGAGCGGACATAACCGCCCTTGCCGCAGGTCATCTCCAACACCACGTGATCCGGGTCGGGGCGGTCGACAAGGATCAGTTCCTCGACCCAAAGAGGCCGGGCTGTCAGTTCCACGTCTTCGCCGTCGCGGGCCAGTTTATAGGCGCGCTGGCCGTCGATTTTCACGGCGGAAAACTTGGGCGGAACCTGCATGATGTCGCCCAGAAACGGGGTCAACGCCCGCTTGATGTCTTCGTCTGACGGGCGGGCATCGCTTTCGGCAATCACTTCGCCCTCGGCATCGTCAGTGTTGGTGGCCTGGCCCAGACGGACAGTGAAGGTGTAGGCTTTCAAAGCATCCGTGATGTAGGGAACGGTTTTGGTCGCCTCACCCAGAGCCACGGCCAGAACGCCGGTCGCTTCGGGGTCAAGCGTGCCCGCATGGCCCGCCTTTTTGGCATCCATCGCCCAGCGCACCTTGTTGACCACAGCGGTCGACGTCATGCCCGCGGGTTTGTCCACCACCAGCCAGCCGGAAATGTCGCGACCCTTGCGTTTGCGTCCCATGTAGCACCTTCAACCTTGCTGAGGCGCGCGACCTAGCGGATCGCCATCGCCCTGTCAATTTCAAGGTGCGTCTTCGACCACACCCACGATCGGCCCCAGCGAAAACCCGACATCGGACCGATTGCTCGCGCGGTCATACATGCGAGAGATATTGCCATCTAAGAACAGCGCATTCGGAGTTTCCAGCACGTCCCGGAACAGACGGCCGAATTCGTGGAAAGTGACGTAATCTTCGGAAATCGCAAACACCGCACGGGTGCCATCGGCGCTGGTGCCCACCCCGTTGCGCACATAGAGCGAGGTCGAATCGGGCAGGAACCGGGGGTGCAGTTCACCATCGATCACCAGCATCGGGCCGGATTGGCTGGCGAACCGGCAGTCGGGGGCCCGGTCGATGAAATCCAGCGTCTCGAACACGTCAGCGCGGCCCTCGCGGATGCAGAACACGCCGTTGGGCAGCAGGCCGAAATTGCCGGGGCCGGGGTTGGAGATCACCCGCATGACCTCTTTGCCGTTCTCGACATAATGGCCGACGGGCGACCGGTCGTCATGGTACATGCCCGCGTTCATGGCAAAGGCCAGACGCTTGCCGCCGGGGGCCAGCGCCTCGTTCACCGACGAGAAATGCCCCAGCAGATCCCCGTTTTCGTCGTTGAGAAACAGGCGCAGGTCTTCGTTTGCCGCATCGACTTCGCAGACGGTATAGCGCTTGTCGTCATGGGTCAGCTTTTCGCAAGTGACCGCAGAGGCTTGCGCGGCCCAGACAACCGCGCCCAATGTGACGAATGCCCGGATCACTCGTCCAGATCGCGGCGTACCGCGTCCTGTTCGAACATGCGGCGGGTGTCGTCCAGACGGTCAAACGTGTCATCAAGACGGAACCGAAGATCGGGCGAGAATTTCAGGCCGACCTTTTTGCCGACCATGCGCCGCAGTTCACTCTTGTTGCGGGCGAGCAGATCGATCACGTCCTCCTGCCCTTTGCCGCCCAAGGGCAGCACATAGGCGGTGGCGATTTTCAGATCGGGCGAGGTGCGCACCTCACCTACGGTGATCGACATGCGGTTCAGGTCGGGGTCGTGGACATCTCCGCGCGCCAGAACCTCGGACAGGGTGCGGCGGATCAGTTCGCCGACGCGCAGCTGTCGTTGGGACGGGCCGGGGCCATCGTGGAATTTGTTCTTTGCCATAATCCCCGATCTAAGCGCAAACCGGGGCTTTGCCAAGCGGGCGCGAACGGGGTAGGAGGCTTTGAGCAGTTTGCAGCAAGGGAATACCGCCATGACCCATATTCCGGGGATCGTCATCACAGGGGCTTCGGGCCGCATGGGGCAGATGCTGATCAAGACCGTAACCGACAGTGATCAGGCGCGTCTGGTCGGCGTGGTCGAGCGCACGGGGCATGACTGGGTCGGTCAGGATGTGGGCGAAGCCATGGGTAGCCAGGCGCTGGGCGTCAAAGTTACCGATGACCCGTTGGAAGCTTTTGCGCAGGCACAGGCGGTGATCGACTTTACCGCGCCCGAGGCGACGCTGGACTTTGCCGCATTGGCCGCGCAGGCGCGTTGCGTGCATGTGATCGGCACGACCGGCATGACGGATGAGCAGATCGCCGCGCTGGAACCGGCCTCGCGCCATGCGGTCATCGTGCGGGCAGGGAACATGAGCCTTGGCGTCAACCTGCTGGTGCAACTGACCAAGAAAGTCGCGGCTGCGCTGGATGAGGATTTTGATATCGAAATCATCGAAGGGCATCACCATCACAAGGTGGACGCACCATCCGGCACCGCGCTGATGTTGGGCGAGGCCGCTGCCGAGGGGCGTGGCGTCAAACTGTCGGATGTGGCCGATCGGGGGCGGGATGGCATCACCGGTGCGCGCAAGCGTGGTGACATTGGCTTCCACGCCATTCGCGGTGGCGACATCGTTGGTGAACATGACGTCCTGTTCGCCGCGCCCGGCGAGCGCATCGTCCTGCGCCATCTGGCCAGCGACCGCGCGATTTTTGCCCGTGGCGCGCTGAAGGCGGCACTGTGGGGGCAGGGGAAGGCACCCGGCCAATATGACATGGTGGATGTGCTGGGTCTGTGAGCCATAGACGAAGCGGTCGCCGACGCTAAGCTTTGATTCATGAGGATTCGGCGCTCTGGACTGGCAACCGGCATTTTGCTTGCGGTGTTTTACCTGACACTGTTGCCATTCGTTGCGCATGGCGTTGGATTGATCGGCAAAGGCCTGTCGCAGGACGCCGCCCGGCGCAGCTATTTGTTCGCTGATGGTGAGAATGTCGGCAATGCCGCGATGTTGGTACACATTCTGGCAGGAACTTTTCTGGTCGCACTCGTCCCGCTTCAACTGTTGAAGGGGCTGCGGCTCAAGTACAATCGATTTCACCGTATGATGGGAGCCTGTCTGGTGGCGCTGGCTTGGATCACCGGGCTGGCGGGCATGATCTATATTCCCCTGCGCGGAACCATCGGTGGGCCGGTGATGTCTGCCGCCTTTTTTCTGTACGGGCTGTGTCTTTTCACGGCTGCGCTGATGGTGGCGCGCAGGGCTTTGGAAGGGGATCGCGCAGGCCATTGGGCATGGGGATTGCGGCTGTTCTGGCTGGCGTTGGGGTCGTGGCTTTACCGCGTCCACTATACGCTTTGGTATCTGCTGACCGGAGGGGTGGGGTCAGAGCCCGATTTCTCGGGCCCTTTTGATCTGGTGCAGAATTTCGCGTTCTTTGTGCCTTATCTGCTGGCCTTGCAGATCTGGATTGCACACCGGCGCCCGAGGCATCAGGGGGCGTTGGTCACAAATCCCTGACTTTGTCCGCCCGCAGCGGGCAGGCCAGATAAACGCCGAACTCTTTGCCGATATCGGCGCTGACCCGCGCGTGGACCCGGCCCTGACGATCCAGAAAACGCTGGTTGTCCTCGACCGGGAAAATCCCCTCGTGCCAGATGCCGGGATGGATATAGAGCCCCTTTGACCCGTCGCACCAGAATGCCACCACTTTCTCAGGGGTCAGGTCGTCGCCGGGCAGGGCAGTAGGCACGATGAAGGGCTTGTTGTCCAGCGGCCAGAACATCTGACCGCCATCGGGGTGATAGTTCATATGCCACAGCAACACCTGATTCCGCGGGGCCGTTTGTCGGTCGGTTTGCGCCTGCTGAGGGTCGGCGGACCAACCCAGCACGTAATGGCCTTTGACCGCCTCGTTCTCACCGTAAAGCACGTCACCCTGCCAATCGCATTTGAACGTGCCTTCAACCCAGCCGCCTTCGTCACCCGTGCCGTCGTCAATCGGTCGCCAGCCCTGCTGCGGCCAGCGTACGATCTCGATTTCAAAGGTCTCGGGGTCGTCGACCAAACAGCCGTACCCCCTGACCGTGCTGTCCGTCGCCCGGATCAGGGGAACCTCGTGCCACGGCAGGGATGGCTTGGAACTGGCCTCGAAGATGTACTCGGGTGCGGTCATGATGCCCCCAGGTGTTTGTCGACCATGCGCTGCACCATCGGTGCGAAATGGGCGAAATCCGGCGTCTCCATATCCGCCCGTTTGCCGGCCTCATCCAGATACCGGACCTGAATGATCTCTTTCAGGTTAGGATTGGATTCGAAGGCGGCGACTTCTTCGGCGCTCATCGGGCCGCCTTGCAGTTTCAAGGTATGGACCGAGGCGGCAGAGAGGCGGTTGATATATTCGGGCTTGGTGGCGCAGAGATACCGTTTGGCGGCCACGTGATAGCGGCAGCAATCGGTGATGACCGAAGGGAAGAACTGTTCCAACACCTCAGCACCCGCATCTTCGTGGTGGCGATCTTCGGTATCATCGGGGTGGTAGGTCCCGAACTCGGATGTGAAATGGCCGATATCATGCAACAAGGCGCCGACGATGATCTCTTCAGGCTGGCCGTTCTGTTCGGCGATGGTGGCGCCTTGCAGCATGTGTTGGGCCATGGTGACGGGTTCTCCAAGATATTCCTCACCGCCGCGGCGTTCGAAGATATCTCCGATGAAGGCGACGATATTGTCCCGGTTCAGGGTCGAGAAATCGGGCTTCATTCCGCTGCCTCCGGCTGCGTCATCTCCATCGCCGCCAGTGTGGACAGCAACCCGTCCTTGTCGGCATAGCATCCCTGCAACCAGCGCGAACCGGCACCGGAATAGCCCAGCCGCGCGTGCAGGACACGGGTGTTGTCGACGATGAAGCTTTCGCCCGGCTCCAGTTTGAACGACACGCCCATGGCCGGGTCGTCGATGATCTCGCCCAGTTGGCGGTAAGCCGCGTAATAGGCTTCCATCCTGTCGAAAGGCACGTCCACGAAAGGCGCTGAGGAACGGTTGTTGAAGCGAATGCCGACCAATTCGCCATCCGGCGACAATTCGATCATCGGACGGCGAGACCGCAGGCAGACACCGTCAGACCCCTTGTATTCAAACCGCGCCGGGTAGCCTGCCAGCAGCGCAAAACCTTCGGGGTTCTGCGCACGCAGCTTTTCGGCAGCGCGAAAGCCATCGACCACGATCGAGTCGCCCCCTTCGGCGCTGTTTTCCAGACAATAGAGGATTTGCAGCGTCGGCACAGGGTCGCGATAGGGGTTGTCGGTGTGGGCCTGCAAGCCAAGCCCGGTATAGGCGAGGTTGGTCGGGTTCACTTCCGTCCGAACCTCGAAATAAGGGCCATAGTTGGTTTCGCGGACATAGCCGAACAGGTCGGCCACTTTCAAAAGCGATTCCGGTTCGGTTGGCCCGCCCGTCAGCTTGGCAAAGCCGTAACTTGCTACAGACGCCAACCAGTTGCGTTTGGCCGCAGGGCTGGCATGAACCTCGTTCCAGTCGCCAGAGGGGGCGGCGATCCCGCCTTCCCAGGTGATGATGCCGGGGCCGGTGCGGCCCAGCGTGTCGTCCCGTTCGCAATCATAGTTGTGTTCGGCCAGCCATTCGGCCGGGAAAGTAACGGTTTTGTCTTCGGGCTGGAACGTGACCTGAAGGCCGCCCGCGACAACCTCGGCTGAACTGACCGAAATGTCAGCAGGGATATCGCCGATGGTGATCAGCCGCTGGCCGTTGCCCGGGGCGCGGGTTTCCGGGTCCAGCGCGTTGTCGCGCAACCAGACGGCGTGAAAGCGGGCTTGCGTTCCTGTGTCGAACGCGACGGTGACGACCGAAGTGTCATGGGTGGCGGTGCGCAGCATTTGGGGTCTCCTGTTCGGCGCGAGCTTTGGTTGAGCAGATACGCTGTTCATGGCATTACGACAATTAATCCTTATTTCGGCTGAGGCTTGGAAAATCTAATGGCTAGGAAAAAGATCGGGCTACCGCCACTGGACTGGCTGCGCGTGTTCGAGGCCGCCGGGCGTCTTGGTGGGTTCTCGGCAGCAGCCAGGGAGTTCGGGCTGACGCAGGCCGCTGTCAGCCAGCGGATCGGCAACCTCGAAGCCTGGCTGGGCCGATCCTTGTTCGTGCGCGAGGCGCGGGGCGTGTCACTGACGGTCGAAGGTGAAAGCTATCTGCCTTTGGTGCAGGACAGCCTTCGCGCGCTGGAGCGCAATACCGAGGACCTGTTTGGAAAATCCCCGCGCGAGCTGCGCGTGGCCGGCTTGTCGTCGAACATCCACGCACTGGTTTTGCCGGCGCTGACCCGGTTTCACGAGATGCAGCCAGGGGTTCGGGTGATGACCGACTCGGTCGCGCGCCGGTCGTCTTTGGACGAAGAACGAACCTGGCTGCAAATCCGATATGGTCGAGGCATCTGGGCCGGGCGTGATGCCGCCCTGATCGCGCCTGAGATCCTTGCCCCCATGGCGCCGCCGGGTGTCGACTGGGGCGCTCCATTGATCGATCTGCGCGGAGAACGACCCGGCTGGAGAGAGTGGAGCCAGAAAAACGGCCAGCAGGACCTGCCGCAATCAAAAATCAGCTTTGATTCGATGGAACATGCGATTTCGGCTGCGCGGCGCGGCATGGGTGTGGTTTTGGGATCCGTTCCCTTGGCCCTTGCCGACCTGCAAGAGGGGCGGTTGCGGCGGCTGGATTTACCCGAATTACACACCAAGGACGGGTACTGGCTGACCTGGCCTGAAGACCGGGCGAAGTCCAGAAAACAGCGTGCCCTGATCGAGGATTTCCTCAAGGCGCTGCGTGGTTGACCGTTCAGAAATCGATGGCGATACCCTTCTTTTCCCAGTCACCGTAACGGGCCGGGTCCGGTCCGTCCCGGCCACCCAGCTCTTTCGGCAATTCCCGGGCCTCGGCCTTGGCTTTGCGGCGGCGTTCTTCCGCTTCGGCCAGGGCGCGCTGGGCGGCGGGGGGCAAGTCTTTGCGGTCGTCACTCATGACATCGGGTTCCTTTCCGTGCGCAGTCTTGATATACGCCCGCGTCCGCCATTGGCAATGCGGACGCAGGTCACATGAAGGCGGTACAATGTCTAACAGCGCGACAGCAGCACGGCGCAGCGCAATCTATCTTCTGGATCAGGTTCTGGGCGAAGGTCGCCTGCTGGCCGAGTGTCTGGCGGCGGGCGCAGTGGATCGCTTGGAACCCGAGGATCGCGCGCGTGCCCAGCGACTGGCGTTGGAAACACTGCGTGGGCTGGAACGGGCCGACCGCCTGCTGGCCAACCACCTGAACCGAACACCCGCTCTGACGGTCCACAACGCGCTGAGACTGGGTGCGGTCGAGCTTTGCAACGGCGAAGCCGCCCATGGCGTCGTCAATTCCATGGTCGAGATCGTCAGCCGTTCGCGCAAGCATGGTCGCCTCAAGGGGTTGGTGAATGCCGTTCTGCGCAAGGTTGCGGCAGAAGGCCCGGAGGCGTGGCCGAAGATGCGCGTTCCGCGTTTGCCGGACTGGTTGCGTGAACCGCTGATCGCAGCGTGGGGCGCGGATGCCGTAACCGGAATCGAGCAGGCACATTTCGCGGGTGCGCCATTGGACCTTACCTTGAAACCCGGGGCGGAAGGCCCTTCAGGCGAGATACTTCCGACCGGATCGGTGCGGTTGCACGATGCGGGTCAGGTCTCGACCCTGCCGGGGTACAAGGCCGGAGACTGGTGGGTGCAGGATGCGGCAGCCGCATTGCCGGTTCGCGTTCTGGCCCCGAAGGCGGGCCAGAAAGTGCTGGATCTGTGTGCGGCGCCGGGTGGGAAAACGATGCAGCTTGCGGCCGCAGGGGCTGATGTCACGGCACTTGACGTATCGGACTCACGGATGGAACGGGTGCGCGAGAACCTTGCAAGGACCGGCCTCAGGGCGAAGGTCATCGTGGGCGATGCGCTGGAACACGAGGACCGGTACGACGCGATCCTGCTGGACGCGCCGTGCTCGGCCACGGGTACGATTCGCAGGCATCCTGACTTGCCGTTTGCCAAGGACGGTTCGGAATTCGGCGGCCTGATCGAGCTCCAGTCGCGCATGTTGGCCCATGCGTGGGGCTTGCTCAAACCCGGTGGGCGTCTGGTCTATTGCACCTGTTCCCTGCTGCCGGACGAGGGGGAAGTTCAGGTGGAAGAGGCGTTGGACATGTATGCGGACATGAGCGTGGATCGCGACGCGCTGAACGTACCCGGTGTCGAAACGGATTGGATCACCGAGGAAGGCGGCTTGCGATTGCGTCCGGATTATTGGCCGGATCGGGGTGGTATGGACGGGTTCTATGTCGCGTGTCTGACCAAATCCGTCTGAACGCACGCTTTTCGATGACTTGACGATCGGCGCGGTCTATCGTTGGGTCTCAAGCGCCAGCAGAGCGCAAGGGGCAGAGTAACACGCGTCATGTCGAAATCAGACACCATGGCCAGTCGGTGGATGCGGTTTCAGAACCGTTTCTATGCGCGGCTGAGCCAGCGGCAAAAGGCGGTCACAGGGTTTGTTGCGCAACCGGATCCGCGCTCGGTGGGTTCGTTCGCACGCGGCCGGCAACTGGTTGCCGGAAACCTGTTGTTCGCAGGCTACCTGGTCGAGGCCGAAGATACCGGGCTTTGGGACGTCACCGCCCCCAGTGCCGGATTTGACGAAGAACGTCACGGTTTTGCCTGGCTGGATGATCTGGCTGCGGTCGGAGACATGCGTGCGCGGGAAAAGGCGCAGCGCTGGGTCTGGGGATGGATCGAATCTCATGGCCGCGGGCAAGGGCCCGGCTGGGCGCCTGATCTGACCGGACGTCGGGTGATGCGCTGGATCAACCACGCGCTTTTTCTGCTGCGGGGGGCGGATGAAAAACAAAGCAAACTGTTTTTCCGCTCGTTGGCCCAGCAAACATGGTTCCTGTCCAAGCGCTGGCATGCCGCGACCCCGGGACTGCCCCGGTTCGAGGCACTGGCCGGACTGGTGCAGGCCGGGCTGGCGCTGGAGGGGCTGGAGCGGATGGCCGACCCGGCCCTGCGCGCTCTGGCCGGGGAATGCGACCGTCAGGTGGATGCGCAGGGCGGAATTCCGACCCGCAACCCGGAAGAACTGCTCGAGGTGTTCACGCTGCTCAGCTGGACTTCGGCGGCGTTGAATGATCTTGGTCGCGGGACGCCTGCCGCCCAGGCCAATGCGATCAAACGGATCGCGCCGACCCTGCGCAGCCTGCGCCATGCGGATGGGGCCTTGGCGCGGTTCCATGGTGGCGGGCGCGGTGTCGAGGGGCGACTGGAACAGGCCCTTGCGCAAAGCGGCGTCAAACACAAGGCGGC
The DNA here is from genome assembly GCF_009363615.1 of Ruegeria sp. THAF33. Classification (NCBI taxonomy): domain Bacteria; kingdom Pseudomonadati; phylum Pseudomonadota; class Alphaproteobacteria; order Rhodobacterales; family Roseobacteraceae; genus Ruegeria; species Ruegeria sp. THAF33. The sequence goes on along the minus strand of NZ_CP045384.1, from coordinate 2,981,085 downwards.
CACCGAATTGCCGATGGGCTATGCCCGTCTGTCGGCTGCACGCACCACGGTGATCGTGGATGCCAGCATACCGCCGTCGGGGGCGGCCTCGTACAATGCGCATGCCTCTACTCTGGCGTTCGAGCTGACCTCGGGGCGGCGGCCGCTGATCGTGAATTGCGGGTCGGGGGCCAGTTTCGGGCTGGAATGGCGGCGTGCAGGACGGGCGACGCCGTCGCACTCGACGCTTTGTCTGGATGGGTTCTCAAGCGCCCGGCTGGCCAACCCGGTGCCGGGGCGTGAAGCGCAGGCGCTGGTGGACGCGCCACAGGAGGTGCCCGTTGATTTCGAGGATGCGTTCGAGGGCATCCGCTTTATGGCGGGGCACGATGGATACGCAAAGGTCTTTGGACTGACCCATGCGCGGACCTTTGAATTGCGATTTGACGGGCGCGAACTGACGGTCGAGGATATTCTGCTGACGGCGACCGACAAGGCAAAACGTCAATTTGACAAGGCGATGGACGCTTCGGGCCTCAAAGGCATTGGCTATGACATCCGGTTTCACCTGCATCCGGATGTCGATGCGGCGCTGGATTTGGGCGGTGCGGCGGTGTCGATGGCGCTCAAAAGCGGTGAAATCTGGGTTTTCCGCCATGATGGCGTTGGAAAATTGTCCGTCGAGCCAAGCGTTTACCTTGAAAAAGGGCGTTTAAAGCCACGCGCGACAAAACAGATCGTTCTATCCGGGCGCGCAATGGAGTATGCGACGCGCACCCGGTGGACTCTGAGCAAGGCACAGGACACAGCCTATGCCGTGCGCGATACGCATCGGGACGAGCCCGAGTTAGACTGACGCCAAAAGGACCTTTGGACCCATGACCGATCTTCACCCCGTGCGCCGCGCGTTGCTTTCCGTATCCGACAAAACCGGGCTGATCGAGCTGGGCAAGGCGCTGGCCGAACGCGGGGTCGAACTGCTGTCGACCGGCGGCACGGCCAAGGCGCTGCGCGATGCAGGGCTTGCGGTGAAGGATGTCAGCGAGATCACCGGCTTCCCCGAGATGATGGATGGTCGGGTCAAGACCCTGCACCCGATGGTGCATGGCGGGCTGCTGGCCCTGCGCGACAACGACACCCATGTCGTAGCCATGAACGAACACGGCATCACTGCAATCGATCTGTTGGTTGTGAACCTCTATCCGTTTGAAGCAACCGTGGCCAAAGGCGCAGGTTACGATGAGTGCGTCGAGAATATCGACATCGGCGGTCCGGCGATGATCCGCGCGGCGGCCAAGAACCATGCGTTCGTAAACGTGGTCGTGGACGTTGAAGACTACGAAAAACTGCTGGGCGATATGGATCAGCACGACGGCGCGACCTGTCCGAAATTCCGCCGCAAGCTGGCGCAGAAAGCCTATGCCCGTACGGCTGCCTATGACACGGCCGTGTCCAACTGGCTGGCCGATGCGCTGGAGCTTGAAGCCCCGAGGCGCCGCGCCTTTGCCGGTGAATTGAAACAGACCTTGCGCTATGGCGAGAACAGCCATCAGCAGGCTGCGTTCTACACCGACGGCACCAATCGGCCCGGTGTGGCGACCGCGATCCAGCATCAGGGCAAGGAACTGAGCTACAACAACATCAATGACACGGATGCGGCCTTTGAACTGGTGGCCGAGTTTGACCCCACCGAGGGCGCCGCCTGTGCCATCATCAAGCACGCCAACCCCTGCGGTGTGGCCAAGGGAGCAACCCTGCTTGAGGCCTACAAGGCTGCCTTCGACTGCGACCGCACCTCGGCCTTTGGCGGGATCGTGGCGTTGAATCAGCCCCTGGACGCCGAAACCGCGCAGGAGATCACCGGGATTTTCACCGAGGTCGTGATCGCTCCGGGCGCATCGGATGAGGCCAAGGCAATCTTTGCCGCCAAGAAAAACCTGCGCCTGCTGACAACCGAAGCTCTGCCGGATGTGACCGCCGGCGGGAAAACCGTGCGTCAGGTGGCCGGCGGGTTGCTGGTGCAGGACAAGGACAACGGCTTTGTCGGTTTGGATGATCTGAAAGTCGTGACCAAGAAGGCCCCGACCGACGAACAGATGCGTGACCTTTTGTTTGCCTGGAAAGTGGCAAAGCACGTCAAGTCCAACGCAATCGTCTATGTCAAAGACGGCGCTACGGTGGGCGTCGGCGCGGGCCAGATGAGCCGTGTGGACTCGGCCCTGATCGCCGCCAAGAAAGCCGAACGCATGGCTGACGCGCTGGGCTTGGCCCAACCGCTGACCATCGGTTCGGCCGTTGCGTCGGACGCGTTTTTCCCCTTCCCTGACGGCCTGATGGAAGCGGCCGAGGCAGGCGCAACCTGTGTGATCCAACCGGGTGGGTCCATGCGGGATGACGAAGTCATCGCCGCTGCGGATGAGGCCGGCCTGGCCATGGTCTTTACCGGCATGCGCCATTTCCGTCACTGATGCGGTCACGCCTGCTTTTCTGGGCGGCGCTGGCCGCCTTTGCGATCGACCAGATCAGCAAATATCTGGTCGTTCATGTCATGCGCGTGGCCGATCAGCCCGGCGGCATTGATGTTGTGCCGCCGCTGCTGGTGTTCAAATACGGCGAGAACCGGGGAATCAATTTCGGCCTATTCCAGGGAAATTCAGAGGCTGCGCGCTGGATTCTGATCGGTATTTCCGTGGCGATCTGTGTCGGCGTGCTTGTCTGGCTCGGCCGTGCAGCCCATTCGGGTCTGATGCTGTTTTGTGGCGGCCTGCTGATCGGCGGTGCGCTGGCGAATGTGGTGGATCGGGTTCTTTACGGCTTTGTTCTGGATTTCCTGAACATGTCCTGTTGCGGCATCAACAATCCGTTTGTTTTCAACCTCGCAGATGTCTTCATATTTGCAGGAGCTATCGGGCTGGTGCTGTTTGACGGCAAAAAGGCCTCGTGACGCGCGGAATGATATGCGATAAAAGCGCCTGAAACAGGCTGGAGACACCAATGCGGATGCCGCGCGCCCTATTTGTTTTGACTGTTGCCGCTGCGGTTGCGGCGTGTTCGAATCCCGGCCTGCGGGATCTGGAGGCTCCGGGCCCGGGGCCGGATGAGTTTTCGGTGCTGCCGGTCAAGCCGCTGACCCAACCTCAAGACTATGCCTTCTTGCCTGCACCCACGCCGGGTGGCGCGAATCTGACGGATCCGAACCCAAATGCCGATGCGGTGGCTGCGCTGGGCGGAAATGCTGCTGCGCTGAACCCGAACGCGGCTGTGCCATCCTCGGATGCAGCGCTTGTCACGGCCTCCAGCCGCTATGGTGTTTCCCCCGATGCGCGGCAGGTGGTCGAGGCTGATGACGCCGCGTTCCGCAAGCGCCGGGGGCGCTGGACCGGTCTGCGTCTGTTCCCGGTCGACCGCTATGGTCAGGTCTACGAAAAACAATCGATCGATCCGTTCGCGGAAACGGAAGCCGCCCGTCGGGCCGGCATCGAAACTCCTTCTTCGCCGCCGGGTGAATAATTCTTAACTTTCCGTCATCGGGCTTGAACCCGGGCCGCGTCACCGTAGTTTGAATACCAGAAACGAAACGGAGGATGCCCTATGGTTCGGGCCCTGGCCTTGTCGGCTGCCCTGATCGCGGCCGCCCCGGTATTTGCCGAGGACGGGAAAGAAGCGGTCACCACATTCACATTGGACAACGGCATGGATGTCGTCGTGGTCGAAGACCACCGTGCCCCGGTCGTGCAGCATATGGTTTGGTACCGGGCCGGATCCGCTGATGAGCCGATCGGATCATCCGGCGTGGCGCATTTCCTGGAACACCTGCTGTTCAAAGGCACCGACACGCTGGCCCCGGGAGAGTTCTCTGCCACCGTCGCTGCAAATGGAGGTAACGACAACGCCTTCACCTCGTATGACTACACCGCCTATTTTCAGCGTGTCGCCGCCGACAGGCTAGAGCTGATGATGCGGATGGAATCCGACCGGATGCGGAACCTTCGGCTGAGCGAAGAGGACATTCTGACCGAACGGAACGTTATTCTCGAGGAACGCAACCAGCGCACCGAAAACAATCCGCGTGCCCTGTTCGGCGAACAGATGAGTGCGGCCCAGTATCTGAACCACCGCTACGGCGTGCCGATCATCGGCTGGATGCACGAGATGGAGGATCTGGACATGGAGGACGCGCTGTCGTTCTACCAGACCCATTATGCGCCCAACAACGCCATTCTGGTGGTCACAGGTGATGTCGATCCCGCTGAAGTCCGCGCGCTTGCCGATCAGTATTACGGTGTGATTCCCGCCAACCCGGACCTGCCCGAGCGGGTTCGGTCCCAAGAGCCGCCGCAAACGGCCGAACGTCGCCTGACCTTCAAGGACCCGCGCGTGGCCCAGCCTTACGTTCAGCGCAGCTATCTGGCCCCGGAACGCGATCCGGGCGAACAGGAAAAAGCGGCGGCTCTGTTTCTGCTGGCCGAATTGTTGGGCGGCAGCACGACGTCTTACCTGAACGAAAAGTTGCAGTTTGATCAGCGAAAGGCTGTCTATGCCGGTGCGTTCTATCGCGGTGTTTCGCTGGATGACACGACCTTTGATCTGATCGTCGTTCCGGCCGAGGGTGTTTCCCTGCAAGAGGCCGAAGACGCCATGGACCAGGCCGTGGCCGACTTCATCGCCGAAGGTGTGAACGAAGACGATCTTGAGCGCATCAAGATGCAGCTGCGCGCCGCCCAGACCTATGCGCGCGACAACGTGGACGGCATCGGCAACCGCTATGGCCGGGCCCTGACCAGCGGCCTGACGGTCGAAGATGTTCAGGCCTGGCCCGAGATCCTTCAGGCCGTGACCGGGGATGAGATCATCGCCGCGGCCCGCGAAGTTCTGCAACCCGAGGCGTCGGTCACCGGTTGGCTGATGCGCGATGACGAGGTGACGCAATGAAACGGTTTGTTGCAACGCTGATTGCCTGCCTGGTCGCCCTGCCGGCTTTGGCCGAGATCGAGATCGAAGAAGTGACCTCGCGCGGTGGCATCAAAGCCTGGCTGGTCGAGGACCATTCCATCCCATTCACCGCGCTGGAGTTGCGGTTCCGTGGTGGCACGTCGCTGGACGACCCTGACAAACGCGGCGCGGTCAACCTGATGAGCGGGCTGATCGAAGAAGGCGCGGGCGACATGGATGCGCGGACCTATGCCCGCGAGCTGGAAGCTCTGGCGGCTTCGTTCCGATACAATGCCGGCGACGATTCAGTTTCGATTTCCGCGCGTTTTCTGTCCGAAAACCGGGATGAAGTGGTCGATTTGCTGCGCACGACGATCCACGAACCGCGTTTTGATCAGGATGCGGTTGACCGAGTGCGCGCGCAGGTTCTGTCGGGCCTGCGCTCGGACCAGACTGACCCGAACGAAATCGCAGGCCTCACCTTTGCGCAGATGGCCTACGGCGATCACCCCTATGGATCCGAGGGGAAAGGCACCATCGAAAGCGTCTCGGCCCTGACCCGCGATGACGTGGTCGCGGCTTACGAAGGCGTGTTCGCCAAGGATCGTCTGTACGTGGGGGCCGTCGGCGATATCACGGCAGAGGAACTGGGTACCCTGCTTGATACCCTGCTTGGCGACTTGCCGGACACCGGCAAGCCCATCCCGGGCAAGGCCGAGGTGAACATTCCCGGTGGCGTCAGCGTTGTCGAATTCGACACACCTCAGTCCGTGGCCTTGTTCGGTCAGGCCGGGATAGATCGGGATGACCCGGATTTCTTTGCGGCCTTCGTTCTGAACCATATTCTTGGCGGCGGCGGGTTTGAAAGCCGGCTGATGCAGGAGGTGCGCGAAAAGCGCGGCCTGACCTATGGGGTCGGGACCTATCTGGTGCCCAAGGATCTGGCTTCGGTCTATCTTGGGTCCGTGTCCTCGGCCAATGACCGTATCGCCGAAGCCATCGACGTAATTCGCGATGAATGGGCGCGCGCGGCCACCGAGGGTGTGACGCAAGAGGAACTTGACGACGCCAAGACCTATCTGACCGGCGCCTATCCGCTGCGGTTCGATGGCAATGGTCAGATTGCCTCGATCATGGTCGGAATGCAGATGGAAGGCCTGCCGATCGACTATATCGCCACCCGCAATGACAAGGTGAATGCGGTAACATTGGAAGATGTGAACCGCGTTGCTGCCGAACTGCTTGACCCGGACGGTCTGCACTTTGTCGTCGTTGGCAAGCCGGTGGGCCTGGAAACAACGAACTGAACCTTTTTGGGGTAAGCTGCGGCTTACCCCTTTTTCATGCTGCGCAGCATGTCTCCCATCATCTGGCCGAACTGGCCCGAGCCGCGCTGATACAACGCCCCGTCCACCGCCAGAACCGTACCGCTGATATAGCTGGCCATGTCCGAGGCCAGAAACAGGCAGGCATTGGCCACGTCCTGCGGGGTGCCCCAGCGGCCCAGCGGCACGTCCCGGCGCAGCTGCTCGCCCGCGTCGGGGGTGGGGGCCAGTCGTTTCGCGCCTTCGGTGCCCTCGATGAAGCCTGGCACCACCGAGTTCACCCGGATGCCTTCCACGCCCCACTCCATCGACAGGGTACGGGTGATCTGATCGACGCCCGCCTTGGCCGCGCAGACATGGGCCTGGCCCTCGTAGGGCAGATAGGATTGCGGCGCCGAGATGTTGATGATGTTGCCACCGGGCCGTTTAAGATAGGGATAGGCGCCTTTCAGAACATGCACGGTGCCCATCAGGTCGATTTCGACAACGGTGCGGAAGGCGTTGGCCGACATCTCCGCCATCAGCGCCGGGAAGTTGCCCGCCGCCCCCGAAACCAGCACGTCGAAATCGCCGAGCGCCGCTTGGAACTGTTTCAGCCCCTCGGCGACCGCATCGGCGTCGCGCACGTCAAAGGCCGCGCCGACCGCCTCGGCCGCGCCTGCCGCCTTCAGCGCGGCGACGGTGTCATCCACCTTGTCCTGCGAGCGGCTGGCCGCGGCCAGTTTGGCGCCCGAGGCCGCGAAGGCCTCGGCGATGCCCCGGTTGATGCCACTGGTGCCACCGATGACGATGACGGTTTTTCCCGAAAAATCCATGTAGGCCTCCCTTGAAGGGGAGCCCTACTCGCCGTAGGGCACCCAGATGTTTTTCACTTCGGTCGAAGCCTGAAGGAAGCGGCGGGAATGGTCCATGCCCCAATCGAATGCCGTCGCGTTATTCACCCAGGTCCGTTTCAGGTTCCCGGCCGAGACGACCTCGATCTGCGCCGACAGGTCCGTCGATGAGAACGACCACACCGCGTCCACGTTCAGGTGCGAGGCCAGCGGTTTGGCCAGTTCCTCGTGGCTGCCGGTCAGGATGTTGACCACGCCTGCGGGCACGTCCGAGGTGTCCAGCACCTGATAGAAATCGGTGGCCGCCAGCGGATAGGGCTCGGACGCCACCAGGACCACCCGGTTGCCCATCGCGATCGCCGGCGCCATGGCCGAGATCAGACCCAGCAACGGTGCCTCGTCCGCACAGAGTGCGCCGATCACGCCCACCGGTTCCTTCATCGCAATCGCCACGCCCCGGATCGGAACGCCATGCACCTGGCCGTCATACTTGTCGGCCCAGGCGGCGGCGGTGAACAGGCGCTGGATTGCGGCGTCGACCTCTTTCGCGCCGTCCTTGCGGCCGGTCATCGCGTCGATGCGATGCGCGAACTCGTCGGAACGGGCCGAGAGGTTCTCGCCGATGTAATACAGGATCTGCGCCCGCAGATGGCCGGTGGTCTTGGACCAGCCCTTGGCCCCCGCCGCAGCCTCGACCGCGTTGCGCACATCCTTGCGGTTGGCCAGACCCACATGGCCCAGCAGCCCCGCCTTGCCCCAGACCGCGCGGGAATAGCCGCCATCGGGCCGCGCCTGCTTGCCACCGACATACAGTTTGGCGGTGCGGTCGATCGGATCGACCGGAGCGCCTTCGCCCGCGACAGGTTCGATTTTCGCCAGCGGCTTGGCCTTGCCCTTGGGTTTTGTATAGGCGCTCAGCCCTTCCCAGCCGCCTTCACGGCCAAAGCCGCTTTCACGCACGCCGCCAAAGCCCGCGGCCGCGTCGAACAGGTTGGTGGCATTGACCCAGACCACGCCCGCGACCAGCTTGGGTGCGATGTCCAGCGCAAGGTTGACGTTTTCGGTCCAGACCGTGGCCGCCAACCCATAACGGGTGTTGTTGGCCAGCTCGATCGCCTCGGCCGGGGTGCGGAAGGTCGACGAGACCAGAACCGGGCCGAATATCTCCTCTTGCATCAACGGGTCCGAGGTTTCGAGCCCGGTGATCAGCGTCGGGGGGTAGTAGCAGCCATTTGCGGGCAATTCGCAGGCAGCCTGATGCACATGACCCACCGTATTGCTGTCGACCATGGAAGTGATCGTCTGCAACTGAACCGGATCCACCACGGCACCTACGTCGATGCATTTGTCCAGCGGGTTGCCGATGCGCAGCGTGTCCATGCGGGCGCGCAGCTTGGCATAGAACCGTTCGGCGATGCCTTCCTGCACCAACAGGCGCGAGCCCGCGCAGCAGACCTGGCCCTGGTTGAACCAGATCGCATCGACCAGACCTTCGATGGCTGAATCGATGTCGGCGTCGTCAAAGACGATATAGGGCGACTTGCCGCCCAGCTCGAGCGTCAGGGCCTTGCCAGACCCGGCGGTGGCCTCGCGGATGCGGCGGCCCACTACGGTCGAGCCGGTAAAGGCGATCTTGTCCACGTCCGAGGCCACGATCATCTCACCCACTGCACCGTCGCCGGTGACGATGTTGACCACGCCCTTGGGCAGGCCGGCCTGCATGCAGATATCGGCAAACAGCAGCGCCGTCAGCGAGGTGTATTCGGCGGGCTTCAGAACCACCGTGTTGCCCATGGCCAGCGCCGGGGCCACCTTCCACGCCAGCATCAGCAGCGGGAAGTTCCACGGGATGATCTGACCGCAGACCCCCAGCGCCTGTGCGTCGGGCAGCTCGCTTTCCATCAGCTGGGCCATGCCCGCGTGATAGTAGAAATGTCGCTGCACCAGCGGAATGTCGATATCGCGCGATTCCCGGATCGGCTTGCCGTTGTCCAGCGTTTCCAGCACCGCGAACAGGCGGGCATGCTTCTGGATCAGCCGCGCGATGGCATAGAGGTATCGGGCGCGGGCGGGGCCGCCCAGCTTTTCCCATTTGGGCTGGGCCTTGCGGGCGGCGGCAACGGCGGCGTCCACATCGGCCCGTGTGGCCTGGGTCAGCTTGGCCAGAACCTCGCCCGTGGCCGGGTTGCGGCTTTCAAACCCCTTGCCCGGCTTGGTGAAGGCGCCGTCGATGAAATGGCCGAACTTGTCGCCCTGATCGACCAGCCATGCCAAGGCCTCGGCGGCGCTTTCCGGGGCGGGTCCGTATTCCATGGTCTCGAAAATCTCTTTGACTGTCATTGTTCCTGTCCTCAGCCCATCGGGTGCCGGTAGCCGGCCGAGTATGCCCCGGTGACGAAATGTTCCAACTGCCGCTCGATATCACCCAGCAGGGACGATGCGCCAAAGCGGAACAGGTCGGGTTGCAGCCAGCGGTCGCCCAGCTCGTCCTTGATCAGCGACAGGTAGACCAGCGCGTCCTTGGCCTTGGAAATCCCGCCTGCGGGCTTGTAGCCCACGCGATGGCCGGTGCGGTCATAGTAATCGCGGATGGCGCGGATCATCACCAGCGACACGGGCAGGGTGGCGTTGACGCTTTCCTTGCCGGTCGAGGTCTTGATGAAATCCGCCCCCGCCATCATGCAGACCAGCGAGGCGCGCGCCACGTTGCGCAGGCTGCCCAGTTCGCCGGTGGCCAGGATGGCCTTCACATGCGCCTCGCCGCAGGCTGCGCGGAACGCCTTCATCTCGTCATACAGCGCCTGCCAGTCGCCTTTCAGCACATGGCGGCGCGAGATCACGATGTCGATCTCCTCGGCCCCGGCTTTCACGCTCTCCTCGATCTCGGCCACGCGCAGGTTAAAGGGCGACAGGCCCGCCGGAAAGCCGGTGGAGACGGCCGCGACCGGAATGCCGGTGCCTTTCAGCGCATCCACCGCCGTTTCGATCATGTCGTGATAGACACAGACCGCGCCGGTGGTGATCGGCGGCATGTCCAGCGCTTTCAGCAAGTCAGGTGACACCGGCTGCCGTGCCTTGGCGCACAGGCGGCGTACGCGGCCCTCGGTGTCATCGCCCGACAGGGTGGTCAGGTCGATCATGGTGATCGCCTTCAGCAGCCAGGCGGCCTGATGCTCTTTCTTGACCGACCGGCGCCCGGGCAGGGTCGAAGCCCGGCGTTCGATGGCCGAGGTGTTGGCCTGCACGGCGCGCACCCAGTCCAGGTCCAGATCCATGCCGGGATTCCGGGCTTCGGTCACTTGCGGCAGATGCGCGGTGCGCACGGGGCTTTCTGAGCTCTGCGTATCCATTGTCACGTCCTTTGGGAGGTTTGCGACAAAATTCGCACGGGAGACCGGGGAATGGAAGATGCAGGCGGGCAATGTTTGGATAATTTTTGACCAAATGGACAAAATGTAACCGCTTTCTTGCGAATAATTCGCATTAGCGTTGACTTACTTGCGAATGGTTCTCATATTCAGTTCGAACGTGAAGCAAAAACTGAGGTAGAAGATGATTCGCCGGAATTTTCTTGCGGTATTGGCGCTGGCCTTTTCCCTGCCGGTCACGGCCTGGGCCGATGCACCCCTCAAGGTTGTGGCCACGACGGGCATGATTGCTGACGCGGCCCGTCAGGTCGGTGGTGATCAGGTGGACGTCAAGGGGCTGATGGGGCCGGGCGTCGACCCGCATGCCTATCGTCAGACCCGCAGCGATATCGTGGCGATGACGCGGGCCGACCTGATCCTGTGGCATGGTTTGTACCTCGAAGCGCAGATGGAAGATTTCTTCCATGACCTTGAACGCAAGCGGACCGTGGTTGCAGTTGCCGAAGGTATCGACACGTCGAAGCTGCGCGCGCATGACGATTACGCCGACAAATATGATCCGCATGTTTGGATGACGCCCGAGTTGTGGCGGGACGTGGTGCTTGAAGTGCAGGCGGCCCTCACCGAGGTACGTCCTGAAGCGGCCGAAGTTTTTGCAGCGAATGCGCAGGCCCACCTGGCAGATATCGATCGTCTGACAGCCTATGCAGATCAAGTTCTGGCGTCCGTTCCGGACAACAACAAGGTTCTAGTAACCGCCCATGATGCTTTTGGTTACTTTGGTGAAAGTTTCGGGTTCGAGGTTCTGGGAATTCAGGGCATCTCAACCCAGTCCGAGGCGGGACTGAACCGGATAGGCGAATTGGTCGATCTGCTGGTTGACCGCAAGATCACGGCTGTTTTCGTCGAAAGTTCGGTCTCGGATCGTTCGATCCGCGCGCTGATCGAGGGCGCGGCGGCCAAGGGTCATGAGGTGCGCGTGGGGGGCGAGTTGTTCTCGGACGCCATGGGTGCAGAAGGAACCTATGAAGGCACCTATCTTGGTATGCTGGACCATAACATCACGGTCATTGCCAGTGCTTTGGGTGGTGATGTGCCAGATCGTGGCATGGACGGAAAACTGTCGGCGGGGTTTTGATCGATGCTGGGCCTGATCAGCAATGAAGGCGTGACCGTCGGTGACAAGGGGTTGGCCGACAGCCCCCTTGCCCTGCGCGGCCTGACGGTTTCATACGGGCAGAAACCTGCGGTGTTTTCGGTCGACATGACCGTACAGCCCGGGGCGATGACCGCGATCATCGGGCCGAACGGAGCCGGGAAATCCACATTGCTCAAGGCGGCGCTTGGCATCGTTTCCCCTTTGTCAGGTCAAGTGACCGTGTTTGGTCAGCCATTGGACACGCAGCGCGCGCGCATTGCCTATGTTCCTCAGCGTGCCAGCGTGGATTGGGATTTTCCAACGCGCGTCATCGACGTGGTTCTGATGGGCCTGTCGCGCGAACTTGGCTTGCTGGGCCGTGTGCGTGCCCGCCACAAGGCGTGTGCGATGGATTGTTTGCACCGCGTGGGAATGCGGGATTTCGCGGATCGCCAGATCGGGCAGCTGTCCGGCGGGCAGCAGCAACGTGTCTTTCTGGCGCGCGCGCTGGCGCAGGGCGCGGATCTGTATCTTCTGGACGAACCTTTTGCAGGCGTCGATGCCGCCACCGAGAAAGCCATCATCTCGGTGCTGAAATCCCTGAAAGAGGCGGGCAAGACGGTTGTCGTAGTGCATCACGACCTTGCGACCGTGACCGATTATTTCGACCATGTCTTCCTGATCAACACTCGCAAGGTGGCCGAGGGACCAGTGGCCGAGGCCTTCACGGCGGAAACGTTGCAATCAGCATATGGCGGTCGACTGGCAACCGCGCAGATCGATCAGATATCGCGCGCGCTGGGGTAACGCATGCTTTGGGATGCTTTGACCCTGCAACTTGGCTACAACGCCACGCTGGTCGCCATCGGTGCAACCTTGCTGGGTGTTTCAGCCGGTGTGACGGGGACGTTTCTGTTTCTGCGCAAGCGCGCCTTGGTCAGTGACGCAATCAGCCACGCAACCCTGCCGGGCGTCTGTCTGGCTTTCATGGTATTGGTCGCACTCGGAGGAGACGGGCGCAACCTGCTGGGCCTGTTGGCAGGATCGGCCGTCTCGGCCTGGATCGGCCTTCTTTGCATGAACTGGCTGACGCGTCACACGCGTTTGGCCGAAGATGCCGCCATCGGAGCGGTCCTGTCGGTCTTCTTCGGCTTTGGCATCGTTTTGCTGACGGTCATACAGACGATGGGCGTAGGCCGTCAGGCCGGCCTGGAAGGCTTCCTTTTGGGGTCCACTGCCGGGATGCTCTGGGCCGATGCGATGATCATTGCGGTCGGCGGCGCTGCGACGCTGCTGCTGGTCATGATCATTCGTCGCCCGATGATTCTTGTGGCCTTCGATCCTGAATATGCCGCAGCCCGCGGGTTGCCGGTGTACAGGATCGATCTGGCCATGATGGGTTTGGTCATGGCCGTGACCGTGGTCGGCTTGAAAATCGTGGGTCTGATTCTGATCGTGGCTTTGCTGATCATTCCCGCCGTGACCGCGCGGTTCTGGTCCGAACGCTCGGACCATGTGGTTCTGCTTGCGGGATTGGCCGGCGGGTTGGCGGGGTACATTGGCGCGGCCATTTCGGCCTCGGCGCCGAACCTTCCGACGGGGCCGATCATCGTTCTGGTCAGCTTTGCCTTCTTTGTCGTGTCTTTGTTTCTGGCGCCGATACGTGGCGTTCTGGCGGCGGTGCTGCGCCATTTGCGCTTTCAGCGTCGGGTGCATATTCGTCAGGGTCTTTTGGCCTTGGCGCAGGGGCAAAAGATCTACGAGCCCCTGACCCTGCGCTTGCTGCGCCGCGCTGGGCTGGTGCGCGCGGACGGCGTTGCGACCGACATCGGCAAAGCCCGCGCGGCCAAGGCGTTGCGGGACGAAAAGCGCTGGGAAATCGTGCGCGCAGATCAGGCGCACGAGGCAACGGCTGCGCTGTATGACGGGTTGCGGGACATCGAAACCGTCCTGACCCGCGACCAGATCGCCGAGATAGACCGCCGCATCGGCGGGCCAATGGGGGTGCCGGTATGAGTGGTGAAGAATTTGTCCCCCTGTCTCTGACACCGTTGCTGATCGGTACGTTCGCGGCCATTGCCTGCGCGTTGCCCGGCAATTTTCTGGTGTTGCGCAAACAGGCATTGATCGGAGACGCGATCAGCCATGTGGTGCTGCCGGGAATCGTCGTGGCGTTTCTGATCACAGGGGCGATATCGACCTGGCCGATGATGCTGGGCGCGGCGGGCGCTGCCGTTGTGGCCGTGGTGCTGATCGAAGCCATTCGGCGATTGGGTCAGATCGAGCCCGGGGCCGCCATGGGCGTGGTCTTTACCACCATGTTCGCCGCGGGGGTCCTGCTGCTCGAGCAGACGGATACGTCGACGGTGCATCTGGATGTGGAACATGCGCTTTACGGCAATCTCGAAAGCCTGATCTGGCTGGACGCCACCGGATGGTCGTCCTTGCTGGACACAGAGGCGCTGTCCGGATTGCCCCCGGAACTACCCCGCATTGCGCTGACACTGGTCGGTGTGTCTTTGTTCATCTGGCTGTTCTGGCGGCCGCTGAAGATCTCTACCTTCGACGAAGGCTTTGCCCGGACCATTGGCATTCGCACCGGCGTTCTCGGCTTGGCACTGGTCATCACCGCGGCAATTGCGGCGGTGGCGGCCTTTGACGCGGTGGGCTCGATCATCGTGATCGCCATGTTCATCTGCCCGCCTGCCGCGGCGCGGATGTTGACCAACCGGCTGGAAGCGCAGATTGCCTGGAGCGTTGTGTTCGCCATCGCCTCGGCGGTTTCGGGCTATGTGCTGGCAGGTTATGGCCCGCTGTGGCTGGGCGGCGCGGATGCCGTCAGCGCGGCGGGTATGATCGCCACGATGTCAGGCCTGATTCTTGCGGCGGCAGCGATGTTCGGACCCTGCCGGGGCAGGATCGGCGCGCGCATATCTGCCTGATCAGGCATTTTCCCGCCACACATGCCCACACGTCATCGGCCAATCTCTGCCAAGAAACTGAACGTGAGAATCTTAAGCAGATTTTCCGACAGGTGCGTGATACATGCGATCTCATAAATTAGCTGAAACACACCACTCACTTGGCACGTCCGGGTGATCCTGAATGAGTTCTTGTTCGCGGATACCCGGGCGCCCCCTCTCCTTTAGAATGTGCGGTTCAAACCGGTGGCAGAATCGTGCGCGACTATGCTAGGTGTAGGGGTATGGCGCAGGCAAACCCCAATATCGGCGAAAAACGCCCCGTAATTAGGCAGCTCGACGATGCCGCAATCAACCGCATCGCGGCTGGTGAGGTGGTGGAACGACCGGCCTCGGCGGTCAAGGAACTGGTCGAGAATGCAATCGATGCCGGGGCCACGCGGATCGCCATCGATATCGCGGATGGCGGCAAGACCCTGATCCGGGTCACGGATGATGGCTGCGGTATCGCGGCGGAAGATCTGCCGCTGGCCCTGTCCCGCCATGCCACGTCAAAGATTGACGGTTCGGACCTGCTGAACATCCACACTTTCGGCTTTCGGGGCGAGGCGCTGCCATCCTTGGGTGCTGTTGGGCGTCTGACCATAACCAGCCGTGTTCCCGGCGCGGATGCGGCGCAGGTGCACGTCGCGGGCGGCAAGATGGATGCGGTCAAACCCGCCGCCCTGCGCGCGGGGACTGTGGTCGAACTACGCGATCTGTTCTACGCCACACCGGCCCGCCTGAAATTCATGCGCACGGATCGGGCCGAGGGGCAGGCGATCACCGATATTGTGAAACGGCTGGCCATGGCCGAACCTTCCGTGACATTCGCCCTGCGGGATGTATCCGGCGGCGGCGAGGGTCGCGTGACCTTCCGTGCGGATCGCGAGAACGGAGATCTGTTTGATGCGCTCCACGCCCGACTGGCCCGCGTGATCGGGCGCGAATTCGCAGAAAACGCTTTGCAGATTGATGCCTTGCGTGACGGCATCCGGCTTTACGGCTATGCCGCCCTGCCAACCTACTCGCGGGGGGCTGCCGTGGCACAGTATCTTTTCGTCAATGGACGCCCCGTGCGCGACAAGATGCTGACCGGCGCGCTGCGGGCGGCCTATTTCGATTTCCTGAGCCGCGACCGCCACCCGGCTGCGGCGTTGTTCGTCGACTGCGACCCCACGCTGGTTGACGTGAACGTCCACCCCGCGAAATCCGAGGTTCGGTTCCGGGATCCCGGTGTCGCGCGGGGGCTGATCGTGTCCAGTCTGCGCCATGCATTGGCGGAAGCCGGGCACAGGGCATCCTCAACCGTGGCGAATGCGACGCTGGGCGCGATGCGGCCGGAACCCGCACAGCCTGCTCCGGCGCGGGTTTACCAGATGGATCGCCCGTCACCTACCGCGCGCACGGCGGCGTATCGCGCGCAGGCTCCGGGTTTTGCCGAGCTGGCCAACGACTACAGCGGCAGCATTGTCGAGCCGACCCCGGTTGCGCAGGTCGCCGAGGTGCAGGAGCAGCCTCAGGCGCAGGATCTGCCGCTTGGTGCAGCCCGCGGACAGGTGCACGAGAATTACATCATTGCCCAGACCGCCGATGGCATGGTGATCGTAGATCAACATGCTGCACATGAACGGCTGGTTTATGAGAAGCTGAAAACGCAGATGGCCGAGAATGGCGTCGCGGCGCAGGCCCTGCTGATTCCGGAAATCGTGGAATTGTCCGACGGGGATTGCGCCCGCCTGATGGCCGTCGCAGATGACTTGACGCGCCTTGGCCTGACCATCGAGCCCTTCGGCGGAAGCGCCATTGCCGTACGCGAAACCCCCGCCATTCTGGGTGAAGTCGATGCACGCGCGATGATCCTCGACATCCTGGATGAACTTGCCGATCAGGGTGAAAGCCAGATGGTGCAGGCAAGGATCGAGGCGATCCTCAGCCGGGTGGCCTGCCATGGGTCGATCCGATCCGGTCGTCGGATGCGCGCCGAAGAGATGAATGCCCTGCTGCGCGAGATGGAGGCGACACCGCATTCCGGCCAGTGCAACCATGGGCGGCCCACCTATGTGGAACTGAAACTCAGCGACATCGAACGCCTGTTCGGGCGCAGTTGATCCTGCGGCCCGGCGGGGCTATGAAGAATAAAACAAGAACACGCGAGTTGTGATGATCGAGATTGCAGGCACCCAATATGCATTGAATGACCCTGTCTTACTGGTCGGGGGTGGCGTGGTGGCGTTGATTCTGCTGCTGCTGTTTCTGTCGTTGCGGGCGGCCAACCGCTCGGCCCGGATGGCGGAACCTTTGGCGCGGCAGATGGCGCATCTGGGTCAGCATGTTCAGCAACTGGGCCAGGGGCAGGAACAGTTGCGCGGCGGTCTTCAGCATGTCTCGGACACTCAGGCCAACGCGCAGATGCAGGTGATTCAGACGGTCGAGGCGCGTTTGGCTTCGGTCCAGCAACAGATGAATGACCGGCTGGCGGATAATGCGATGAAATCGGCGCGTGCGCTGGCCGAGATGCAGGAACGGATGAAAGAGACGTTGCATGGCTCGTCGAAACAGACGGCGACCTCGCTGACCCAATTGCAGGAACGTCTGGCCGCCATCGACAAGGCGCAGGACAATATCACCAAACTGTCAGGCGATGTGCTGTCTTTGCAGGATATCCTGTCAAACAAGCAAAGGCGCGGGATGTTCGGTGAAATCCAGCTGAACGATATCGTGTCCAAGGCGCTGCCCGCTGACAGTTATTCGTTGCAGGCCACTTTGTCGAATGGCAGGCGGGCGGATTGCCTGATTCACTTGCCGAACCCGCCGGGACCGATCGTGATCGACGCAAAGTTCCCTTTGGAGGATTTCGAGGCGCTGGCCGCTGCGCAGACGAAGGCGGATGTCGAGAGATGCCTGCGGGCCTTCGGCGCTGCGGTGAAAGTGCATATAAAGGCGATTTCCGAAAAGTACATCCTGGACGGGGAAACCGCGGACGGTGCCTTGATGTTCGTACCTTCCGAGGCGATTTACGCCGAGCTGCACGCGCGTCTGCCCGACGTCGTGCGTGAAGGGTTCGCCGCGCGGGTCTGGATCGTGTCCCCGACGACGTGCATGGCCACGTTGAATACCATGCGGGCTATCCTGAAAGACGCGCGTATGCGCGAACAGGCCGGAGCGATCCGCAAAGAGTTGGGGTTGCTGCACAAGGATGTGGACCGCCTGGGTGATCGCGTCTCGAACCTGGACCGTCATTTCGGGCAGGCGGCCAAGGATATCTCGGAAATCAAGATCAGCGCCGAAAAGGCTGGCCGACGTGCGCAGCGTTTGGACAATTTCGACTTTGAAGAAATCGAGACCAAGGCCGAAAACGGCGTTGTGCCCCTTGCTCGGCACGAAGGTTGAAATCTACTGGATGGACAGGTCCAGGTTGTACCCCACGGTTTTTCCGGTATCCCTGTCATTGCCCATCAGATAGACGCGGATCGTATAGTCTCCATCGTCGGGCAGGGTGATCCGAGCCGTATTGCCGTCAATCGATCCGTTATAGATCGCCACACCGTCGCTGCCCGGCGGCAGGATGTTGAAATAGATCACACCATTACCATTGGTGTCGCTGACCTGAAGATCGGCAAACATCTCCTGTCCGGCTTTGGCGCCCAGCGAATAGTCGAAGTACTCATCTCCTGAGATGGTTCCGCTGACCATGGTGCCAAAATTGCCGGGCTGAAACTGAACCTCGGCCGACATTTGGGCCGATGCGACGGGCGCGATTGCAACGAGAAGCACGCACACAGCAAGTCTTGCGAACATCATCTTCCTTTCAAAACACGCCGTACACGGCCCTCGCGGGCAAATTCAGATGCGCAGGAAGGGTTGGAACAGGCGTGGCATCAACTTGGTGAATTTCAACGGTGCATCCGTAACCGCCAGACAAATGCAATCTTCCGAAATGTCCGCCACAGGCGTGTGTTCCAAATCCTCGTCCGCGATCTCGACGTCGCCACGGGCGAAGCGATCCACTTCGTCCGAGAATGCGCCCTGGAGCACCATCGTCAATTCTATACCGTTGTGGCTATGATCTGGTACCGCCGTTCCGGCTGGAATGAACAGCAACCGGGCCGAGGCCTCGCTTGTGGTCGGAAGAATGGCCTGTTTCACACCCATGCCGATCGGTTTCCATCGGATATCTGAAACCGTACCGCCGACATAATCCTGCAACGGGGCCGGCAATACCGAACAGTTCGGACGCGCCGGTTTAGCTGCTGGCGCACCTTTGGAGATCAATGCCATAGTCGCGGCCAGAGATTTGTCACTCATGGCGATGGATTCAGTCTGTTCCTCCAGAACATGCCCACCCACGGCGTCGTAACTTTCCGCCCGCGCACGGCAATGGTCACACAGCGACAGATGCGTCGCGACCATCAGGTCGAATGCCTCGGGCAGACTGCCTGCGGCATATGCCATCAGCAGGTCATCTGTCAGGTGATGTTTGATCGATTTACTCATCGTACTCATCTCAGTTCATCGCATGACGCAAGCGGTCCAGCGCCAGCCTGATTCGTGATTTGATCGTTCCCAGGGGCAACCCGGTCTGAGACGCAATTTCCCGATGACTCAGATCACCGAAATACGCCTTTTCGATCAGCTCTCTCTGCGCGTCTGGCAACGCTGTCAAAGCGGTGCGAAGCTGCGCGGTTTCTTGTTGTAGCGCGATAACATCGTCCTGCTCAGGCTCGGCCTCGGGACCCCACCACAATTCTTCGGGTTCGGGGCGGCGTTGCTTTCGCAGAACGTCAATGCGCTTGTTCCGAGCAATCGTGAATACCCAAGTAGCCACTGTTGCCCGCGTCGGGTCGAACAGATGGGCTTTGTGCCACAAGGTCGCCATCACCTCCTGCGCACACTCCTCGGCCATCGTGGCGTCTGATCCTGACTTCATCAGGAACGCCTTGATTCGTGGCGCGAAGTGCTGGAACAGTTCGGCAAATGCCGCCTGATCCTGCGCGTCGCGGATGCGCCTGACGTGATCCACCCATTCGGTTCTGGTTTCGCGCCTGCCGTTACTTCCGTTCACCCGTCTACCCTTGATGCGTTTCTTTTCGCGCCGAGGCTGAAGGGCGGCCGGTTCAGCCGCAGGTTCGTCCAAGGTCACGGTATCGATCTCGGTAAACATAACCTCATTACGGCGCGTTCCCCAAGCCGGATCACTTTATCGGGACATTATGATCCAAATTGTGCAAATTGCCGTATCAGGATTACCAGCATCTGAAGGAAATCAGTGTAGTTCAAAGCATTTACGTGAAGGCCAGAAAGCAGCGGATGACGCAGAAAATAGACCATATCGCGGGTCATACCTATCACGGGCGCAAGGGTGCGATTGAAAACGCATTCCGATACTCGGTCGATTACATCCTGCTGGACCCGGAAGAAGAGCTGGACACCCCTTTGCTGTTTTCGGTTGATCGCGCGAATGTCACGAACTGGCGCACCGCCGACCATGGGGGAGAGCCGGGTCACGGGGAAGGGTCCCAATGGCTCCGCGCGCGATTTGATGAAATGTCGGTGCAACAACCGGCGCGTTTCAAGTTGCTGACGCAACCGCGCGTTTTGGGGCACGTTTTCAATCCCGTCAGTTTTTGGTTCTGTTTTGACGACAGCGATCACCTTTATGCCGTGGTGGCTGAGGTCACCAATACTTATGGCACCCGTCACAGTTACCTGTGTCACAAACCCGATTTCTCGGTCATCGAACCGACTGACAGGGTGGTGGCGGACAAGCTGATGCATGTTTCACCGTTTCAGAAAATCGAAGGCAGCTATACGTTCCGCTTCGACTATCGCGCGGATCGGGTCGGTGTCTGGATTGATTACGGCCGCGCTGATGGCGGGCTGATCGCGACGCTGACCGGCCCGCGGCAACCCCTGACCAACCGCGTGATTCTGTGGTCCTTGCTGCGGCGGCCATTCGGCGCCCGGCGAACCTTTGCACTGATCGTCTGGCAGGCGTTCAGGCTGTGGCTGAAAAAAGCCACCTTTCGCCCGTTTCGCAGGCAACCGGTACCGGACCAGCCGATTTCGCGTGCGCGGCATTAGGGCCGTTGTTTGCGTAAGATCAAAGACGCGGCTGGTGTTCGGTGATTGTGATGGCACGACAACCGCGAACACGAGGAGCTGATGCATGTTGGAAATATCGGCAAGAAAAGTCGCTCAGATTGCCATGATGGGGCGCGAGCTGAACCGGGCAGAAGGTGAAATGCGCGCCTTCATCGAACGTATGAGCGAAGACGAGCAAGCCGAACTGGTTGCCATCATGTGGATCGGCCGCGAAAGCTTTTTCCCCGAGGATCTGGCCGAAGCGATTGCCACTGCCAAGGCCGAGGCCTCGACCCCCTGCGCTGACTATCTGATCGGCACTCCGCACATGTCAGACCACCTCGAGAACGGTCTGGATGCACTGGGGATATCAGCCGAGGACGTCGAAAACGATCTGATGTGACTTGCCTGCAAAGGGGCGGTTTCTGCGACGGATCGATATTCGCGTTATCTTGATCCGCCACTGAAAGGACATGTCGCGGGCCTGGATCGAAGACTGTAATCAACGCGCCGGTCCAGCCCAAACTTTCCCTCCAATACAGTCTTAACAAACCTTAATGAACCGGTTTGGCAACGTTAAGGCAGCCTTCCCAAATTTGATGTCAGGAAGACAAAGACATTGAGTTCAGGAGGAGAAAGACATGTCACATACACAAACATTCGAAGGCCGGGGTGGCCTGCTTGACGGTCTGTTTTCAAACTATGCAGAAGCAAAGGTCGAGCATTTCCGCCGCCGGATTTTTTCGAAAACCGTGCGGGATCTGGAAAAGCTTGATGACGTACAACTGGCCGACATCGGCATCCAGCGGGATCAGATCAAAAGGCGCGCATATGAAAGTGTGTATCACAACAAGCCATACCGGCAGTGATCAAGTATTCAGCGTGCACTGAAACCCATCCCCAAAAGCCTGTCAGTGAGGTTACCAGAATGTTCGACGTCGTACCGCCGACCAATCAACCGGCTCCGGCCGCCAGCGCGCTTTTGCTGTTCGATCGTGCCATGCGGATCCGTTCGATCAGCCCTGATATTGTCCGCGCAGCCCAGCATCTGAATGCTTTGACCGATCATCAGTTGTCCGAGCTGGGCATCAACCGCAGTGATATCGAAGATACCATCCAGCGGTATATCTGAAGGCCGGGTGAGGGAAACCCGAACGAGGACAATATGCGTAAAGTACAAAAATGAAAGCCATTCCAGACAGTCTGGAATGGCTTTTTTTGGGGTCTATATACTTAACTAGCCAAGTTACCCCTTGAAATTTTCGGCTAGAATGGCTAGTTATCTTCCATACAGCAAGGAAGTGACTGATGCCGCAGCAAAAACCCGAAACACTTTCTACCTTCGAGTTCTTTCAGAAGTTCCCAGATGAGGAAGCGGCGCGCAAGTTCTTTGAAGCCCGTCGTTGGGGCGACGAGCCGGTATGTGGTCACTGCGGGTCGGTCAACGTTACCGAATGCAAAGACCACAAGCCCATGCCTTACCGCTGCAAAGACTGTCGGAAGCATTTCAGCGTCCGTACCGGCACGGTGTTGGCTGAAAGCCGCCTTCCATTGCAGAAGTGGCTTTTGGCTATCTACATGCTTACCAGCGCCCGCAAGGGCATTCCGAGCACCCAGATGGCCCGCGAATTGGGTATCACACAGAAATCAGCATGGTTCCTTGCACAGCGCATCCGCGAAACTTGGCTGAAAGGTCAGGGTGGCGGCGACATGGGCGACCGGACCCAAGTAGATGAAACCTATGTGGGCGGCAAAGAGCGCAACAAACACGCCAACAAGAAATTGCATGCTGGTCGCGGCACCGTTGGCAAGACTGCCGTTGTTGGTATTCGCGATCAGCATGGCGAGGTACGCGCTACCCCCGTCAAAAACACAACAGGCGAAACCCTGAAAGGTTTTGTGGGCCAGCACGCCCCGAAAGGCGGAACCGTGGTTACAGACAGCCACAAGGGCTATCTAGGCCTTGATCAACAAGGTTACACCCACAAGCGCGTCAATCACTCAGTAGGCGAGTACGTCCGTGACATGGCCCACACCAACGGAATAGAAAGCTTCTGGGCGCTACTCAAGCGCGGTCACTACGGCATCTATCACTACATGAGTGCCAAGCATCTGCATCGTTATGTCAACGAATTCTCGTTCCGTCACAACACTTCGCAGGTTGGCACCATGAACTTCATCAACATGACAATCGAGCAAATGGCCGACAAACGGCTTACATACAAGGGGCTGATTAATGGCTGACAAGAAAGAAGTTATCGAACCTATCGACGCGTCCTTCGACGAGGTTTTAAGCGCCGTAGCACCCAAAGCTACAGCAGTTCACAAACTGCCTGATGAAGGCGTAATCCACGATATTGAGTTCGTGGAATACACCGACCCAGGGAACCACGATCCACTCAGCTTTGCACTTGACCCCGGCACAGAGACCATTTGGGCAACGCAGGCACAAATGGCGGAGCTCTTTGGGACAAAACAGCCGAACATCTCCACCCACCTCAAGAACATCTTTGATGAGGGCGAACTTCAAGCAAAGGGCAATATCAAGAAAATCAATATTGCTGGCTCAACAAAGCCAGTAACGGTGTACAGCCTTGATACTGTAATTTCGGTTGGCTATCGCGTAAATTCTAGGGCTGCGACTCGCTTTCGTCAGTGGGCCACTCAGACACTTAAAGCATACATCGAAGAGGGGTACGTCCTAAACGACCGTGCTTTGCGCGAGTCGCCAGAGAAACTGAATCGGCTTGCGGCAGAGCTTCGCGCCCTTCGGTCCGAAGAAAAGCAAATCTATGCCAAGGTTCGTGAGTGCTTTAAGATCAGCGCCTCCGATTATGAGCCATCCTCCCAGCAAGTAAAAACTTTCTATGCACTCCTGCAAGACAAGTTCCATCACGCAGTGACGGGGCAAACGGGCGCGAAAATCATCATGGACCGAGCCGATCATCGCGAAGACAATATGGGTGTTCAGACATTCAAAGGCAGAGAGCCAACAGCAGCCGAGGTCGTTGTTGGAAAGAACTATCTCGACAAAGAAGAACTTTATCGACTCCACCTGCTTTCAGAACAGTTCTTGTTGTTTGCGGAAGCGTCTGCGTTGCGTGGACAAAAGATGACGATGGCCACGCTTCACGACAAGCTGGACCGCTTGCTGGAAGTGAACGACTACCCCGTCTTTGACGGTTGGAAGAATTTCAACAAAGGCATTGCCGAGAAGCATGCCAAGGCTGAACTAGCGCTCTACAAGAAACGCAAGAAGATCGAGGCTATGGGCATCGAGTATGACGAGGAAGCGCTTGCTGCAGGTGAATATGACGACATTCTGATAGAGGGTTAACACCAATCTGGGCCGTCGTAATCATCCGGCGGCTCAACGCCATCCCACAGCGCCGCAATTTCGGTGCAGGAGTCGAAAATATCCTGACGGAATCTTGTGTGGGAAGCACTTGCCTTAACTGCCCTATGTTCTGCCAAATCGACTGCCATACACAATCTTGGCAGTGGTTCCATCTGGCCGCCCTCTAATGCCCAAAGAAGAAGGCCTGCGGCATTTGCCAGTTCCTTATCGACTGACGATCTATCAACGCCAAATGCGTATTTCAGGATCAGCCCACCAGCGAAAGTGGTTCCTTTGTGATCTTGTGTAATTGCAGCGTCCATTGAGACATTCAATTTCACACCACTTATTCTCACCGAGAGGTTCTTCGGGGCCGGTGCGAGAGTGTATTTCTTGAATGACTTCTGCTTGAACGTATCCTGAAACGCCCGCACAGCCTGTGCTGATCTGAGGGCTTCACTTTTGTGCCAACCCGTTTCTGTTCTGGCCTTGGCGTCCATACGGTCGGCCAGAAATTCAAGATCATCATGGCCGAAGTCGGCCTTGAATAGTGACTTCTTGAGCGCGTCCCGAACTTGAGAATAAGCCGCCACTTCGACCTTCTTCGGGAACTTAGCGGACCTGATCACTCGGCCCCTCTGTGTCGCGTTTGAGGTAGCCAGATACTGAGAAATATGATTCACAGAGAACTGTGGACGACGGTTAAACCTGTAGTTGGGATCTGAAATCATGGACGATATCACTTTGGTTGCAAAACTAGACAATGACACAACGCTATACGTGTCGCCAATGCATGACCAGACATACGATGAATTCGTAGAAGCGGATAACCTCGGCGGGCCACGCGGTTACTTCATCGCTAGAGAGCGGCGCAACCAGTTCGAGATTCTCGCGAAGGCCACAAATCTTGATGCGGCTAGGGAAATATTTGGGATGCTAACGTCTGCGCACCGGGTGGCTAGTTAAGTATATAGACCCCCTTTTTTTGCATTCAGGCCGTGTGATCGACGATTTGCAGATGCTGGGCCAGCTTGTCGATTTCACCCATCCATCCCTGCACCAGCTTGGGATCGCTGGGGGCCGCGTGAACACCGGCCGGGATGGCGCGGTTCAATACGGCCTCGACCGCAAGTGAGACCGGAATCGACACCAGACGCGCCATTGCCGTGCCACGCTCGTCGCCCCAGGCATCCATGACATAGGTCTTGTGCCAGACTTCGATGCCGTCTTTCTCGGCCTTCAATCCTACGCACAACACAACACGATCAGGCTCGCCTTCGTCATAGGCGTTTTCCTCCCAGAACTGGTCCGACATCTCTTTCAGACGCGCATCCCCTTCCGGGCCGGACAGGGTTTCGATCTCGGTGAACACATCCGACCACGCATCGGCCCAGCCGTTCAGACGCAAAGTGCCGCGGACGAATTCCTTGACCGGCCAGTGATCCTCGAAATGGTACTGCGCCATGAAGGGGATCGAATCGCGGTTCGGGTAGACCTCGAAGCTTTCCGGTGTCGGCAGCGGGGCGATGTAGCTGCTGATCGCATCCCAGGGGCGGGCAACGTCCAGCGGCGCGTAATCGCGGATCGATTTCGACGGCGACCGCAGCGCTTTCAACACGCCCAGCGGCGACCAGCTGAATTTATAGCGGAACGGGTTGGGGTTCTTAGGAATGCCGCCGCAATAGGAAATGAAGCTCAGGTGGTTTTCCGGGTCGAACGCATCGGAGCCGCGGTAGTCGTCGATCAGGGCATGTGCCATCAGGTGATCGATGCCCGGGTCCAGCCCGACCTCGTTGACCAGTGCGACACCGGCCTCGCGCGCCTTGTCATCCAGCGCGCGCATCTCGGGCGCGATATACGAGGACGAGACGAAATTGGCCCCTTTCGAAATCGCCAGGTCCGCAAGCGGCACATGCCAGTCGCCCGGCAGCATCGAGACGATTACATCGCCCTTCTCCAGTACGGCGCCAAGCGCGTCGATGTCGAAGGCGCGGATGTCGTCGGTCAGGTCTCCGACCTCGGCCCTGGCCTTGTCGACGGTCCGGTTCCACACGGTGACCTTGTGGCCGCCTTCGATCAGGCGACGCAGGCCGGGAATGGCCGAGAGGCCGGTGCCACACCAATGAATGGTCATCGTTCAGAGTCCTTCAATATGCGTTTTGTAAGTTGCTTCTGCCCGCCCCCAGACACCGCTGTCCAGATCGGTCAGAGTCAGCAAGGACGGCAGCAGTTGCGCGGCATAGTCTTCCGAGCTTTCGACCGGCAGCATCGACGGCAGGTTGTCGATCGCCATCACGTCCATCACGGGGTCGGTGGCCACGCGCAGGGCGGGTTCTTGCCACGTGGTGGCGCGGTCATAGACGGGCACCGGGTTGTAGTCGCTGTCCGGGTCGCAGGCCACGTCACCGATGGCGGTCAGCTTGCGCGGGGCGGTCAATGCCTCGCGCGGGACGAAGACAGGCGTTCCGGGGCGCGCGAAGATGCAGTTCAGGAACAGGTCATGGTCGAGGATTTCCGGGAAAGGCCCACCGCCGGCGGTTTCGGCCATGTCCCACTTGGTGACCGCGACGCCCATCGCCTCACACAAGTCAGCGGCGCCGGTGCCTACACGGCCCAAAGCTCCGATGACGATGGCGCGGGGCCGGGGCGCGCCGGTGGCGTCCAATTCTGCCAGAAGTTCGGCGTTCAGCGCGTCCTTGCCGGGATAGACGCCGACAGGGCCGCAGATCTCGCCCCGTTGCTGCGCCGCCCAGGTCTTGAGCGTTACTGCTGCGCCCGCGTAGCCTGCCCAATAGCCGAATGCGGCGACCCGGCGACCATCCTCATCCACGAGGTATTCCAGATCATAAAGCGTGCCGCCGCCCGCCTTGAACCGTTCCAGCAGAGCCCGGCCCGAATGCTGGCCCTTGAAGGCATGGCCGAACATGATGTGGCGGTGGGGCAAGGGTGTACCGTCTTCGGGCAGTTCCTTGAGTCCGAAGATGATCGCGTCCAGCGGGGCCTCGGGCCAGGAATTCTCGGGCGCGATCTCGCAGCCTGCTTCCTTGTAGCCGTCCAGTGGAATGGCGCGGGCATGGCTTTCCTCGACCGTCACGCGGATGCCGGCCGCGATCAGCGCCGCGGCACCTTCCGGTGTCAGCCCAACCCGTTCTTCGTTCGGGCGCTGTTCTGCCCGGACCCAGAGATGTGTCATCATATTTCCTTTTGTCAGAGCATTCCGGCAACACGCACTGCCTGAACCGAAGGGCGCGCCTCCATCGCCTCACGGAAGGCGACGATTTTGGGAATGGCCGAAACGTCCACGCCATCGCCTTCCAGCCAGCTGCACACCACATACAGATAGGCATCGGCCAGCGAGAACGCCTCGCCCAGCACAAATGGACCACGCAGGCCGTTCGACGAGATATAATCGCAGGACGCGGTCATCGTCTGCGCGACCTTGTCTTTCATGTCTTTCCAGCTGGATTTCTTGTCGGCCCAGCGGTGCCCGCGCATCTTGTGCGCGTGGTTCACATGCATGGTCGAGGCAAGGTAGAACATCACTTCGCGCATCCGGGCAGCCATCACCGGATCAGCCGGCACCAGCCCGGCCTCGGGGGCCTTGGCTGAAACGAATTCCAGCAGGGCTCCGGTTTCAGTCAGGATGCCGCCATCCACCACCAGCGCCGGAACGCGGCCTTTTGGGTTTATTTGCTTGTAAGCTGGTTTCGTCTGTTCGCCCCCGGCGAAGTCGAGCTTGACCGCTTCGTATTCCAGCCCGGCCTCTTCCAGTGCGATCGCAACAGCGACCGAGATGGTACGGGGTGCATAGTAGAGCTGCATCAGGCGTCTCCGATCTGGTTACAGGTGGGTCTGCGCGAACTGCCGATCGGGGGCTTCCAGATGCGGAACGGCATTGAAAAGAACCGGGCTCAGCTGAGCACCAATCGGATGCAGACGATGCATCGACGTGTTCATGATGGCAAGGGCCACCCGTGCCATTGACGGGATATCCAACCCCATCGCCTGCCGCACCGCCATCGAAATCAACCCGCCCGAGGTCACGACGATCGCCGGTCCGCCCTCGGTCCCGATCTCGTGCAGCGCGTCGCGCACGCGCGTCTCGAATTCTTCGAAGGTTTCCGGCGGGTTCTTGATTTCGCCATTGGCCCAGGCCGCAAATGTTCTGGGCAGGTGTTCGACGAAACCTTCGCGGTCGGTGGGGATCGCGACGCCGTGTTGGTCCTCGAACAGTTGCGCCAGCGTGAAATACTCGATCTCGTTCAGTCGCGCGTCACGGATTGGCTCGTGCAATCCCATGCTGTCCGCCGTCTCGGCGTGACGGGTCAGGGTGCCGCAATAGACCCGGGCATAGTGGCTGCGGGTGTCACGCAGATGCGCCCCCAGCCAGCGCGCCTGCTGATGCCCCAAGTCGCTGAGCCTGTCATAGCTTGCCTCGTCCCGTGCCGTTGTGTTTGCCTGCCCGTGACGCACCAATGTGATATGTGACATGTCGGTCCCTCTTGCGCCGAAGTCTTAGGGCAGGTTCCCCTCTGGTGCCAGAGGGGTTTCACGCCTGTCAAAAAAAACCTCGCTCCTTTTCTGTTTCTGGCTATGGTTCGCCTCGAACAAACCTTCGGAGGGGTTTATGACCGTCGATCACACGCGTTTTCTGACCGACCTGCATAAGTTACGTGAATTCGGTGCCGCGGGAGTGGGCAAGGGGGTTGTCCGCCCTGCCTATTCCGACGTGGATATCGCTGCGCGCCAGTGGCTTGCCGGACGTATGTGCGAAGCGGGCCTGACCCCGCAGTTTGACCCGGTGGGAAACCTGTTCGGATTGGCGTCCGGTCCTTCGCTGCTGATGGGATCACATTCCGACAGTCAGCCCGAAGGCGGCTGGCTGGACGGTGCCCTGGGCGTCATTGCCGCGCTGGAAGTCGCACGTTCCGTCGACCGTCCCATTTCAGTTGTCAGCTTTCAGGACGAAGAGGGGCGGTTTGGCGTGACCACAGGTTCTGCTGTCTGGTCGGGCGGGTTGTCTCTGGAAAAAGCCGATGTGTTGACCGATGGGGCCGGAGTCAGCTTTGGCCAGGCCCGATCCTCCATGGCAGACTTGTCCCA
This sequence comes from Ruegeria sp. THAF33, assembly GCF_009363615.1. Lineage (NCBI taxonomy): Bacteria > Pseudomonadati > Pseudomonadota > Alphaproteobacteria > Rhodobacterales > Roseobacteraceae > Ruegeria > Ruegeria sp. THAF33. The sequence continues at coordinate 2,952,026 of NZ_CP045384.1, read as the reverse complement.
GGGCTTCGTGGACCCGTCCCGTTTCGATGGCTTCATAGAGATGCATATCGAACAGGGCCCCTCTCTGGACGCGTCCGGAGATCAGATCGGAGTTGTCACGGATATCGTTGGCATCCGCGATATGTCGATCACCTTCGAAGGTCAGCAGAACCACGCCGGCACCACCCCCATGCACCTGCGCCGCGACGCATTTCAGGCCCTGTCCCTGTTCAACACCCGGCTCAATGAGAGGTTTCGCAATGTCGTCACACCGCAGACGGTCTGGACCATCGGGCGGGTCAACCTGCATCCAAACGCTTCGTCCATCGTGCCGGGGCGGGCTCGGTTCTCGATGCAATGGCGCGATGCTGATGTAGACCGTTTGGCCCGGATGGAGGAGATCATCCGGGCGACAGCACAAGAAACCGCTGAGCAACTGGGGATGAGTTTGGATTACGGCCCCATGCTTGGGCTGGATCCCGTTGCCATGGATCCGACCTTGCGCCGCGCTCTTGAACGCGGTGCGGAACAGGTCGCACCGGGTCGGTGGCGCAGAATGCCCTCGGGGGCCTTGCACGATGCCACCAACGTGTCTCGCCTGATGCCGGTCGCGATGTTGTTCACGCCCTCGATCGACGGAATCAGCCATGATTTTGCAGAAGATACGGCAGAGGTCGATTTGATTGCGGGGCTAGAAACTCTAGTGCGTGCCGTACGGTCTCTCTCTGTCTAAACGCCACTTTGCAACGAAAAATCCCGAAGAAGGTGTTGCATCGACGGTGAAATCCTCCCCCCGGCATTCGGTCGGGCGCCGGGGATTTCATGCGATGGAAACGAGGGTTGTTGCCTAACGGAAAATAGTTTCCTATAGGAACATTCATGATGCATGCGTCTGTATACCGCCTCTTCTTCGGATCGGTGTTTCACTAGAAACCGGGTGGAATCATTGCATTCTATGCGGCTTGGGGCAGACTGACGGTTATGCATTTTGACCTTTGGATAATCGGAAGTTGACCGGATCATGACCACACCGAAGCGCACGCCGTTGTATGACCTTCACGTCGAGCTTGGCGGCAAGATGGTTGATTTTGCGGGTTGGGAGATGCCTGTTCAGTATCCTTTGGGGATCATGGGGGAGCATAAGCAGTGCCGGGAGAAGGCGGCGGTGTTTGATGTGTCTCACATGGGTCAGGTGATCCTGCGCGGTGAGAATGTGGGTGAGAAGCTGGAAGCTTTGTGCCCGCAGGCCTATGCGACGCTGAAGGAAGGCAAGGCGCGTTACGGGTTCTTCACCAATGCCGAAGGCGGGATCATGGATGATCTGATCGTGTCGAATGCGGGGGATCACTATTTTGTGGTGGTGAACGCGGCGCTGCGCCATCAGGACATTCCGCATATGAAAGCGAACCTTGACGGCGTCGACGTGACCGAGATCTTCGACCGTGCGCTGGTTGCGGTCCAAGGTCCTGCGGCGGAAAACGTGGTGGGGGAACTCTGCCCTGCCGCCCGCGACCTGAAGTTCATGGAAACCACCGTGGCCGATATCAACGGTGTCGAGTGCCGCATCTCGCGGCTGGGCTATACCGGCGAGGACGGGTACGAGATCTCGATCCCCGAGGACAAGGCGATCGAGATCACACAGGCCTTCCTGGCGCATGAGGATTGCGAGGCCGCCGGTCTGGGCGCGCGCGACAGCCTGCGGCTTGAGGCGGGGCTGTGCCTTTATGGCAATGACATCGACCAGAGCACCTCGCCGATTGAGGCCTCGTTGGCCTGGGCGATCCAGAAGCGCCGCAAGGAAGAAGGTGGTTTTCCGGGTGCGGAGCGTATCCAGCGCGAACTGGCCGAGGGCGCATCGCGCAAGCTGGTGGGCATCAAGCCCGACGGCCGCGCGCCGGCGCGTCAGGGCGTGGAAGTGCAATGCCTTGAGGGCAACAGCATCGGTCAGATCACCTCGGGCAGCTTTGGCCCGACGGTGGGTGGCCCGATCGCGATGGGCTATGTGTCCGCGGGCCATGGCGCGCCGGGCGAGAAGGTGAACCTGATCATCCGGGGCAAGGCGCAACCGGCGCAGATCGTGGCGCTGCCCTTCGTCAAACAGAATTACAAGCGTTGAAGTCAGGAGAGAGAGACATGGCAACCTATTATTCCGAAGAGCATGAATGGCTGAGCGTCGAAGGCGACACCGCCACGCTGGGCATCACCAAACACGCGGCTGAACAGCTGGGTGAGGTGGTCTTCGTCGAGCAGCAGGAAGCGGGCGACGAGTTCGAGAAAGACGGCGAGATCGGTGTGATCGAATCCGTCAAGGCGGCCTCGGAACTCTATGCACCGGTCGATGGTGAGATCGTCGAGGTGAACGAGGCGCTGGCCGACAATCCCGGCGCGCTGAACGAAGACCCCGAGGGCGAGGCCTGGATCTACAAGATCAAGATCAGTGACGCGTCGCAGCTCGAGGATCTGATGGACGAAGCCGGATACAAGGCCTTCATCGGGTAAACCCGGCGGCGGGTCCTTGCGCGGATCCACCTCTTCATCTTTCACTCGGAGCCGCTGATTTGGGGCTCCGCCCGTTCGGGCCTGAAACTGTCCCCCGGACAGTTTCCAAGACGGCCCTTACCCCCGCCGGAGGCTCCCGCAGCCTCCGCCGGCCCTGACCTATCCATGGGAGCGCTGCAATGGCCTTCAAACTGACCGACTACGAAGCCTATGATTTTGCCAACCGCCGCCATATCGGTCCCAGCCCGACCGAGATGCGCGACATGCTCAAGGTGATCGGCTTCAAGACGCTGGACGAGCTGATCGACGCCACCGTCCCACCGGCGATCCGGCAGAAACAGCCGCTGGACTGGGGTCCGGCGATGACGGAACGCGATGCGCTTTTCCACATGAAACAGGTGGCGGGGAAGAACAAGGTTCTGACCTCGCTGATCGGTCAGGGCTATTACGGCACCACCACGCCTGCGCCGATCCTGCGCAACATCCTGGAAAACCCGGCCTGGTACACCGCCTACACGCCGTACCAGCCCGAGATCAGCCAGGGCCGGCTTGAGGCGCTGTTGAACTTCCAGACCATGGTCAGCGACCTGACCGGGCTCGATGTGGCCAACGCCTCGCTGCTGGACGAGGCGACCGCGGCGGCCGAGGCGATGGCGATGGCCAAGCGCGGCGGCCGGTCCAAGGCCAACAACGCGGCCTTCTTCGTCGACAAGAACTGCCACCCGCAGACCATCGCGGTGATCAAGACCCGGGCCGAGCCTCTGGGCATCGACGTGCAGGTCGCCGACCCGGATCAGCTGGACGCGGGCGCGGTATTCGGCGCGATCTTCCAGTATCCGGGCACCTATGGCCATGTGCGCGACTTCACCGCCGAGATCGCGGCGCTGCATGAACACAAGGCCATCGCCATCGTCGCCGCCGACATCCTGTCGCTGGCGCTGCTGAAGTCACCGGGCGAGATGGGCGCGGACATTGCCATCGGCTCGACCCAGCGCTTTGGCGTGCCGATGGGCTATGGCGGCCCGCACGCCGCCTACATGGCCACCACCGACAAGCTGAAGCGATCCATGCCGGGCCGGATCATCGGTGTGTCCATCGACAGCCGCGGCAACAAGGCCTACCGCCTGTCGTTGCAGACCCGCGAGCAGCACATCCGCCGCGAGAAGGCGAACTCGAACGTCTGCACCGCGCAGGCGCTGCTGGCGGTGATTGCCTCGATGTATGCGGTCTATCACGGCCCCGACGGCATCAAGGCGATCGCGCAATCGGTGCACCGCAAGACCTCGCGTCTGGCTGCCGGTCTGGAAGAGGCGGGCTTCTCGGTCGAACCCGAGGTGTTCTTCGACACCATCACGGTCGAGGTCGGCCACCTGCAGAAGACGGTGATGGAGGCCGCCGTGGCGCGCGGCGTCAACCTGCGCAAGGTGGGCGAGACCCGCGTCGGCATCAGCCTGGACGAACAGACCCGCCCCGAGACGATCGAGGCGGTCTGGGGCGCCTTCGGCATCGACCGCAAGGATGACAGCTCGAACAAGCAATACCGCCTGCCGGATTATGCGCTGCGTGAAAGCGCCTATCTGACCCACCCGATCTTCCACCAGAACCGGGCCGAGGCCGAGATCACCCGCTATATGCGTCGTCTGGCCGACCGCGACCTGGCGCTGGACCGGGCGATGATCCCGCTGGGATCGTGCACCATGAAGCTGAACGCCACGATCGAGATGATCCCGGTCACCTGGCCCGAGTTCAGCAACCTGCACCCGTTTGTTCCGCAGGATCAGGCGCAGGGCTATCACGAGATGATCGCCGATCTGAACGACAAGCTGTGCCAGATCACCGGCTATGACGCGATCAGCCAACAGCCCAACTCGGGCGCGCAGGGCGAATATGCGGGCCTCTTGACCATCCGCAACTATCACTTTGCGCGCGGCGAAGGGCACCGCAATGTCTGCCTGATCCCGACCTCGGCCCATGGCACCAACCCGGCCTCGGCGCAGATGGTGGGCTGGCAGGTCGTGCCGGTGCAGGCGGATGAGAACGGCAATATCGATGTCGCCGACTTCCGCGCCAAAGCGGAAAAGCACTCCGATCATCTGGCCGCCTGCATGATCACCTACCCGTCGACCCATGGCGTGTTCGAGACCACCGTGCAGGAGGTCTGCCAGATCACCCATGATCACGGCGGTCAGGTCTATATCGACGGCGCCAACATGAACGCCATGGTGGGCCTGTCGCGCCCCGGCGATATCGGCGGCGATGTCAGCCACCTGAACCTGCACAAGACCTTCTGCATCCCGCATGGCGGCGGTGGTCCCGGCATGGGTCCGATCGGCGTCAAGGCGCATCTGGCCGAGCACCTGCCCGGGCACCCGGAATACGGCACCGCCGTGGGTCCGGTCTCGGCGGCGCCCTTCGGCTCGCCCTCGATCCTGCCCGTGTCCTGGGCCTATGTGCTGCTGATGGGCGGCGCGGGTCTGACCCAGGCGACCAAGGTGGCGATCCTGAACGCCAACTACATCGCGGCGCGGCTCAAGGATGCCTATCCGATCCTCTACACCTCGGAAACGGGGCGTGTGGCGCATGAATGCATCCTCGACACCCGGCCGCTGGACGCCGAGGCGCATGTCACCGTCGATGACGTGGCCAAGCGCCTGATCGATTCAGGCTTCCACGCGCCGACGATGAGCTGGCCGGTGGCCGGAACCCTGATGGTGGAGCCGACCGAGTCCGAGCCCATGGCCGAGCTGGATCGTTTCTGCGATGCCATGCTGTCGATCCGGGCGGAAGCACAGGACATCATCGATGGCAAGATCGACGCGGAAAACAACCCGCTGAAAAACGCCCCCCACACGGTGCGCGATCTGGTCGGCGACTGGGACCGCCCCTACACCCGCGAACAAGCCTGCTTCCCGCCGGGTTCCATGGGCGTCGACAAATACTGGTCCCCCGTCAACCGCGTCGACAACGCATATGGCGACAGAAACCTCGTCTGCACATGCCCCCCAATGGACGCATACGAAGACGCCGCGGAATAACATCAAAAAACCCCGCCGAGTTTCGGCGGGGTTTTTCGCCAATAGGAAACTCATGTTCTGATTTGTGCCCTTTTTGGATGTCGTTTTTACCCAGCGAAGCGTCTTTTTCGCTTGCTGCGGGTGCGAAGGGCCCATAGCTCTTTGCGTGGGACACCCCTCCCCAACGAGGGGCGTGTATCTGGAAGGGTAATACAGATGAGTACTCAAAAACCGGCGACGCGGCCGGCCAATCCGCGTTTTTCCTCGGGCCCTTGCGCCAAACCCCCCACATTTGATCTGACCAAACTGGCCGATGCGGCCTTGGGACGCTCGCACCGTGCCGCTGTTGGCAAGGACAAGCTGAAAGCGGCCATCGAAGGTACGCGCGAGGTGCTTGGCATTCCGGCAGATTACAGGATCGGCATTGTTCCCGCCTCGGACACGGGCGCGGTTGAGATGGCTCTTTGGTCGCTATTGGGCGAACGCAAGGTCGAGATGCTGGCGTGGGAAAGCTTTGGGTCCGGTTGGGTGACCGATGTGGTCAAGCAGCTTAAGATCGACGCCGAGGTGAAGACCGCCGATTACGGACAGATCGTGGATCTGGCATCGGTCGATTTCGCCAATGACGTCGTATTTACCTGGAATGGCACGACTTCGGGCGTGCGCGTACCGAATGGCGATTGGATCGCCGATGATCGTCAGGGTCTGACGATCTGCGACGCAACCTCGGCTGCCTTTGCGATGGACCTGCCCTGGGACAAGCTGGATGTGACCACCTTCAGCTGGCAGAAAGTTCTGGGCGGTGAGGCCGCGCATGGGATGCTGATCCTGTCGCCGCGCGCCGTTGAACGTCTGGAGAGCTACACCCCTGCATGGCCGCTGCCGAAGATCTTCCGCCTGACCAAGGGTGGCAAGCTGATCGAAGGCATCTTCACGGGGGCGACGATCAACACGCCGTCGATGCTGGCGGTTGAGGATTATCTGTTTGCACTGGATTGGGCGCGCTCGGTGGGCGGTCTGAAGGGCCTTATTGCCCGCGCGAACGCCAATGCCGATGCCGTGCATGCGTTCTGCGACCGGAACGACTGGATCGAAAACCTGGCCGAAAACGCAGCGTCGCGGTCGAACACATCCGTCTGTCTGAAATTCACCGACGCCCGAATTCAGGACGGCGCAAGCTTTGCCAAGGCCGTGGCCAAACGGCTGGAGTCCGAGAATATCGCGCTGGACATCGGTGCCTATCGTGACGCGCCTGCGGGCTTGCGGATCTGGTGCGGCGGTACGGTCGAGACCTCGGATATCGAAGCGATGCTGCCTTGGCTGGCATGGGCCTTTGAGGCCGAAATCGCGGCGCAAACAGAAGCCGCCTGATCGCATCCCATCTTCACCGGGCCGCATCGGCCCGGACCTTTCAATACATTCAAGGACCACAAACATGGCTCCCAAAGTACTCGTTTCCGACAAACTCAGCGAAACCGCCGTTCAGATTTTCCGTGATCGCGGCATCGACGTGGATTTCATGCCTGATCTGGGCAAGGACAAGGACAAGTTGGCCGAGGTGATCGGCCAGTATGACGGTCTTGCCATCCGCTCGGCCACCAAGGTCACGCCGACCATTCTGGAAAAAGCCGACAAGCTGAAGGTGATCGGCCGCGCCGGAATCGGCACTGACAATATCGACAAGGAAGCAGCGTCGAAAAAAGGTGTGATCGTGATGAACACGCCATTCGGCAACATGATCACCACTGCCGAACACGCCATTGCAATGATGTTTGCCGTGGCGCGGCAGATCCCCGAGGCCTCGACTTCGACCCATGCGGGCAAGTGGGAAAAGTCCAAATTCATGGGGATCGAGCTGACGAACAAGACGCTCGGCGTCATTGGTGCGGGGAATATCGGTGGCATCGTGTGCGAGCGCGCGCTTGGCCTGAAGATGAAAGTCATCGCCTATGATCCCTATTTGGGCGAAGAGAAAGCCGCCAAGATGGGCGTGGAAAAGGTAGAGCTGGACGAGTTGCTGTCACGCGCCGACTTCATCACCCTGCACGTGCCGCTGACGGATCAGACCCGCAGTATTCTGAGCCGTGAAAACCTTGCCAAAACCAAGAAAGGCGTGCGCATCATCAACTGCGCTCGGGGCGGTCTGGTCGATGAGGATGCCTTGGCCGAGGCGCTGCAATCCGGTCACGTTGCGGGCGCCGCGTTTGACGTGTTCAGTGAAGAACCCGCCAAGGACAACCCCCTGTTCAACCTGCCCAACGTGGTCTGCACGCCGCATCTTGGTGCGGCAACGACTGAAGCGCAGGAGAATGTGGCGCTGCAAGTGGCCGAGCAGATCTCGAATTATCTGCTGACAGGTGCGGTCGAGAACGCTTTGAACATGCCCAGTGTGACGGCGGAAGAAGCCAAGGTGATGGGGCCGTGGATCAAGCTGGCCGGCCATCTGGGCAGCTTCATCGGCCAGATGACGGATGAGCCGGTCAAGGCGATCAATATCCTGTATGATGGTGTGGCCGCTGAAATGAATCTGGCGGCGTTGAACTGCTCGGTGGTCGCCGGGATCATGAAGAAGTTCAACCCCGAGGTGAACATGGTGTCGGCCCCGGTTGTCGCCAAGGAACGTGGGATCAAGATCTCGACCACCAATCAGGACAAATCGGGTGCCTTCGAAGGCTATATCAAAGTTACCGTTGTGACCGACAAGCGCGAGCGTTCCATCGGTGGCACCGTGTTCAGCGACGGCAAGCCGCGGTTCATCCAGATCAAGGGCATCAATATCGACGCCGAGGTCGGTGCCCATATGCTCTACACCACCAACGAAGACGTGCCGGGCATCATCGGTGCTTTGGGGCAGACCATGGGCGAAAACAACGTCAACATCGCGAACTTTACCCTTGGTCGATCCGAGGCCGGCGGAGAAGCGATTGCGTTGCTTTATGTCGACGAACCCGTTCCGGCCGAGGCACGCGCCAAGCTGGCGGAAACGGGTCTGTTCACGCAGATCAAGCCGCTGGAATTTGATGTCACCTGACGTGGCCTGTTGAGTTTGAGAAACAGTTCAGGACCCGGTTGACCGAAGGCCCGGGTCCTTTGTTTTCTCGGGCTGCAATCTGCGGCACAAGCGAGCTGAACCCTACCGTCGGAGGATCTATGACACAGCCTGTCTACGTTGTTGGTGATCTGCACGGGCAGGTGGCCGAGCTGGAACGTGCGCTGTCTCTGATCCGGGGCGATGGCGGCCCGGACGCCCAGATCGTGTTTCTGGGTGATTACGTGGATCGCGGCCCTGACAGCCGCGGGCTGATCGAGCGTCTGATTGCCGGGCGCGATGCGGGCCTGAACTGGGTCACTCTGCTGGGCAACCATGATCGCATGTTCGCCTGGTTCATGGAGGATACGCCGCGTCACGATCCGCATTTGCTTGTCGGTTATCATTGGCTGCATGAAAGGCTGGGTGGGGTCGAGACCCTGCGCAGTTATGGGGTGGAATTCGAAGGCCAGATTCGCCTGGAAGATCTGCATCAGATGGCGCAGGCGGCGGTGCCGAAATCGCACCTGACCTTTTTGCGAGATCTGGTTCTGATGCATCAGACGCCCGAGCTTGCCTTTGTTCACGCAGGCATTCGCCCGGGCGTACCGCTCAACGCGCAGCGCGACAACGACCTGGTCTGGATCAGGCAGGATTTTCATGCCCATCGGGGCCCGCATCCCAAGCTGATCGTGCATGGCCATACTCCGGTAGACCGGGCAACGCATTATGGAAATCGCGTCAATCTGGACACAGGTGCCGGATATGGGCGCCCGGTGGGTGTCGCGGTGTTCGAAGGGCAGACCTGCTGGGAATTGACCGATCAGGGCCGTTTGCCGTTGACCCCCTAGATCACCTCGCCCGGCCAAGAAATTTGGAGATTGAAGATGTATGTCGCCACTTTGCTGACCAATCCGGCAGCGCCTTCGCTGGACAGCGCATTGCCCGAATCATTGCGCAATGCGTGGGGTGGCGGGGACATCCTCTGGCTCAACCCGGATGAGGCGGCAGAGTTCGAGTTGAACGCCATCCCCGACAATCGCTGGGACGTTTGGGCGGACCTGCAAGGGATGGGGGTGGACCTGATCGTGCAACCTGTGCAAGGACGGCGCAAACAGATGCTGCTGGCCGATATGGACAGCACGATGATCCAGCAGGAATGTATCGACGAACTGGCGGATGAGGCCGGCGTCGGCGACCGGGTCAAGGACATAACGGCCCGCGCCATGAACGGAGAGCTTGATTTCGAAGGCGCCCTGATTGAGCGGGTTGGTTTGCTTAAGAATCTGGATGAAAGCGTCATCGGCAAAGTTCTGCGGGAACGGATCACCCTGATGCCCGGAGGCAGGGAATTGCTGGCGACGATGCGGGCCAACGGGGCCTATACAGCATTGGTATCCGGTGGCTTTACGGCCTTTACCGCCCGGGTGGCAGAGCTTTTGGGGTTCGATGAAAACCGTGCCAACATTTTGCTGGCGGAAGATGGCAAGCTGACCGGAGACGTCGCGCGTCCTATTCTGGGGCGTCAGGCCAAGGTCGAAGCGCTGGCGCAGATTTCAACGCGTCGGGGCCTGTCGGAAAGTGACGTGATCGCCGTGGGTGACGGGGCCAATGACCTTGGAATGCTTGGCCGGGCCGGGACCGGGGTTGCCCTTCATGCCAAGCCGTCCGTGGCCGCACAATGTGATGTGCGGGTGAATCACGGCGACCTGACGGCGCTGCTTTACCTGCAAGGCTATAGCCGCGCCGATTTCGTAGGCGGCTGATCAGGGCTATCTTTTATTTAACATTTGTGTTAAATAAGGGGTATGAACACACTTCTGACCACGTTTTCCGCTTTGTCCGATGCCACCCGGTTTTCGATTGTCGAGCAACTGATGGAGCAGGGCGAACTGCCTGCCGGTGATCTGATCGAAGGGCGCGGCATGTCCGGCGCGGCGATTTCGCGCCACCTCAAGGTGCTGCGCGAGGCCGGGTTGGTGCAGCAGCGCGTGCAAGGAACCCAGCGCATGTATTCCATCCGATCCGAAGGATTGCGGGCGATTGCCGACTGGACGATTTCCAAGCGGCAATTCTGGGAAGGCAGCCTGGATCGTCTGAGTGAAATAATCGAAAGGGAGAATTCATGGCCGACCTGAAACTGGAACGGGAATTCCCCGTAAGTCCCGAAGAACTGTTTGCTTGGATCAGTGACGGCACCAGATTGCTTCAGTGGTGGGGGCCCGAAGGGATGCACGTGCCGGACCACAACCTGGATTTCTCGCGTACCGGTCCTTGGTACTCGGTGATGGAGAATGGCGAGGGCCAGCAATACAAGGTCTCGGGCCACGTGACGCATGTCGACCCGCCTAAATTAGTGGGTTTTACATGGGGTTGGCATGACGATCAGGATCAACGCGGTGCCGAAAGCCACGTGACCCTTTCCGTTGCCGCAACCGAAAACGGTGCCCGCCTTGTGCTGGACCACCGTGAACTGGCCGATGCCGAAGCAGCTGCGAACCACACTCAGGGTTGGACGTCTTCGCTGCGCAAACTCGAAGCACTTTGCACTTAGTTTTTTGTTACGGAGGAGCGATATGCCCAAGTTTCTGTTTGTCTATCACGGGGGTCACACCCCGACCGACCCCGCCGAGATCGAGGCGACCATGGCCGCCTGGGGTGCCTGGTTCCAGGATATGGGCGACGCCCTCGATATCCCCGGAAACCCGGTGGGGCAGTCTTACACCGTCAGCAACAACGGAGTGGTCGATAACGGCGGCGCAAACCCGGCCTCGGGCTTCACGGTGATCAAAGCTAACAATATCGACGCTGCGACCGAGATGGCCAAGGGCTGTCCGATGGTCGTCAACGGCACAGGCTCGGTTGAAGTGGCCGAAATCCACGAAATCGAGATGTGAGGCCTTAGTCGGGGAAACCCGTCGCAGGTTTGATCACGCCGCATTCCAGCCCGCGACGGCTGTATTGCGTGGCGTTCATGAATTTGCGGGTGGCAGGGTGATCGGCCTCCAGCACGCCAAGGCTTACCAGTATCGCGGCAATCGCGCATTCACTGGCGCGGGTGGTGCCATCGGTGATCTTCAGCGCAACGCCCATGCTTTTTTCCGGGATGATGGCCACGAACACGGCCTCGGCCCCGGTTTTGATGGCAACACGTCCGTTCATCGCGCGCATCAGTTCGGTGCATGCCCGGGTCTCACCGGCAACAAGTTCCGGGTGTTTCACCATCGCGGCCACCAGCTGCATCGCTGCATCGCTGGAACGGTCGGACCGGTCTGCGGCTGAAGCAAACCAAGCCATCGAACGTGCCAAACCGAAAAGAGATGTGGCGAAATTCGGGGCGGAACAGCCATCGATGCCGTATGCCGGGCTGGTCTCGCCCGTTGTTTCTTCGACGGCAGACAGGCAGGCTTGTTGCACCGGATGATCAATTTCAAGGTATTCCGGCCCGGCGCCCATATGCTGTGCCAGAGTCAGAAAGCCGCAATGCTTGCCGGAACAGTTGTTGTGGATCTGGCAAGGCGTATCGTCCGCCAAAATCAGCCGGTCGCGCGCGGCGGTGTCGGCGGGCTCCTGTGGGCCGCACCGAAGATCGTGCTCGTTCAACCCCAGATGGTCCAGCCACGCCGTCACGCGATCCGTGTGGATTGCCGCCCCGTTATGCGAAGCGCAGGCCAACGCGAGGTGTTCGCTGGTCAGCCCGTATTTCGCCGCCGCCCCTGATGTGACCAGCGGAAGCGCTTGAATCATCTTGGCGGATGACCGCGGATATATGACGGATTGCGGGTCGCCCCAACTGCGCACGATCTGGCCCGTGTCATCGCAAATAACCGCATGACCCAGATGCAGACTTTCCAGCAGAGGGCCGCGCCAAAGTTCTGTCATGGGTACGGGCTGCGTCATCTGGACCTCCGAAATTTATGCGCAAAATTCTGCCAATCGCCCTTTCGCCTGTGGCGAAATCTGCGTTAGTGTGTGTATGTCGGCAATCATCGGAAGACGCAAACGAATAGACGAACCGGCAGGGTTCGCAGACGTGTCCGATGGGTATGAGGTAAGGGTCGAGCTAGGAGGCTGGACAAATGGGATCAATGCTCGTTCGCACGATAGCGGGCCTGTGTGTGGCAGGCATCGCAGCAACATCCGCAATCGCCCAACAGGCGACAAGCACCAACCGCGTTGCTGCAAAAACGGATTGGAGCGTTTTTGTCGAAGACGATCCCACCGAATGCTGGAGCGTCTCGGCACCCAAGGAAACCGTAAACACCCGCGGTGGACGTGTGGTTTCCGTACGGCGCAGCGATATCCTGCTGTTTGTGTTCTATCGCCCGAATGCCGAGGTGAAAGGCCAATTGACCTTTACTGGCGGCTACCCGTTTGCCGCGGGTTCGACGGTGAACCTGAATGTGGACGGGACCGAGTTCGAACTGTTCACGGAAGGCGAATGGGCCTGGGCTGCATCGGACGCGGATGATGCCAAGATCATCACCGCCCTGAAGCGCGGAACCGAGGCTGTTCTGACCGCCCGGTCCGAGCGCGGTACGCAGACGAAAGACACCTTCTCGCTGCTGGGCTTTACCGCAGCGATTGAAGACGCTGAGAAGCGCTGCTCCAACTGATCTTATCGCGCCGATTGCTCAAAGCGCCCCGCCTGGTCGCGGGGCTTTTGACGTCTGGTCATCTGCCAGTTTTGATCCGTATCAAAGTTTCGCACTCGGCAATGTGAACTAAGTGGTTCAGCCACCAAGAGAGGACATCGTGATGAAACAGAAAACTTGGATCACTCTGGTTCTTGCCGCATCCGTCGCCGTGCTGAGCGCTTGCGAGAAGAACGCTGATTCCTATCCGATATCGGGCGAGCAATGTGGCCCGGAAGATCCGGTTCAGACCCTGGACGCCAGTGATTGCTACACACCGCCGCCGGTAAACTGATCAAAAAGGCCCGGCATGTGAATCGTGCCGGGCCTGCCGGCTTAGGAAACCTTTTGATCTTTGCGCAGGTTCCTATATAGAGGCGCATCCCAAGCCCGATTCCTTTGAGATACGCCAATGTCGCCCAAAGCGCCGATCACCCAAGACGTCATGACCATCCCGCGCAAACTGCCCGACGGGAAGGTAAACCTTGTCGGTCTTTCGCGCGACAGGTTGCGCGAGACCTTGATTGAACACGGCACGCCCGAGAAACAGGCCAAGATGCGCACAGGCCAGATCTGGCAATGGATCTATCAATGGGGTGTGCGCGACTTTGCCCAGATGACAAATCTCGCCAAAGCCTATCGTGCACAACTGGCCGAGCATTTCGTGATCGAAATCCCCGAGGTGGTGACGCGTCAGGTGTCCGAGGATGGCACCCGCAAATACCTGTGCCGCATCGCCGGCGGGCATGAGGTCGAGGTGGTCTATATCCCCGAGGAAGATCGCGGAACCCTGTGCATCTCGTCTCAGGTGGGCTGCACGCTGACCTGTTCGTTCTGTCATACCGGAACCCAGAAACTTGTACGAAACCTAACATCCGCAGAAATCGTCGGTCAGATCATGATGGCGCGTGACGATCTTGAAGAATGGCCAACCCCCGGCGCACCCAAGGACGAAACCCGCCTGCTGTCGAACATCGTTCTGATGGGCATGGGCGAGCCGCTTTACAATTTCGAAAACGTGCGCGACGCGATGAAGATCGCCATGGACCCCGAGGGCATTTCTCTGTCGCGTCGGCGGATTACCCTGTCGACCTCGGGCGTGGTGCCCGAGATCGCGCGCACGGCCGAGGAAATCGGGTGCCTGCTGGCGATCTCGTTCCACGCCACCACTGACGAGGTGCGCGACATTCTGGTGCCAATCAACAAGCGTTGGAACATCGAGGAACTGCTGACAGCTTTGGCCAGCTATCCCAATGCTTCGAACTCTGAACGGATCACGTTTGAATATGTGATGCTGGATGGTGTGAATGACAGTGACGAAGATGCGCATCGTCTGATCGATCACATCAAGCGCCACAGCATTCCGGCCAAGATCAACCTGATCCCGTTCAACGAATGGCCCGGGGCACCATACAAGCGCAGCTCGAACAACCGTATCCGCGCTTTCGCCAACATCATCTATCAGGCCGGCTATGCCTCGCCGATCCGCAAGACGCGCGGTGAGGACATCATGGCAGCTTGTGGTCAGTTGAAGTCGGCCACCGAGCGGGCGCGCAAGTCACGCAAACAAATCGAGGCCGAAACGGGTCTGAGCCGATAGGGTTTGATCCATCTGGGCCAGGCTTGATCAGATCGCGCCTTAAGTGTTTTCTGGCTTTGTCTGCACGTCACAAGTGTTTTGTTCAAACTTAATGTTTCAGATGCTGAAACCACATGCATAATTTGCTATATTTGCCGTGCCCGTCGCTGAATTTGCCTCTTCAATTCGATGCACAAGGCGGTGAGGTGTTCGGGTCAGAGATGGCAAGTTTTTGCGATTCCGCTAGACTGTTCCAAGTGGTGCAGAATGCGCTCGGGTGAACTGATTTTCAGGTGGGCCACGATTATGAATGCAAGTTCTTTTTCGATCATCCGTTTTGGTGCCGCTGCGCTTGCTATCGTCTCGGGTTCAGGCTTGGCCTTCGCTGACGGCCAGGACGCTCATATCGCAATCGAAAACCCTGCCGAGTTGAGCAAACAAGAGGCTTTGGAACACTACCGATCCCTCAATCGCCGCATGGCGCGTGGCTACGCCGTGGCGCAACTGGACCTGATCCTCAACTACCAAAGCTGGCCGCTTTTCAACGATGCGCCCTATATTTCGGCAACCCACGGGCAAAGGTATGTGAACAGCTATGCCAATCGCATGGCGCATAACTACGGGACGTTGCAGGAAGGTGAAGAACTTCCCATGGGGTCGGTTCTTGCCAAGGACAGCATGACCGTGACGGATGAAGGTCACGTGCATCCCGGTGCCATGTTCGTAATGGAGAAACTGACAGAAGGTGCCAGCCCGGACACGGCGGATTGGCGTTACATCATGGTCTTGCCGGACGGCTCGGTATTTGGGGACACTATGGGCGACCGCGCCGGCGCCGTGGCGTATTGCCATGTCTGTCACGAACAGGTGGCAGATCGGGACTATACGTTTTACGTGCCGGAAGACTATCGGACGCGCGATTGAGCCAACTCAGGCATTTTCGCCCGGCAGCTTCAATTCCGTCGCCTCGCGGCGGCTGAGCTGCTCGCCTTGTTTGCGCTTTGACAGAACTTCACGGGCCAGCGCGTATTTGTCGTCCTGCCAGAAGATCAGGCAACCGTTGCAGCCCTTGCCGCAGCAGCCTTCGGTGCCGATGCGGTTGGTTTTGAAACGGCGTTCGTTGCCGTCTTCGCCGATCTTTTCAACCAGGGCGTCGCGACGGCGGGCATAGGCGCCAGGGTTGTCACGGCCCGAGGTTTCCAAACCCTGCACCAGCTTGTCAAAGCGGATGCGGCTCCAGTGTTCGTCGGTCAGGGCGCGTTCCTTGCGCAGAACGGAATAGGCGGGGAACCTGGTGCGCAGATCGTCGATATCCTCGTGGTCGAACAGGGTGAAGGGCAGGCGGATCACTGTTTTGGTGCTGCCATGCACCACGTCCATCCGCGCGCCATCGGATGCGCGTTCGAAATCATAGACCCGCAGCAGAACCGTCTCGCGCGAGATGGGCGAGACGAAATCCAGTACATCGCCCGGTTCCAGCTTGTTCTTTACCTCGACCAGAAAGGCCTCCTGGGTCACTTCGGTGACGATCCCGGCATATTCCCACTGCGCGATGGATGCCGTGTGCTCGTAATCATGGGCGTAGTTGGTCAGGCGCCCCTCGTGGAAGGCCAGCGTATAGCCGCGGTTTCCCACGGTCTCCAACTCGCGCATATAGGGTTTCGGGTCCCAGTTCTCGGGGTCGGCATAGTAATCGTCGATGGCCATGCGATAGGCGCGCGCGACGATGGCGGCATAGTATTCCGACTTGCCGCGCCCCTCGACCTTGAGGCTGTCCACGCCGATCTTCAGGTATTCGTCCAGCTTGGGCATGATGCACAGATCGCGCGAATTGAGGATGTAGGAACCGCGGTCGTCTTCCTCGATCGGCATCAGATCGCCGGGGCGGCAGCCTTCTTCCAGCAGGAATTCGAACAGGTCGGCGTTTTCCTCGGTGATGCGCAATTCCTGATGGGTGCCATCCTTCAGGCGCAGTTTCAGTGCATAGTTCCAGCGGCAGGAATTTGCGCAGTTGCCCTGGTTCGCGCCGCGTTCCGCCATGAAGTTCGACAGCAGGCAACGGCCCGAATAGGTCATGCACATGGCACCGTGGACGAAGGCCTCGAGCTTGATGTCGGGGCATTTTTCGCGGATCTCCACCAGTTCGGGGTAGGAAACCTCGCGCGCCAGAACCACCAGTTCCGCGCCCTGATCCTGCCAGTACTTCACCGACAGCCAGGAACAGATATTGGCCTGGGTCGAGATGTGCAGCGGCAGTTCCGGCGCGCGGTCCCGCACGTACTGGAACACGCCGGGGTCGGCGATGATCAACCCGTCCGGCTGCACTTTGCGGACCGTGTCGATATATTCGTCCAGCTTCGGGATGTCCTTGTTGTGCGAGAACAGGTTCAGCGTCAGATAGGCGCGCCGGCCATGGCTGTGGCAGAACTCGACGCCCTCGATCACCTCTTCCAGCGAAAACTCGGATTTCGTGCGCAGCGACATATCGGGCGTGCCCAGATACACCGCATCCGCCCCGTAAAGGACAGCGAGTTTCAGCTTGCGCAGATTGCCCGCAGGCATCAGCAATTCGGATCTGGACTGGGTCATGGCGCCACTTGTAAAAGGATCAAGCCGGCCTTCTAATCCAAATGTTTCGAGTCCAAAACCCCGTTATCTGCGACGGAATCGCGCTGTGCCGATCACTTCAACCAGTTGCTGACGAACTGGTTCGGGTTGAGCCTCGACCGCGTTCAAAACCTCGCGCAACTCGGCCCGCAGCCCATGCATCTGATCAATCAGCGAGATCATCATCGACAGTGCATCTGCCTCCATGTCGTACTGTTCGTGCAACTCGCAGGCAAGTTCCAGACGGGCGACGTCGATACTGTGATAGATCAGCCCTTGGTCTGATTGTTCGGGGATCACAATCTCGGCCGCCAGATATTCGGTCAGCCGATCCGAGGTCAGTCGGGCGACGGTTTCGATCAGTTCCTTCTCGGTCAGGGTCATGACGGCATTCCTTTCCGCGGGTCGTAGCTGTGTGTTTTGCGCCAGGTCTCCATGAACTGTTTCAGATCGTCATCGATTTTGTCGGGCATCGAGACGGTCAGTTCGATCAACTGATCCCCACGCTCGGATGAGCCGCGTTTTTTGACACCCTTGCCCCGCAATCGCAGGGTTTTACCACTGCTGGTGCCCGCCGGTACGCTGACATTCACGCCGCCATCAATCGTAGGGGCGGGGACTTTGCCGCCCAGAATCGCCTCATCAATGGTGATGGGCAGGGTGATGTGGATGTCGTCGCCCTGACGATCAAACACCGGATGGCTGGCGACCGAGACAGTTACCAGAGCATCGCCCGGAGGGCCTTCACCATATCCCGGCGCGCCTTTGCCGCGCAACCGGATGGTCTGGCCGTCGGTGATCCCGGCCGGGATTTTGACTTCGATCCTGTCCCCATCCGGCAAGGTCAATTTCTGACTGGCGCCGAACACGGAGTCCAGGAAGCTGATTTGAAGCGAGTAGTTCAGATTGTGACCCGGTGCGTGAAACTGGTGGCCGCGCTGGCCCCCAAAACCGCCGCGACCACGCATGAACTCGGCGAAGACGTCTGACATGTCGTCGGGATCGGCCTGACGCCCGCGATAGGGGTTTCCAGCGGCCTCGGCATAGTCCCGGTAATACTGCTGTTGCGGGCGCTCCTGACCCGAGGCGTCTATTTCCCCGTTGTCAAAACGCGCACGTGTTTCAGGATCTTTCAACAGATCATAAGCAGCCGCGGCGGCCTTGAACTTGGCCTCAGCCGCGTCATCGCCCGGTTTCAGATCCGGATGGCAATCCTTGGCGATACGCCGGTAGGCTTTTTTGATCTCGGCTGTACTGGCGTCCTTCGAGACACCAAGAACGGTGTAGGGGTCGTCGCTCATATCACTCTCTCAGGTCAAGGACGGGTCTGATCAGGATGAAGGTGTTCTACCATGAGATTTCAACGGGTAAAACGAAAGAGGCGATTGAATTGTTTCGTAAAATCCCGCAGACCTGATAGTATCTGCATATTTATAATTGTCGAATGACGGAGACCGCCGCATGTCACGCAGAATAAAATCCGCCCTGGCCCTGCTGGCCGGGAATGCCATTGGGTTGTTGCTTGCCGCGCTGATATTGTCGGGATTTGCGATCAAGCCGATCTCGTTCATCGTGGTGGTGATAGTCTTCACCGTCGTACAAGTTGTCGCTGAACCCCTGATCCTGAAACTGGGCGAAAAGAAAGCGCCCGCCCTGAAGGGTGGGATCGCCCTGATCGTGACCTTCGTGGGCCTTTTCGTGACCGACCTGATTGCTGCCGGGCTGACCGTTGGCGGGGTTTCGAACCTGCTTGCGGCAACATTGCTGGTCTGGCTGGGGGCGTTGATCGCCAGCGTGGTGCTGCCGATCTACGTGTTCAAAGAACTGCGTGAGCCCAAAAAGTAATCACACAGCGTTCAGGCTGGCTTCGATAGCGTGCCACAATTCTTCCACGGGTTCGCACCCGACGGACAGGCGGATAAAGGCCGGATCAACGTCGTCGCCCCAGCGCGCGCGCCGCTCGGCCGAGCTGTGGACGCCTCCGAATGACGTGGCCGGGCGCAGAAGCGGGCAATTGTTGATGAAGGCTTCGGCCTGGTCTTCGCTGTTCAGCGTCAGCGACAGAAGAAAGCCGAAACGTGTGGTCTGTTGTTGCGCCAGTTTATGCGACGGGTCGTTGGCCAGCCCGGGATAGCGCACCTGTTTCACTGCGGGATGTGCCGCCAGGCGTTCGGCCAATACTTCGGCCGAGCTGCACATCCGGTCGAACCGAACGTCCAGCGTTTCAAGGCCGCGATGCAGCAGCCATGCTTCATGTGGCCCCGGTATGGAGCCAGAGACTTTCCGCCATTCCCCGACCCGTTCCATGATGTCGCCGTTGCGGCTGGCCACATGGCCCATCAGCATGTCGGAATGCCCGCCCATCGCCTTGGTATCGGACGAGACGACTACGTCGATGCCCAGATCAAGAGGACGCTGACCCAGCGGAGTCATCGTCGTATTGTCGGCAATGGTTATGCCCCCGGCAGCGCGCACCCGATCCGCCACCTCGGTCAGATCGATCATGTCCAACCCGGGATTCGAGGGGCTTTCGGCAAAGACCACATCGAACCCGTCAAAACCGCCGTCGGCAAAGGCGGTGGTGGGGCGTTCCTCAACGATCACACCCAGCCGCGACAGGAAACGATCGGCCAAAAGGCGCGTCACGTAATAGCCATCGGAGGGGATCAGCAGGCGTGATCCGGCCTTTACGGTGGCAAACAGTGCCGCGGAAATCGCCGCCATGCCCGAGGGAAAGCTGAGGCAGGGCGCGTCTTCCAAATGCGACAGAACATGCTCCAGATGCACCCAGGTCGGGTTGTCCACCCGACCGTAACTCGCCCGCCCGTCCGGGGTGCCCGGCAGGTGGTACATGCTGCTTTGGGTCAGTGGCAGCGCTACGGGTTCGCCCTTGCTCAGGGCATTTCCACGCAGATGCAGCATCTCTCCGGTCTTGGGTGCCATGGTTCAGCGCCCCGGAATTTCGTCGCGGGGCGGGGCGGGCTCCCAGTTTTCGATGATCTCGACCGCCTCCTGCGCCGTGTCCACAAAGCGGAACAGATCAAGATCCTCGTCCGAGATGGTTCCGGCATCGGCCAGCGCTTTCCAGTTGATGACCTTTTCCCAGAATTCGCGACCAAACAGCAGGAAGGGCACGCGGTCCATCCGGCCGGTCTGAATCAGGGTCAGGGATTCGAACAGCTCGTCCATGGTTCCGAAACCGCCGGGGAAAATCGTGATCGCGCGGGCGCGCATCAGGAAGTGCATCTTGCGGATGGCGAAATAATGGAAGTTGAAGCTGAGATCCGGCGTCACATAAAGGTTCGGGGCCTGTTCGTGCGGCAGAACGATATTCAGCCCGATAGAACATCCGCCCGCGTCCTGTGCCCCACGGTTGCCTGCCTCCATCACACCGGGGCCGCCGCCCGTGACGATCACGTTTTCACGGCAGCCGGTCTCGTTCGATTTCACGGTCATCAGCCGCGCGAACTCGCGCGCCTCGTCGTAATAGGCCGACAGACCAGCCAGCGTTTCCGTTCGTGCGGTGTGTTTCTGCGATGGTTCAGGGATGCGCGCGCCGCCGAACATCACGATGGTCGAGGTGATCTCGCGTTCGCTCATGATCATCTCGGGTTTCAACAATTCCAGTTGCAGACGCACCGGGCGCAGCTCGTCCCGGCACAGGAATTCGTCATCGGCAAAGGCAAGGCGATAGGCGGACGATCGCGTTTGCGGCGTGTCCGGCACTTCGCTCGCGGTCGAGCGATCTGTCTGCGCATCGCGAAACGGATTGTGGCGGTCTTCTCTCATGGGTGATCGATCCCTGCTTGCGTGTTTTCCAAACAGCTATAGGGTTCGCGGGCAGAGTGCCAGTCACGGAAAGACAAGAATGAATTGGAAGAGCGAAATATCAGCGGCGCGGGATCGTATCGCCGGACATACGCAGGTGACGCCGGTGATCGAGAGCCGAATTCCGGGCCATCCCATTGAGCTGAAGCTGGAGCACATGCAGCACACGGGCAGTTTCAAGGCGCGCGGTGCGTTCAATACGTTGCTGAGCCTCGACGTACCCGATGCAGGTGTCGTGGCTGCATCCGGCGGCAATCATGGTGCAGCGGCGGCCTTTGCGGCGCAGGCGCTTGGATATCCGGCCAAGATTTTCGTGCCCGAACTGGCGGGGCCATCCAAGATTGCATTGATCCGGCAAACCGGAGCGGATCTGAGCGTTGTGCCCGGCGAATACGCCAATGCGCTGACACAGGCGCAGGCGCATGAAGCGGAAACCGGAGCGATGCAGATTCACGCCTATGATGCGCCGGCTACCGTGGCGGGGCAGGGGACCTGCTTTGCGGAATGGGATGCGCAGGGGCTACAGGCAGATACGGTTCTGGTCGCCGTGGGCGGGGGTGGGCTGATCGCCGGGGCGTTGGCCTGGTTCGACGGAGCGCGCAAGGTCGTGGCGGTCGAACCCCAGACCTCCTGCGCATTGAATGCGGCGTTGCAGGCCGGTGAACCGGTGGATGTTTCCGTATCCGGCATCGCGGCAAATGCGCTGGGCGCGCGCCGGATCGGGCAGATCTGTTTCGACCTGGCACAGGGGATGACGTCGGTCCTGGTGTCGGATGATGCCATCGCGGCGGCTCAGAAGGCGTTGTGGCAGGCGCATCGTATTCTGGTGGAACCGGCGGGCGCTACGGCGTTGGCAGCCTTGACCTCGGGCGTGTATCGGCCCGAACCGGACGAACGCGTGGCCGTTCTGGTGTGTGGTGCGAATATCGCCCCGGACCCGCTTGCGGGGTGAATTATCTGGTTGAGGATAGCTGCCGTAGATTTTATCTATAATTTATGACCGCTACGATCTCGGACACGATTTACCAGAACCTCAGCCAGCAAATCATAACCGGAGAGCTGAGCGCCGGGGAAAAGCTGCGGCAGGATCATATTGCCCGCGCCTTCGACACCAGCCATGTTCCGGTGCGGGAAGCCCTGTTGCGGCTTGAGGCGCATGGATTGGCCCGGCATGAACCGCGCCGGGGCATGCGGGTCACGGCGCTGGACCCGGCAGAGGTGCGAGAGGTCATCGAAATGCGCGTGGCGCTGGAAACACTGGCGTTGCAGCAATCGGTGCAGAACATGTCTCCGGTCGCATTGGAAAAGATCGATCGCGCACGCATCGCCTGTGACGAGGCGCAGACGATGCCCCAATGGGAGGCTCTGAACAGAGCGTTCCATCGCTGCATTCTGACGCCTTGCGGGTTGCCCCGGCTTTTGCATGCAATTGACGACCTGCATATCGCCAGCGCACGCCATTTGTTTGCGCACTGGCGGTCGAAATGGGTGCAGCAGACAGACAAGGACCACGCGGCGCTTGTTCAGGCGCTCAGGCGGAAGGACCTGAGCACGGCAAAAGGTATTCTGACCCGACATATACGCCGCGCCAGCTGATTACGGGCCTGTCAGCCGCAAAACGGCCCGTGTTCGTCGCATTGCGCCATGGGCCTGGCTTGCGTATAGGCCAAACCAACATGAACAGATTCTGTAGGGAGACGCCCCATGTCCAACGCGCAACTGGAAGCCGCCATCGAAGCCGCCTGGGAGGCGCGCGACACGATCACACCCGCCACGGCAGGTGAACAACGCGAAGCGATCGAAGACACGCTGAACGCGCTGGACAGCGGGTCGCTGCGTGTTGCTGAAAAGCTGGAAAACGGCGACTGGCATGTGAACCAGTGGGCGAAGAAAGCGGTTCTGCTGGGCTTTCGCATCAAGGACATGGAAATCCAGACTGGCGGTCCGCAAGACGGCGGCTGGTGGGACAAGGTGGACAGCAAGTTCGCCGGTTGGGGTGAAGATCAATGGCGCTCGGCCGGGTTCCGCGCGGTTCCCAACTGCGTTGTCCGCAAGTCGGCCTATATCGCGCCGGGCGTGGTGCTGATGCCATCGTTCGTCAACCTTGGCGCCTATGTGGATGAAGGCACCATGGTCGATACCTGGGCGACCGTTGGTTCATGCGCGCAGATCGGCAAAAACGTCCACCTGTCGGGCGGTGTTGGCATCGGCGGCGTGCTGGAGCCGATGCAGGCCGGCCCGACCATCATCGAGGACAACTGCTTTATCGGCGCGCGCTCCGAGGTGGTCGAGGGCTGCATCGTCCGCGAAGGCTCGGTTCTGGGGATGGGCGTGTTCATTGGCAAATCCACCAAGATCGTGGATCGCGAAACCGGCGAAGTGACATATGGCGAAGTCCCACCCTATTCCGTGGTCGTCGCGGGTTCGATGCCGTCAAAGAACAATATCAACCTGTATTGTGCGGTGATCGTGAAGCGGGTGGATGAAAAGACCCGGTCGAAAACCGGCATCAACGAATTGCTGCGGGACTGATTTTCCCGGTTGTACAGAAAGGCCGGAGCAGACCCGCTCCGGCCTTTCGATTATTTTGGGGTGTCGTTCAAGGTGAGGCCGAACCCCGACCAAAACCTGTCCTGAGCATGAGGCTCATCTCAGAGGATCACCCTTTGTGGGTCAGCGGTTTTCACCCTGCATAGCGTCAACTTCTGAGTTTTCAGCATTGGTTTCCGCGCCTTCGTTGTCGCCGCCGCTTTCGCTGTCGCCTTCGCTTTCGTTATCGCCTTCGCTTTCGTTATCGCCGCCGCTTTCGTTATCGCCGCCGCTTTCGCTGTCTCCGCCGCTTTCGTTGTCGCCTTCGCTTTCGTTATCGCTGCCGCTTTCGCTGTCGCCTTCGCTTTCGTTATCGCCACCGCTTTCGTTATCGCCGCCGCTTTCGCTGTCGCCTTCGCTTTCGTTATCGCCACCGCCTTCGCTGTCGCCGCCGCTTTCGTTGTCGCCGCCGCCTTCGCTGTCGCCGCCGCTTTCGTTGTCGCCGCCGCCTTCGTTATCGCCGCCGCCGTCCTGAGCGTACGCCGCACCCGGCGTCACAAACGACAGCACAGCGACAGCAGGTACTCCGGAAAGCGCAATCACACTTGCAGTCGTCATCATTAACTTGGACAGAACACTCATTTTAATTCTCCTGTAAAAAAATGACTTTCGCAGTGGCTCCAGCGTAGAGATGGCCTGTCTTCATCGTTGCAAAAGGCGGGAAACGCGTCGAACTCAGCAGAAAATGGCTAGAATCACGACTCAAATGTGGCAAAAATGTGCCCGATTCAACTTGGAGAATCGAATTCGAGCACTGCTCAATTTTTGGGCGAAAACGGGAAAAGGGCTTTGCTGAGTCGCATTCCTGCAAGTCCTCAGGGCCTAAAGGCCAGGCAGCGGGCTGCGGAAGATCTTGGCCTCAAAGCCTGGATCGATGGAAGCAGTTGACCCTTCAAAACACCGCGCGTAATGCATGGCCCATGGAAAAGCAAAAGAAGCCCTCGCGTCAGCAAGTCTATACCCTTCTGGTCCAGATCGGCCGCAAGGATGGAGACGGGCTGCCCGACGGTGCGACCGGGGCGGCACTGATCTGTTATGCCAGCGGCGTGGACGAAGCCGAGGCCGTGCGCGAGACGGTGGCTATTCTGAAGCAGGCCGACACCGCGCCTTTGGATGTCACCGGCTACGGGACCCTGGCCGAGCGTGAGGCACAGGGACATGAGATCGAACCCGACGAACGTGCCCTGATGCAGCGCGCGCTGGATGAAAACGCCGTGATCGTCGCGCAGATGACACCCTTCTTCGGAGACGAGCCGCAGACCTAGTTCCGCGTACCGAACCACTTGCGATAGATTTCGTCATAAGTTCTGTCTTCACGCAACGAAAGCAGGGCCTGGTTGACATCCTCGACCAGAGGCGACCCGGTCGGGAAAGCGATACCGTAGTTTTCGCGCAGGAAGACGCCGCCTGTCATCGATGCAATTCGCCGGCCTTCATGGGCCGCATAGTAGGACAGGATCGGTGCATCGAAGACCACAGCGTCAAGTTGCTTGGCCTCGAACGCATCCAGCATCTGCTCCAGCCCGGGATAGCCGGTGAATTCAATCTCACGCCGGTTCAGAAAACTTGCCGCGGTCGAGTCCGTGATTGTCCCGACACTCTTGCCATACAGGTCGTTCACCGAATTCACGCTGCCCGTGATCGCCTCCACGGTCATGACCGACGTGATGCGGGCCGTGAAAACGGACACGATGAACAGTGACGAAACAACCAGAACGACACCCAGAAGCCGGCCGAATGGCGTGCGCGGCATCCTCTCTTCGAAACCACCGTTCACGACAAGGTTCAGCGCCCACCAGAACGAGGGAAACCAGGCTTCGTTCAGCTTGCGGTCGAAATAGGGTTGGGCGCGGCGCTCAAAGCTCCACATCAGCATGCCGCCGCCCAACAGAATGGCGAAGGCCAGGCCGATGGCGATGAACAACTCTTTTGAGAGCAACGCATGCAGCAGCGACGGCTGGCGCGCGGCTTCCGATGGCACCATGATTTGCAGGCCCGCCTCAAAGATCGGCTGGGTGAAGTCCATTTGCGTTTCCCGCTGCGCGGTGATCGAGATATTGGCAACTGCAAGATCCGCAGATCCATCCCGGACCGCGCCCAGCATCTCCGAAAAGGAATCGACCCGATTGACGGAATAGTCCCAGTTCAGCGCCTCTGCCAGCGCCGCGAGCAGATCCATCGAAAAGCCGGTTTCCGCACCGTCCTCGACATAGGAAAACGGGGGGCGGGTCACCGTCGTAACCGTGAGAGACTGCGCCATACTCTGCTGCGCGAGGACGGCGAAAGTCAGGCAGATCAGTGCGAAGAATGCGCGCTTCATTTTCATTCACCTGTTTCGCGGCCCTGTAACGCGATTGTGCAGCGGGCGGCAAGATGGTCGCCGGGTAAACCGCCATGATTTGTTAGGGTGTCGCTTTGATATCTGCACATTTGGTCGCAACGATATTTTTGCGAATTGGGGTTGGAAAACCGGCCAATTCGTTGAATCTGTGCGCGAACCCGCGAAAGATACAGTTCCAGAGGCCATTGCATGACCGACCCCGTCCAATTGACAGCCGATCTGATCCGTTGCCCATCGGTCACACCTGCCGAAGGTGGCGCGCTGGTTCTGCTGGGATCGGTGCTGGCGGATGCGGGGTTTGAATGCACGCGTGTCGACCGTGGTGGCGTCAGCAACCTGTTCGCACGATGGGGCCAGAAAGGCCATCCGCGCAGTTTCGGGTTCAACGGCCATACAGATGTTGTGCCGGTCGGCGACGAGGCCGCGTGGACGATGCCGCCTTTCGGGGCCGAAATACGGGATGGTGTGATGTATGGGCGTGGGGCAACGGATATGAAATCCGGCGTTGCGGCGTTTGCGGCGGCGGCAATCGATTTCGTGCGCGACACCCCGCCTGACGGAGCCATCATCCTGACGATCACCGGCGACGAGGAAGGCGACGCGCTGGATGGCACGACCGCTTTGCTGGATTACATGGACGGCGCGGATGAACATATGTCAGTCTGTTTGGTGGGTGAGCCGACCTGCCCGAACAAGATGGGCGAAATGATGAAGATCGGCCGTCGCGGGTCGATGACTGCATGGTTTACCATCACCGGTGTTCAGGGGCATTCGGCCTATCCGCATCGTGCCAAAAACCCGTTGCCAGCCATGGCGCGGCTGATGGATCGGCTGGCGGGGCACGAACTGGATCAGGGCACGGACCACTTCGATGCGTCGACGTTGGCAGTGGTGACAATCGACACCGGGAATGCGGCCACCAACGTAATCCCGGCGCAGTGCAAGGGAACAGTGAATCTTCGATTCAATGATCTGCATTCCGGGGCCAGCCTGAGCGACTGGCTGAAGTCGGAAGCAGATGAGGTGGCCGCTCAGTTCGGCGTTGAAATAGATGTCGCAATCAAGATTTCAGGCGAAAGCTTTCTGACCCCGCCGGGGCCCTTGTCGGATCTGGTGGCCAAAGCGGTAGAGGCGGAAACAGGCGCATCGCCCGAGCTTTCGACGACCGGTGGTACGTCGGATGCGCGTTTCATCAAGAACCATTGCCCGGTTGTAGAGTTCGGTCTGGTCGGTCGCACGATGCATCAGGTCGACGAATGCGTCGAGGTGGCCCAGATCCAGCAACTCAAATCGATTTATAGCCGTATCCTGACCGATTATTTCGCCTGATCCATGCAGCGCACATTGGTGATCATGGTGAAGGAACCTCAACCGGGCCGCGTCAAAACGCGGCTTGGGCGAGAAATCGGCATGGTCGCGGCGGCGTGGTGGTTTCGGCACCAGACCCAGTCCTTGATCCGGCGGCTGCGTGATCCCCGCTGGCGTATCGTTTTGGCCGTCTCACCCGATCAGCAGGGTCTGAACAGCCGGGTATGGCCTGCGGACCTGCCGCGCGCCGCGCAGGGGCGTGGGGACCTGGGGGATCGCATGGGGCGGATGCTGCGCGGGATGCCCAAGGGGCCGGTTTGTCTGATCGGTGCGGATATTCCGGGCATTTCGCGCCGCCATATTGCCCGTGCTTTCGACGCATTGGGGCGTTCTCAGATGGTGTTTGGGCCAGCACCGGATGGTGGCTATTGGCTGGTCGGCGCGCAACGATATGCGGCCTTGCCGGCAAGTCTGTTCCAAAACGTGCGCTGGTCGACAGAACACGCATTGGCTGACACGCTGGCCTCGATTTCTGGCGGTCGGGTGTCATTGCTTGATCAGCTGCGCGATGTGGATACGGTTGCCGATCTTGAACCCTGAGGCTTTTTGGTCATGACGCGGTCGCAAACGCGTGCTAGGCCGGACGTATGACTCGCATCCCTACCAAGCAGGAGGTCCTGGACTGGATCTCGGCGAACCCCACCCTGACCTCGAAACGCGATATCGCCAAAGCCTTTGGCATCAAGGGCGCGGATCGGATTGATCTGAAACGTATCCTCAAAGAGCTTGAGGCCGAAGGCCATCTTGAGAAGCGCAAGCGCAGTTACCGCGACCCGGATCGCCTGCCGCCGGTCAGCGTGTTGCAGGTAAAGGCGCCGAATGCCGATGGCGACCTGTTCGCGCGGCCGCTGGAATGGCATGGCGAGGGGGTCGAGCCCATCGTTCTGATCATTGCTCGCGCCAGCGACCCGGCGCTGGGCGAAGGTGATCGCATTCTGGCTCGTCTGACCGTGGTGCATGAAGAAGATCACAATTACGAAGCCCGCCTGATCCGCCGTATCGGGACGAACCCTCGTAAAATCGTGGGTATCTTCCGCAAAGGGGCTGAAGGCGGGCGGATCGTGCCGATCGACAAGGCCGGATCGACCGAATGGCTGGTGGCCGAAGGCGCTGCGCTGGGCGCCCGGGATGGCGAACTGGTCGAGGCTGAACAAGCCGGGCCGAAAAACCGCATGGGTCTGCCACGCGCGCGTATCGTAGAACGGCTGGGCGACCCGACTGCGCCCAAGGCCGTTTCGTTGATTGCGATCCATCAGCACGGCATCCCGGATGATTTCCCCGACAAGGTGATTGCCGAGGCCGACAAGGCCAAACCTGTCGGCCTGAAAGGCCGCGAGGATCTGCGGGATATGCCTTTGCTGACGATCGATCCCTCGGACGCGCGCGATCATGATGACGCCTGTTATGCCCATGCAGACGATGATCCCAAGAACCCCGGAGGGCACGTCATCTGGGTCGCCATTGCTGATGTCGCCGCCTATGTGCGGCCCGGCACCGCGCTGGACCGCGAGGCGCGCAAGCGCGGCAATTCCAGCTATTTCCCCGACCGCGTCGTGCCGATGCTGCCCGACCGTCTGTCAGGTGATCTGTGTTCGCTGCACGAAGGCGTGCCGCGCGCCTGTATCGCGGTGCGGATGCGGGTCGATGCAAACGGCAACAAGATCGACCACCGGTTCGTGCGCGGGCTGATGCGCTCGGCCGCGTCCCTGAACTATGCCGAGGTGCAAGAGGCCATCGACGGCACCCCCAATGACCGGACCGGCCCGCTGCTGGAGTCGGTTCTAAAACCGCTTTATGCTGCATATGCCGCGCTGAAAAAGGCCCGTGTTGATCGCCAGCCGCTGGAGCTGGACCTGCCGGAACGCAAGATCGTGCTGAACGACAAGGGCGAGGTCGAAAGCGTGGCTTTCCGTGACCGGCTGGACGCGCACCGGCTGATCGAGGAATTCATGATCCTGGCCAACGTGGCCGCCGCCGAGACGCTGATCGCCAAGCGCAGCCCGCTGCTGTTCCGGGTGCACGAAGAACCCGCGCCCGAAAAACTGGAAAGCCTGCGCGAGACGGCGCAGGCCGCCGGGCTGAATCTGGCCAAGGGGCAGGTGCTCCAGACCCGTCACCTGAATGCGCTGCTGAATGCCGCCGCCGGCACCGAGGATGCCGAGCTGATCAATCTCAGCACCTTGCGGTCGATGGCGCAGGCCTATTACAGCCCGGAAAACTTCGGCCATTTCGGGCTGGCGCTGCGCAACTACGCGCATTTCACCTCGCCCATCCGGCGCTATGCCGACCTGATCGTGCACCGGGCGCTGATCTCGGCCCATGGCTGGGGCAAGGACGGGCTGACCGAGGACGAAATTGCCCGGCTCGAAGAAACGGCCACGCATATTTCAGATACCGAACGCCGCTCGATGATGGCCGAGCGCGATACGACCGACCGCTATCTGGCGGCTTATCTCAGCGAACGTGTGGGCAACGAATTCACCGGTCGGATCAGTGGCATTGCCCGGTTCGGGGCCTTCGTGAAAATGGAAGAAACGGGCGCGGATGGCCTGGTGCCGGTGCGGTCTTTGGGGCGCGAATTCTTTCATTTTGATCGAGAGGCCGGAACGCTGATGGGCTCGGATTCCGGGCTGATCATCGCCATCGGCCAGCGGGTCACGGTGCGGCTGACCGAGGCGACACCTGTGACCGGCGGGTTGGAGCTGGAGCTGCTGTCCATCGACGATCAGGCGCTGCCGCGCGGGCGCGGGCCCGCCAAGCGGTCGACGCGACGCAAGGCCGCCAGCACCAAACGCAAGAAGGACAAGATCAAGCGCAAGGTCGAACGCAAGCGACGTCAAAGGTGATAGGTCAGCGCCCGGGCAATCAGCCAGCCATGGCGGGTTTCATCGATCTGGCGCGGGTCATCGAACAGGATGGCCCGGTTCCCGTCAATCCGGTCCTCGCCCGGAAAGGCCGTGGTGAAATCACCGATCAATCGGCTTTGGCAGTGCACGAACAGTGCGAAATCCGCGGATTTGTGAGCCCCCAGTCGGATCGTTGATCCTTTGGGGGCAAGATAGGCGGGCTGGCCCCAGCGCAGCTCTTCTCGCAATGGATTGGCGGCGGGCAGAGACTCTGCTGTATTCAGTATCAGATCGCGAAGCGCCAGGGCCCCCGCGCGTGCTTGCGGGGGCATGGCTTCAAAGGCCGAGGCGACCGAGGGGTCATCAAAAGGTTTCATGCAATCGGTATCGCCTGTTCCATCCGGTCTACGTAACTGTTCAACAGATTATCCTGTTTGACCCTGCGGGTCAGTGGGGTATCGGCAGGTGTTGCGCGCATGGCGGCGAGCATCGGGCCGACGCTCATATCTGCTGAAGTCGGTTGATCCGCTAGCAGGAAGCGGGATTGCCACAGATGGGCCGAGATCGCCTCGAGATCGCGTTCGACCCGGTCCATGCGCTCGGGCAACGAGAACCGGCCGATCCCTTGTGACGTGATCCCTTTCAGAACGGATTTTCGGATCGCATTGGACGCCGGCTTTCGGATCAGAGCCGGAATTCCAGTGAAAAAGGTTTCGCGAAGGATCGGCCAGACCTCGTCATTGCCCCAGCGGTCCAGAACGATGTGGAAATACAGATGCTCTTCGGCCATTCGTACCAGCGCGCGGGATTGCGCTTTTTCCACATCCGAAAGCCCCTGATCGAACTCCGCCCCCTTCTGTTCCAGCCAATCGCGGATCAGATCGCTGTCTGGTATCAACCGCTCTGGCGTGCGCAGCACTGGCAGTTTTTGATGCGGCATCCTGCGCGGGTCAAGCATGTCCGAACGCTGCCAGACTTGACCGGAGTGCTGAAGCATCAAGGCTGTCTTGACGCAGAACGGACTGGCGCTGAACAGTCCGAAGGCGGAAGGATAGGTGAGAAGGGTCAGCATCGCATGGCTCCGTGTTTTTGACGTGCCGAATGAGTAAACCGGCCTGATGACAGTTTTTGTCATTAGGGATAGGTTAGTGTTCATCATGTCCCGCACCGCCCGATTGTTCCAACTGATGCAAGCCCTGCGTTCTGGCCCATCGCCCAGAACGTCTGAACAACTGGCGCAGGATCTGGGTGTGTCTGCCAGAACGATACACAGGGATATTGACGCGCTGCGTGGTCTGGGGGCCGTTATTGACGGTGAGGCAGGGTTTGGGTTCACCCTGATCGAAGATGCCACATTGCCGCCATTGGGTTTCACCGATGACGAGCTTGAGGCCCTGGTTCTTGGCCTGCGCGAAGTTCAGGTGATTGGTGACCCGGCCTTGTCAGATGCAGCCAGCGCCGCCCTGCGGAAATTGCAGGGGCGATTGCCACAGCGACAGTCCCATCGGCTGAGCCACGCGGTTCTGGCGGCAACGCGGTTCAATCGCCCGCCCGCGCCGACCATCGACGTGGCCATTTTGCGGCAGGCGACGTGGGACGAACGCGCGATCGAGTTCTCGTATACGGACGCAAAAGGCGATGCCACACAAAGACGGGTCAACCCGCTGAGCATCGTCTATATGGATCGATCAAATGTGTTGCTCGGCTGGTGCCACCTGAGACAGGATTTTCGCGTCTTCCGGTTGGATCGCATGCAAGACATGTCCGTGACAGATCAAAGCTTTAGACCGAACCGGGTGCCCATGCTGCGCGAAGTTTTGGCGCAAATCCGCGCAGCGCACGACGCGCAAGAACGCGATGAGGGTGCCTGAGACTTTGTGATTCGCCGATTTTGCGCTACTCTGAGGTCGAGCAGTAATCAGGAAAAATCGGAATGCAAAAATGCGTAGGCGGCGTCATGACCGTCGCATTGTGGGCATCCATGGTGCAGGCGGACATATCAGAAAAAACGACTTGGCCAGACAGTGCAGTGTCCGGCAAAACGATACAGCTGGTCTCGGCGGATGTGGCGGTTTCGATCCGTCCGGTCCCGCGCCCGGCGGTTGAGGCTTTGCGGGTGTCCGCGGCCGTGACCGCACGGTTTCAGGCCTGGCTCGGCGCGTTTCAGGAGCGCGCGAAGCAGCAGGGTATATCGGAAAGAACATTGAACAGGGTGTTCTCGGACATGATCTTTGACGAGGACATCCTGAAAAAAGACCGCAATCAGGCTGAATTTTCGAAACCGATCTGGGAGTATCTGGATTCCGCCGTCTCGGACATGCGCGTTTCCAATGGTCGTGCCGCGATGCAACGATATCGGCAGGTGTTGCAGCAAATCGAGGCGGAATATGGCGTTGAAAAGGAAGTGGTCACGGCAATCTGGGGGCTGGAAACATCATTCGGCTCTTATCGTGGCAGCAACCGGACGCTGAGTTCCTTGGCGACACTGGCCTTTGATGCACGGCGGGCGCAGTTCTTTGAAACGCAGTTGATCGCCGCCCTGAGGATCGTGCAGGCAGGCGATGTCAGCGCCAAAAACATGCTGGGCAGTTGGGCAGGTGCGATGGGGCACACGCAGTTCATGCCAACCTCGTATCTGGATCACGCGGTTGATTTCGATGGCGATGGTCGGCGTGACATCTGGTCGGATGATCCGACGGATGCGCTGGCCTCGGCCGCGTCCTATCTGGCGCGGCACGGTTGGAAAAAGGGGCAGCCCTGGGGCGTCGAGGTGCTCCTGCCCGAAGGGTTCGACTATGCCACCGCCAAACGGGACTACACCCTGCTGCCGTCAGAATGGGCGGCGCGCGGCGTGGTGGGGCGTGACGGCAAACCGGTCCCGGATCACGGGCAAGCCGCAATCCTTTTGCCCGCCGGGGGGCAGGGTGTGGCGCTGATGATTTTCGACAATTTCAGCGTGATCGAGGCCTATAACGGGGCCGACGCTTACGTGATCGGTATCGGGCACCTGTCCGACCGGCTTGCGGGTGGCGCACCGTTTCAGTCCGACTGGCCCCGAGGTGAGCGGGCGCTGAGCTTCACCGAGAAGAAAGAGCTGCAAACCCGCCTGACCAATGCGGGGTTCGATACAAAGGGTATCGATGGGCGTACGGGGCCGAATACCATCAATGCGGTTCGCGCCTACCAACTGGCGCAGGGTTTGGTGCCGGACGGCTATCCAACTGCGACACTTTTGGAGCGGCTGCGGTGAACGACAAGAGGCGACCCAGACGGGCCGCCCCTTTGTAGAAGCCTTTTTCTGAACTCAGGATGCGGCTTTCATCAGCCCCTGCGCGATGATTTCCGCCTGTGCTTCGTCCAGAGATTTGTAAATCCGCACGAACATCTCGTCGATATCCGCCGGGGTCAGGATCAGCGGCGGCGAGATGATCATGCGGTCGCCCACATGACGCATGATCAGATTGTTGGCAAAGCAACGGTCACGGCAGATATAGCCGACCGTGCCGGGCTCGGACGCGAATTTGGCGCGGCTGGCTTTGTCAGGTGTCAGAGCGATGGAGGCCATCATTCCGACGATCTTCGCCTCACCCACCAGCGGGTGATCGGCCAGCGCCTCCCATTTCTGTTTCAGATAGGGGGCGGCAACATCGCGCACATGCTCGACGATCTTCTCTTCTTCCAAAATGCGCAGGTTCTCAAGCGCCACGGCGGCGGCGACGGGGTGGCCGGAATAGGTGTACCCGTGGTTGAATTCCGTCCCGCCAATCACTTCGGCGATCTCGTCATTCACGATGGACCCGCCGATCGGCGCATAGCCCGAGCTGAGCCCCTTGGCGATGGTCATGATATGCGGTTTGATGCCCACGGTTTGCGATCCGAACCAGTTGCCGGTTCGGCCGAACCCACAGATCACCTCGTCTGCAATCAACAGGATATCGTATTTGTCACAGATGCGCTGAATTTCCGGCCAGTAGGTATCGGGCGCCACGATCACGCCGCCTGCACCCTGAACCGGCTCGGCGATGAAGGCCGCGACACGGTCCTCGCCCAGCTCCTGTATGGCCTCTTCCAGCTCGCGCGCGCGGGCCAGGCCGAATTCCTCGGGCGACATGTCGCCGCCTTCGGCCCACCAGTTGGGTTGGTTGATATGGTGAATGTTCGGGATCGGAATGCCGCCCTGCGCGTGCATGCCTGCCATGCCGCCCAGCGAAGCCGACCCGACGGAAGACCCGTGATACGCGTTTTTCCTGCTGATGATGATGTTTTTGTCCGGCTGCCCCTTCTCGGCCCAGTATGTGCGCACGAGGCGGATATTGGTGTCGTTTGCCTCGGACCCGCCAGCTGCGAAAAAGACATGGTTCAGATCACCTGGTGCCAGTTCGGCGATTTTGGCCGCCAGTGCGATTGCCGGCACATGGGTCGTCTTGAAGAAGGTGTTGTAGTAGGGCAGTTCGCGCATCTGACGCGCCGCGACATCGGCCAGCTCATCGCGGCCATAACCGATGTTGACGCACCAAAGACCTGCCATTGCGTCCAGAATTTCCTCACCTTCGCTGTCGGTCAGGTAAACCCCGCTGGCGCGTGTAATCACGCGGGCCCCTTCCTGCCCCAGCGCACCATTGGCCGAGAAAGGATGGATGTGATGCGCCGCATCCAGCGCCTGCAACTCGGCGGTCGGCATATGGTTGGTTATGGTGGACATCGGAGAATCTCCTACAAGAACGCGGTTGCGGATCACAATATGATCAAATTCATCGCTGTCAATCGAATCAGGCTGAGTTAAGCGGAAGTCAGGGCGTCCGACATCAATTCCATGCCTTGCTCAATGTCCTGAGCCGTTGCCTTTGCCGCTTTTTCGGCGTCGCCTTCGCGCAAGGCTGAAATGATATCCTTGTGCCGATCCGGCAGGCTTTGAGTCCCGAATCGACCACACACGACACGCAGCGAAGGGCCGAACCGCAACCAAAGCCTTTCGGCGAGATCACTGAGAATCGGTGCGTTTGCATGAGAGTACAGCGTTTCGTGGAACGCCTGGTTCAGGCGCAGATATCCGCCCACATCCCCGTCGGCAATCATACGGTCCAAATGGGTATCCAGCAGCTCGAGATGATCGATGTCCTCGGCTTGCAAATTCGACGTCGCGCGCCTTGAAAGCTCTGATTCTATTGAGGTTCTGGCAAAGATCATTTCCTGAATATCGCCCGGGGACAGCAGCGGCACGCTTACACGCCGATTGCCCTGGAACACCAATGCCCCGTCCGAGATCAACCGGCGGATGGCTTCGCGCACCGGTGTCATGCCAACACCCAGCGAATCAGTCAGGCCCTGGATCGTGACAGGCTGGCCCGGAACCAATTCGCCGAATAGGATCTGTGATCTGAGCGTTTGATAAACCTGCTCATGCGCGGGCTGTTTCCCTTTGTCGATTGTCGACGCAGATGCCTTATTTTTGATCAAATCCAATTGGTTCTTCCCATTTCGACTAACCCTGACTTGTCAGGTGACAGACCTCGTGAAACCATACGCTGGATCGAGGAAAAACGCAAAACTTGATCAAATCCAAAAAAACGGGAAAATAGCCGTACACTTGCAGGGAGAAGAATATGACAATCAAAACGCTGACCATGACAGCGGTCATCGCATTGGGGACTTCGGCGGCATTCGCCGAAGAGGTGCGTGTTTACAACTGGTCTGACTATATCGACGAAGATTTGCTGAGCAAATTCGAGGAAGAAACCGGTCTGACCCTGATTTACGATGTGTTCGACAGCAATGAGGTTCTGGAAACCAAGATGCTGGCCGGTGGTTCGGGATACGATGTGGTGGTGCCGTCGGGCACATTCCTGCAACGCCAGATTCAGGCGGGCGCATTTCAGGAACTGGACATGGCCAAGTTGCCGAATGCGGTAAATCTGTGGGACGTGATTCAGGAGCGTACCGCAGGGTATGATCCGAACAATGCCTACTCGATCAACTACATGTGGGGAACGACGGGCATCGGCGTGAACGTCGACAAGGTCAGGGAAGTCTTGGGTGACGATGTGGCCCTGAACAGCATGGATTTGGTTCTGAAGCCGGAGAATATGGAAAAGCTGGCCTCGTGTGGCGTTCACTTCCTTGATGCGCCAGCCGAAATGATACCGATGACCTTGCAGTACATCGGTGAAGACCCCGACAGCCATGACCCGGAAGTGATCAAGAAGGTCGAAGACGTTCTGACAAGCGTTCGCCCCTACATCCAGAAATTTCACAGTTCGGAATACATCAACGCGCTGGCCAATGGCGATATTTGCGTAGCCGTGGGGTGGTCCGGTGATATTTTGCAGGCGCGGGACCGCGCGGCCGAAGCCGACAACGGTGTGAACATCGAATACCACCCGTTCGCAGAAGGGTCGTTGATGTGGTTCGACCAGATGGCAATTCCCGCCGACGCGCCGAATCCGGAAGGTGCGCACAAATTCCTGAATTTCATTCTGGATGCCAACAACATGGCTGCTGCGTCCAACTACGTGTACTACGCCAACGGCAACAAGGCGTCTCAGGAATTTCTTGAGGAAGACGTGATCGGCGATCCGGCAATTTATCCGGATGAAGCCACGATGCAGAACCTGTACATCACGACTCCGTACCCCGCGAAGACACAGCGGGTCGTGACCCGTCTTTGGACCAAGATCAAGTCAGGCACCTGATCCGGTCAAAAGCGCGGGGCGGTCTGGCGATCGCCCCGCCGCACTATTGTCCAAACTGACCATGCGGGGGCTGCTTTGAGTTCTGACGTTTTTGCGCCGTGGAATGACCCACAGGCGAAACCCTTGATCCAGTTCCAGAACGTGACCAAGCGCTTTGGCGAGTTCACGGCGATCGACAACCTGTCTCTGGATATTTTCGAACGTGAGTTTTTTGCCCTGCTCGGCCCTTCAGGGTGCGGCAAAACAACGATGATGCGGATGCTGGCCGGGTTCGAGACCCCGACCGAAGGCCATATCCTGCTGGGCGGGCAGGATATCGACCCCATCCCGCCGAACAAGCGGGCCGTGAACATGATGTTCCAGTCCTATGCCCTGTTCCCGCATCTGAGTGTCTGGGAAAACATCGCTTTCGGTCTGCGCCGAGACAACATGCCCAAGCACGATCTGGAAGACCGGGTCGAAGAGATGCTGCGCCTGACCCGGCTGGAACAGTTCGCCCGTCGCAAACCGCATCAGATCTCGGGCGGTCAGAGGCAGCGCGTCGCGCTGGCGCGCTCGTTGGCCAAAGCGCCCAAGCTTCTGCTGCTGGATGAACCGCTGGGGGCGTTGGACAAGAAGCTGCGTCAGGATACCCAGTTCGAATTGATGGATATCCAGGAAAAGACCGGCACCACCTTTGTCATCGTCACCCATGATCAGGAAGAGGCGATGACAGTTGCCACCCGCGTCGCGGTGATGGATCAGGGCCAGTTAAAGCAAGTGGCCACCCCGGATCGGATCTATGAAAACCCTGAATCTGTTTATGTCGCTGACTTTATCGGAGATGTGAACATCATCGAAGGCCGCGCGACTCCATCCGGAGAGGACGCCTATCAGATCGCATGGGCCGAAGGTCAGGCCCCGTTTTCGGCGTCTTCGCCTGCTGTTTTCTCAGACGGTCAGTCCTGCCATCTGGCGATCCGCCCCGAGAAAGTGACAATCTCTGCCGAACGGCCCGTCGATGCGGTCAACGCCGTGCAGGGCAAGGTTCACGACATTGCCTATCTGGGCAATCTGTCCACCTATCACGTTGAATTGGCAAACGGCACAATCATCAAGGCGCAGACGGCCAACACCCGCCGCATCTCGCGCCGATCTTTCACCTGGGAAGACCCGGTCTGGCTGTCCTGGACAGCCACGGCTGCGGTTCTGCTGGCCAACTGATGCGCCGCGCCGTTCTGATCGCCATTCCTTACGTCTGGCTGTTGGCCCTGTTTCTGGTGCCGTTCTTCATCGTTCTGAAGATTTCGCTTTCGGATACCGCGCTTGCCATCCCGCCCTATACCCCGACTTTGGACCTGTCAGCCGGTTGGGCGGGGATAAAGGAGTTTTTCAGCCAGCTTGATCTGGAGAATTATGTCTGGCTGACCGAGGACGACCTGTATTGGAAAGCCTACCTGTCCAGCGTCAAGATCGCTTTGATTTCGACATTCCTGACACTGCTGGTAGGTTATCCCATTGCCTACGGCATGGCCCGCGCGCCTCAGGAATGGCGACCGACACTGATGATGCTGGTCATCCTGCCCTTCTGGACCTCGTTCCTGATCCGGGTTTACGCTTGGATGGGCATTCTGTCGAACGAAGGGTATCTCAACCAGATCTTACTGTGGACCGGCATCATCTCGACCCCGCTGACGATCCTGAACACGTCAACTGCCGTCTATATCGGCATCGTCTACACCTATCTGCCTTTCATGATCCTGCCGATCTATTCTGCGTTGGAACGGTTGGACGGATCATTGATCGAAGCGGCCGAGGATCTGGGGTGTTCGCGTTTGCAGGCCTTCTGGCTGGTGACCATCCCGCTGTCCAAACCCGGCATCATTGCAGGGTGTTTCCTGGTGATGATCCCCGTGATCGGTGAATTCGTGATCCCATCCCTTCTGGGTGGTTCCGGTACGCTGATGATCGGCAAGGTTCTGTGGGAAGAGTTCTTTTCGAACCGTGACTGGCCGGTGGCAAGTGCGGTGGCCATCGTGCTGCTGCTGATCCTCGTCATTCCCATCGTGCTGTTCCAGCGCAACCAGCAGAAACAGGCGGAGGCCGAGGGATGAACAGATTGAGCTGGTTCAACACGGTTTCGCTGACGCTGGGTTTTGCGTTTCTGTACATCCCGATGATCATCCTGATCGTCTTCAGCTTCAACGAAAGCAAGCTGGTCACGGTCTGGGCCGGGTTTTCGACGAAATGGTACGGAGAGCTGCTTCGGAACGAAGCGTTCCTTGATGCTGCCTGGGTCACGATCCGGGTCGCGGTCTTTTCGTCGACGCTGGCGACTATTCTGGGAACGGCCGCCGCTTATGTGCTGGTCCGCAGCGGGCGTTTCTTTGGTCGGACACTGTTTTCCGGCATGATCTATGCACCGCTGGTCATGCCCGAAGTGATCACCGGCCTGTCGCTGCTTTTGCTGTTTATCGGCATCGGCCTGGATCGGGGTATTCTGACAATCGTTCTGGCGCATACGACCTTTTCGATGTGTTTCGTTTCCGTTGTCGTATCCTCGCGCCTCATCACCTTTGACCGCTCGCTGGAAGAGGCTGCGCTGGACCTTGGGTGTTCGCCCGCGCAAGCCTTCCGTCTTGTCACCCTGCCGATCATCGCACCTGCTGTAATCTCGGGCTGGTTGCTGGCCTTCACCTTGTCACTTGATGATCTGGTGATTGCATCCTTCACTTCGGGGCCGTCAGCGACGACATTGCCGATCAAGATATTCTCGGCCGTGCGCCTTGGCGTCAGCCCGGAAATCAACGCGTTGTCGACGATCATGATCGCTGTGGTGACGGTCGGGGTAATCACGGCCTCGCTTGTGACCAAACGCGCGATGGTACGTCAGCAGCAGGACGAAATGGCCGCAGCGCGCACCGAATGAAGCGGGTTTTTCCAGACTACGCCTATGGCAGCGAACCTCGCGACGGCTGTTGGTGGGACGAAACTGTTGCCAGCCCGGATTGGCCAGAGTTCCAAGGCCACATGCATGTGGATGTGGCCGTCATTGGCGGCGGATTTACAGGCGTTTCGGCTGCCCTGCATTTGGCTGAAAATGCTTCGGTTGCGGTGTTCGAAGCCGGCGCACCGGGGTGGGGTGCCTCGGGCCGCAATGGCGGGTTTTGCTGTCTAGGCGGGTCAAAACTTGGCCACGCATCCATGCAGCGCCGATTTGGCCGCGACGCCGCTTTGGACTATGCGGCAGCGGAACAGGAATCGGTCCGACTGGTCGCCGATCTGCTGGCACGACATCAGATCGATGCGGATACGCACTCCAGCGGGGAAACCCAGCTGGCGCATTCCAGGCGGGCGATGGACATGCTGCGCCGCAATGCCGACGAGGCGGGAACCCTGCACGAAGCCAGAGACCTGCCCGCGAAGGGCATGGGTGGCGCGTTTCATGGTGGATACACATCGCCGGTTGGTTTCGGGTTGAACCCTCGCAAATACCTGTTTGGGATTGCCCGAGCCGCCGAAGCAATGGGCGCGTATCTGTTCCGG
This sequence comes from Ruegeria sp. THAF33, assembly GCF_009363615.1. Lineage (NCBI taxonomy): Bacteria > Pseudomonadati > Pseudomonadota > Alphaproteobacteria > Rhodobacterales > Roseobacteraceae > Ruegeria > Ruegeria sp. THAF33. The sequence goes on along the minus strand of NZ_CP045384.1, from coordinate 2,911,500 downwards.
AATTCCCCGGTTCTGAGCGTTGAAAAAACGGCGTCCGGCTTTGTGTTGCAAACACAGAGCGGGACAGTCAAAGCGCAGGCGGTTTTGGTGTGTACCAACGGCTATTCCAGCGAGGATATCCCGGCCTGGATGTCCGGACGATACATGCCTGCTCAGTCGACCGTCATGGTAACGCGACCCCTTGGTCGAACCGAACAGATGGCACAGGGATGGACATCTGATCAGATGTGCTATGATACGCGCAATCTGTTGCACTATTTCCGCCTGATGCCGGACGGGCGCTTTCTGTTTGGTATGCGGGGCGGCCTGTGGTCATCGGCCGAGGCTGAAGCAGCCATTCGGCGAAAGGTTCAGCAGGATTTCAAACATATGTTTCCTGCTTGGTCGACGGTCGAGGTCACTCATATCTGGTCCGGTTTGGTGTGCCTGTCGCGGGCCCTGACACCTTTTGTCGGCCCCGTTCCGGATCAACCGGGGATGTTTGCCGGTTTTGCATATCACGGCAATGGCGTCGCCATGGGCACGTATTGCGGTCGAGCATTGGCGCGGTTGGTTCTGGGGCAGGACGCCAGGCTGCCGGTCGTGATGATGCAAACACCGGGTCGGTTTCCTTTGGGTCGCTGGCGCCGTGTGCTCATGCCGCCAGCCTACGCCATGCTGGCGCTGGCCGACCTGCGATGAGGCGGGGCGTTACAGAATTGCGGTTTCCAAGTTCAACCCTGTCGCGTAATCGGGCGCACCATTTTCAGCGCGCCAGAGGCAATACGTCGCCATGCGCCACGCATACCATGGCCTGAGTTGTTCATAGCGCGCGACGATTTCGGGCCTGCCGTAGGCCGAAAGAAACTGGTCTTCCTCTTTCTTCGACAGCGGTGAGCCTCGGTAAAGCTGCTGCATTGCAGGCGACAAAAACAGCGCAAGGTCTTCGCAGGGATCGCCCAGGGCCGGGCATTGCCAGTCGATCAAGGTCAGACCACCGGTCGCCACCAGGATATTGCCTGCCACGGGGTCGCCATGGATCAGGCACGTCTGTTGCGTGGGTGCGACCGAATTTGATGGTTGCAAATCAGCGAGTTTGTCGCGCCCGTTTGACGTACAGCCTTGCAGAATTCTTTTTCCATGAGCGCGCAAGTCTGCGCTGCCATTGCATCCGGCTGGCGCCTGGACGGCAATGGGCAGGGTATGAAGCTTGCGCAGCAAGGCGCCAACCTGTGCTGAATCCTGCCGCCAGGGGGCTCCGGGGGCGTGGTCGTAAAACACCCAACGGGCTTCTTTGTATTGCCCTGTGGCCCGCAGCCTTGGCACGAAGCCCGTGGTGCCAAGCGCCTTCAGGCATAGGGCCTCCAACTCTGCATCATTGCGAAACAAAGGATTGCGTAATGCCGTGCTGTAGAGTTTCAGGACTTTGTCACTGTCGCGGCCCTTGACCTTCCACACCTTGTTGGTGCGCCCGCCATACAAGGTCGCGAACCGAGGATGCGCGTTGACCAATCTTTGCGCGTGAAGATGGTCAACCAGATCACGAGGGGGGGCAGGCAGGTCGGGCAGAGGTTCCATCACTTCTTATGGCGAGTCGATTTGCCAAGGTTTGGCCCGTCCCGCCCGACAGATCAAGCACCTGTTCGGACTGCGGTGACCTGAGTTGCGGGAATCACCTGACCGCCCTGCAAGGTCAGCAAAACAGCGTCGTCGCCAACCTGTGCTTCGACGACGCGATTGTAGGCGGCGACAGGTTTTTCAGAGAGCAACTTGTCGCCCTTGTAGCTTTCCAGGGTTGCGGTGTAGTTGCCTGATGCCAATGGATTGCCTGAAGAATCCACTCCGGCCCAAACAAACTCCTCGGTTGTCGTGGGCACGGTGACATTATCGATTACCGTGCCATCACTGTCGCGGATAACCAATTTCGTCGCGTCCGCATCAGGGTCGGCCTGGGCGAACAATGTCACGGGCTGGCCGTCAAAGTGAAAGGCTGACGTCGAGCGGACGTCCATGCCCACCCAGCTTGCAAGCTCGTTCAGTTTCGTGCCGCCCAATGCGGTGGCCAGGTTGGACAAGAGGTCATTGGTCTGGACTTGTTGCTCGACCATCGAGAACTGCGCCAGCTGAGACGCATATTCGGTCGAATCCATCGGCTCCAACGGATCCTGATTCTTTGCCTGCGCCGTTAGCATCAGCAAGAATGTCTCAAAGTCCGACGTAATCGCGGAATTCTGAGATGCCCCGGCCTTTTGTTGATCCGCAACGGGCTGCGTGGTGTTGACAGGCGTAATCATTTGTCAAAACCTCATGTCGATGCCCCGGCCCGAGGCCAGATACTGTGTGTGGGAAGTTGTGTGATCGATCCGTTCATGCGGCGCAGCTTCTGAATGTGAAGGGGATTGTGTGTCAGCGTCGTTTGCATCCTTTTGATGTGCGCCAGAACCCCAAGAGGTTCCCAGATCAAAGCTCAGATCCCCATAACCCAGCTTCTGAAACTCTTCTGTCAGAACGGATAAATGACGCCGCATTAAATCGAGGGTTTCCGGGCGCTCGGTCGCAATGGTGATTTGCAGGCCGTCCTCCCGGCCGTTCAGAACAATCGACACACGTCCAAGCTCTTCCGGATTCAACGCTATTTCCGTTGCTCCTGATCCGGTGCGGGTCTGGACGGCTACCGACAGCTGACCAGCAATCGCCCGGGCGATTTCCGCTCGGGCGGCAGTGGACGGAGCCGTGAGTTGAGGCACGGACTCGCGCGAGGTCAGCGGCAAAGGTTCCTCTCTGGCGGCAGGCAGGGCCTCAGCCTCGACTACGGGTGCCACGGGTTCGGCTTCGACGGCAGTTGCCATCAGCTGAAGCTGCGCCACCGAGGGCGCCCGGTCAGGCGCTGACGGTTTGGGCGTCAGAATGTTCACTTCGGGCAACGGCTTCTTTTCAGGGTCCAGCGGGAGGGGGACGGCCCCCGTTTGTTCGACCGTGCCTTTGGGCTTTGCAAGCTGATCAAACATCTGGCCGATTTCGGTCATGGCAGTCACGTGCACAGGTTGGGGCGTCGGACCCTGCACCTTCTGCGAGAGCGCCGGAATCGGGGAAGGTGTGTCGCTTTGCGTGGGCAAACCTATTGGTACCGATGCCGGTGATTGGTTCGGCGTTTCAGAGGGTGCTTGATTTACCTCCGCCACCCGAACCGGCATCATCGTTACCTCGTCCAAGCCGGGGGTTTCGAGGAATGCAGAAGGGGTTTTCTGTTCGCCGGTGCGTTCTGAAATCTGGGTGGGATGGGCCGTTGCAGATGCCTCGGCCGTTGTCTCCGGCACAGGCTCGGGCTCTGCTTCGACATTTTTCAGCTCGGCACTGATGGCAGCGTTTTCGCCTTCTGGGTGGCCGGTGGCACCAACCTCTTGCCCGAGGACATCCTGAAAGCTCTCCGATCCGGTGTTTTGGCCCGGAGCCTTACGAGATGTGACGGCTTTCTCGGGTGTGGTCGGCGTTGCGTTCGCCAGCGTTAGGGGGTTGGGCATTTTGCTCCGGCTCCGTGTGATTGGTCGGAACACTGCCTGTAGGAAGTTACGTTTATTTTAACCGCTTTCACCTTTGATCGAGAAAGTTCGAAGCAAATTCGGAGAATGCCATGAAGGTTTCCACCCTTCCTCACGTATCTCAATCACAGTCACCCCAGACCCGGCTGGAAAACGCCGCCATAGAGCTGGAGGCCGCGTTTCTGGCCGAAATGCTGAAATCTGCCGGGGTGGGAAAGACCCGTCAGTCCTTTGGCGGTGGCGCCGGTGAGGATCAGTTTTCTTCGATGCTTGTTCAACATCAGGCGCAGCAACTGGCCCGGTCCGGCGGCGTGGGCCTTTCCGAAATTCTGTTCAAGTCACTGATGGAGAAAACCGATGACGTCTAAGGCCGATAAAGCGTTGATCAAGTCTTTGGAAGAAGTCCTGGATTTGGAACGTGCCGCACTTGTGCAGGGGGATCTGGACCGTTTGTCCAGCATGGTGCCTGAAAAAGAAAAGCTGATCGGGGCAATCAATGATCTTCAGGTGCTGGAAAGTGAGGCACTGATTCGCGTTCAACAGAAAGCCGAGCGCAATCAGGCGCTGCTGAACAGCGCGGCTGAAGGCATCCGGGCGGTCGCCAGCCGAATGGCTGAATTGCGGCGCGTTCGGCAGGAATTCAGCACCTATGGTGCAGACGGACAGCGAAGTGAATTCGCGGTGCGCAGCACGGCAAAGCTGGAAAAGCGGGCATAGGCAGAAGTTTGATTCAAATCCGAAATTTCTGGGCCGGGCGCTTTAGCACTCCGTTAGGGGATCGAGCTCAAAAGTGGTGTTGCACCTGAGATCAACAGGTGGCGCGAACGGCCACGCGGCGCGTCGCACAGGTCAGAAAGACACCAATGCCCGCAAATAGTGCGGGGTGAACATGGGCAAAATGGCCCGAACGGAAAAGGATGAAAGCTATGTCCAGCATTCTGACAAACAATGGCGCGATGGTTGCGCTGCAAACTCTCAAGTCGGTCAACAAAAACCTGGCGATGACCCAGAACGCAATCTCGACCGGCAAGGACGTCGCGACGGCCAAGGACAACTCGGCAGTTTGGGCGATTTCCAAAGTGATGGAGTCGGACGTCAAAGGTTTCAACGCCATCAAGGACAGTCTTGCGCTTGGCGAATCGACCGTTGCCGTAGCACGGAACGCCGCGGAAACCGTCACTGATCTGCTGACCCAGATGAAAGGCAAGATTGTCGCGGCGCAGGAAGACAACGTTGACCGCGGCAAAATCAATGATGATGTGACTGCACTGAAAGATCAGATCGCGTCCGTTGTCAGTGCGGCGCAGTTCAATGGTCTGAACCTGGTTGACGGCTCTGCCGGTTCCGCTTCGATCCTTGCATCGCTGGATCGTGACAACACAGGTGCTGTGACCTCGTCGTCCATCACCGTCGCAGGGCAGAACCTGTCGACCGGTGGTTATGTCACCAAGCAAGTTTTTGACGGTTCGACCGGCGCATCGACAGGCAACGATCGCGTTGGCGCAACCATTGATAACGGCGCAACCGCCGCAACCGCTCTGGTCACCGACGAATCCAGCGGTGTTTTTGCCGCCGGGGACAAGGTCATCGTCGCGATCAACGATCAGGTCGTATCCTATACCGTGTCTGCCGAAGACGCTGCCGCGACAACAACCGGTGATCTGGTTGCCGTTGGGTTGAAATCGAAGATTGAAGAACTTGGGATTACCGGTCTGACGGTCGATTATGACTCGGGTACAGCCGGAACCTTGTCTGTCACCAACGGTACGGGCTCGGACATTTCGTTTTCGGCTCAATTCGTGAACGCCGGTGCAGGTGGTCTGGGCGCGCTGGCCGGCATTGATGTTTCGACCGGTGCGGGTGCGACCGCTGCCCTGGCCGCCGTTGAGTCGCTGATTGATACTTCGATCGACGCGTCTGCTGCTTTCGGTTCCTCTCAAAGCCGGATCGAAACTCAGAAAGAGTTCATCTCGAACCTGTCCGACTCGTTCAAGTCAGGCATCGGGTCGCTGGTCGACGCGGACATGGAAGAGACTTCGGCGCGGTTGCAGGCGCTTCAGGTTCAGCAACAGTTGGCGACACAGTCGCTTTCGATCGCCAATCAGGCACCGCAGTCGATTCTGTCGCTGTTCCGCTAATTCGCGAAATCGGTTGGGGCGCGGTCTTCGCGCCCCATCAATGACTGCCTGATGACGGCCCTTTGGAAGGATTTCAAGTGACACCGCAAACCCTAGCCCATCAAACCTATGCGCAAACCGCCGCGCCGACTCGGACGCCTCGAGACACGGAATACGAAGCGATTTCAAGGATCACACGGCGCTTGAAGGCGGCAACGGCACAAAAGGCAACGGATTTTTCGGGCTTTGTAAAGGCCGTGCACGAAAACCGGCGGCTGTGGGGGGTGCTCGCCAACGGCGTTGCCGATTCCGAGAATGCCCTGCCCAACGACCTGAGAGCCAGGATCTTCTACCTTGCCGAATTCACCGAACAACACAGCAGCCGCGTTCTGGGAGACGGCGCAACCGTTGAACCGTTGGTGGAAATCAACACGGCTGTATTGCGCGGATTGCGCCAGATGAGGGCAACTTGATGAGTGGTCTGGTCCTGAAGCTTGCCCCGAAAGAAAGGGTTCTGATCAACGGGGTCGTGATTGAGAACGGCGATCGCCGCGGCCGGTTTTCGATCATGACGCCACAGGCGAATGTTCTTCGACTGCGGGACGCGATTCATCCGGATGAGGTGAATACGCCGGTGCGCCGCGTCTGTTATGCCGCGCAGCTTGTATTGTCGGGGGACATCGAACCTGGCCAAGCACGTCAGCAATTGTTGCGCCGCGTGGAAGAGCTGAGCCAGGTTTTTACGGATGCAGATAGCCGCCGGGTCTTGGCCGAAGCCACGGATGCCCTGGTTGCAGAGCATTATTACAAGTGCCTCAAATCGCTTCGCTCGCTTCTGCCGCGCGAAGAGCGGCTGATGGCTTATCAGCAATGACATTCCAGCCCGTCATCCCAAGCGGTGGAATCGTGGGCTGGCGGTTCTTGCAACGTACCTATGAAAGCCAGCTCCAGAGTTTTTCGTCGTCAGCTGCGAATGAAAGAGAGACAAAGTTTTTTCTGGACAACATCGGAAAAATCCAATCCGCCGAACAGCTGGTGTCGGATCGCAGGTTGTTGCAGGTCGCTTTGGGTGCGTTCGGCTTGGAAGGAGATTTGGACAACCGGTTTTTCATACGCAAAATCCTCGAGGATGGGACACAGGCGGATGACGCGTTGTCCAATCGATTGGCCGACAAGCGATACCGGGAATTTTCTGACGCCTTTGGGTTTGGTCCCGGTGCTGTCCGAAAAACCGCTCTGACGTCCGACATGGAGCAAATCGCCCAGGCCAATTTGACGGCCCGGTTTGAAATTGCCGTTGGCGAGTCGGATGAAACGATGCGTATTTCGCTCTATGCACAACGAGAGCTTTCGGATCTTGCCAACAGGACCTCAAGCGCAGACACAAAGTGGTTTGATCTTATGGGGCTGCCCCCTTTGCGCAGCATGATGGAAACGGCACTTGGACTGCCGTCATCCTTTGCGCAGCTGGACATTGACAAACAACTCGTCGAGTTCAAGGCTAGGTTGCTCAAACTGACCGGCTCGGAGGATCTGGCACAGTTTTCGAACCCAAAGTCCATCGAGAAACTGACCGACACCTATTTGGCCAGAAGTCAGATTGCGCAACTTCAGAACACGATCTCGCCGGCGCAGACCGCATTGATCTTGTTGGGGGCCGTTTGAGCAGAACGCCTCCAGATCGAAGTGGTCGGTGAAGCATGATCGCAAGGGCGTCACGCTGATCAAGGCAATGCGGTTTTCTTCAGAACTGCAACGAAAGGCCTCAACCGTTCAGAATCTCATCGGCTGCGGTTCGCAAAGCATATGATCTGACGGGTCGGGACACGTTGTGCAGATTGACGTCTCCCAGCGGTACAGCATTGGAACAGGCCGGTTCGATGTCTTCTGAAACGACAATGCGGTGCCCTTGCGACTTGCCGAACTCGCCCAAACGTGCGGCGACGTTTGCGGCCTGACCGATAACTGTGAAATCAAGCCGTTCGCGAGATCCCACATTGCCGTAGGTGACACGCCCATACGCGACGCCGATCGAACAGTCGCAATGCCTGTCCGTACCTTCTTTGCGCAGCTCTCCCAAAGTTTCGACGATTTTGATCGCCGAGCGCTGGGCATTGGTGCGGGCCGTACTGGCATCCTCGTCCGTTGCCGGGAAAACGGCCAGAACAGCGTCGCCAATGAACTTCAGGACTTCTCCGTTGTTGTCATGAACAATGCCCGAGACCGTTTCAAAGAACTCGTTCAGGAGATTGATATACTCGCCCCGGCCCAGCTTCTCTTCCAGGCTCGTTGAATTACGGAGGTCGCAGAACATGATGGCGGCGTCGATCTCATCCCCGTCACCCCTCCTGATTTCGCCGCCCAATACGCGCGCGCCGGTGCGTTTGCCGACATAGGTTTCCAGCAGGACCTGCGCGTTTTCGCGCTGCATGAACACCTCGTAGAAACGGGCGATTACCGAGGAACATTCAAAGACAAGGCCCAGATTTTCGGTGGTAAACCCGTCCGGGTGATCGCAGGTCAGCGTCAGAACATTGGTGCGCCCGTCGGAAAACGGCAAGGGCATGGCCACGTAATCTGTTGCGCCCTTGGCCCGCAGATCCTCCATGATCGGGAAGCTGTTTTGCGGGTTTTCATCATTCAACCTTTGCCGCACGCCACCCAGGCCGTTCGAGACATGCCGCAAGGGGCTGTTGATGAAAGCTGGGTGATCATAGATTTCGTATGTCGGAGCCCGGGTCAGAATCTCTTCTTCATCTTTTTCCCAGATATAGTGTTTTCCCGCGATCAGGGGGTGAAGGGACCAGGCCAGAATGCTCAGCCTTTGTATTGCGATGCCGTGCTCCAGCATCTTTTCGGCCAGCGCTTTGGTAAAGCTTTCGGGCGTTGCCGCGGTCGAAGCACCACGCATCAACCAATCGATCAGGGGGCCGCTGATGTTGCCGTCTTCTGGTTCGCGAAGGCGGTTGTCGCCCAGATCGATTTTCGTATAGGCATCGGGCACGAAGCCGATACAGCCTTGAATGGCCGCGCTTTCGGGCAGGGCTTCTTCATAGGCCCAGACAGAATTGGCCAGGTTTTCGGACCCCAGATTGATGTCGTGATACGTGGCAGTGCCTTTGAACGGGCAGAATGTTTGCAGGTCTGTTTCTTCGCTCAGATCAACACAGACATCCGCGCGGGGAACATAGATCGTGGGCGGCAGGCGCGTTTCATACATGACCTTGGCATCTTTGCTTTCAGCCAAAAGCACATCATTGCGGTAAATGGCAATTCTGCCATTCAGCGATTCAACCGAGATTCCATACCCATTGATTTTTGGTGCGGCGTGGACGTTCATATGCGACCTCCCTTGCCTGGGTTTTTTCTAGAATGGGGCTTTGCATCCCACATTCCAAGAGGCGCAGAAGGGAAAAGTGCCAACGCATACGGTCATGCAGCAAGGCTCAGACCATTTGTATCACGTCTTTTTCGATGGACAGCATGTACCCTTTTTTGGCGATGTTCTTGACCAGAAGTTCACTTACCATCTGGTTGCCAAGCGCATCCCGCAACCGTTTGATCCGCGTCGCGCCTGCGGCTTCGTCGCAATCGGCCTCATTGCGGCCGGAAATCATCGCCTCGATCTGGGCGCCGGACAAAACCTCATCATCCAGCCGGGATTCAGCCAGAACAGACAGGGTTTCCATGGCGGCGGGCGTGAGTTTGAAATCCATGTTGTTGAGGTAGACGGTGTTTTCCTCGCGGCTGATCAGCAACGAGGTCACCTGAATGCCGGTGCGTTCGATCTGCGCCATGCGTCGGTTCAGCAGTACCAGCATAACCAGAAAGACCAACGCCGAGGCCATCATGGCGCAGGCAAAAACCAGCAGCACATAGATCACCATCCGATAACTGGACAGGGTGTCGGCGAAGGCGGTGCCGGACTGGGCCAGAATTTCAAGCAACCGGATTTCGGTTTGCGAGGTCAGATCGGTCTCGATGAACAATCGCTCGACCCGCGCGTTGAATGCGTTGGCGTCCGGCAGGGTCCAGAACAGGAAAACGGCGGCGGTGATCAGAATGGCGACAATGGCTGCGACGCCCAGCACGACCAGACGGACCCCCGACCGGCGTGCGTCAGAAACGGAGATAGAATTTTCCGGCATTGCCTTTCCTCTGATCCAACCCTTCCGGCCCGAAAACGGACTGCACTTCAAGCAAGGTCCAGCCTGACGCGCTCAGGCGCTGGGCGATTTCTGCCTGGGCCTGGCCCTTGTCGCAGTTCGAGACCTGAATGACCCCATAGTGCAGACGCAACGGGTTGTCTTTCTTGGCCTTGTAATCCGCATAGCAATCCGCCGCAGACGCAGCAGAGCCAAGCGATATCAGGGCCGCAAAGGTCAGAGAAGAGAGGATCTGTTTCATAGGCCGCATCCTGCGCATGAGTTGCCGCGATATTCAATAACCCAAGGGGTTTGCGGGCTCTGATATCCGATAACACCGGGCTGTTATTGCTTGTCTGGACCGGTCGCCCCCAGTGTCAGGGCAATCAGGACGCGCTCCGTCACACGGTCGCCCAAACACTATGAAGGACACGCATCATGCACAGGAAATTCATCGCTTTCATCGTTGCGACCGCGGTTGCAATAACCGGGGTTTCTGCGTCTCAGGCACGGGCTGCGGACGCAAAGGACATTCTTGGCGGGCTGGCGGCCATCGCGCTCATCGGGGCCGGGGTTCACTATTACAACAAGGAAAAGAAAAAGGATCGGGCGACTCGCCATCAGACCTATACCCCGGCACCTTACACGCCGCAGCCTGTGCGCCCTCTGCCGCCGCGCGTGGCGCGCTATGATCTTCCCCAGCGCTGCCTGCGCACATTCAACGGGTATTCTCAGGATCATCCGCTGCTTGGGCCGAAATGCCTCAAGAAGCACTACAAACATGCCAATAGCCTGCCGCAAGAGTGCAAAGTCGGTTTCTGGAATGGCCAAAAGGTCAAGCGGGCATACGAACCCGCGTGCCTGCGCCAGAAAGGATACCGTGTCGTTTACCAGTAACACCGGTTGAGCAGGAGCGGCGCCAAAGACGCGCCGCGTGAGAGAGGGCGGTGTTGGCTGCCCTCTCTCTTTTTTCTTGCGGCGCTGTGTGAAACACGGTTTTCCAAAAGGATGACAAAACCAGATTTCGAACTTGAACAGGCGCTGCTGGACCGGGGCCATTGCCGTATCGCGGGGGTGGATGAGGTCGGGCGCGGCCCTTTGGCCGGCCCGGTCGTCGCGGCAGCGGTGATCCTGAACCCACAGACCATCCCCGAAGGGTTGAATGATTCCAAGAAGCTGACGGCCAGACGTCGGGTCGCGCTGGATACCGAGATCCGGCACAGCGCCGAGTTTGCCGTGGCCGAAGCCTCGGTCGCCGAGATTGACGAGATCAACATCCTCAGGGCATCGCATCTGGCGATGCTGCGCGCGGTCGAGGCTCTGTCGCCGGCCCCTGATTTCCTGCTGATCGACGGGAACATGATTCCACGCGGCCTGAAAATCCCGTCGCAGGCCGTCGTGAAGGGGGACGCCCGATCGGTGTCGATTGCAGCCGCGTCGATCCTTGCAAAAAACTGGCGCGATCAGGTGATGGTGGATTTGGCGCAACAGCATCCGGGATATGGATGGGAAACCAACGCCGGTTATCCGTCAAAACAACACAAGGAAGCACTGCAAAATCTTGGCGTGACCCCACACCATAGACGTTCGTTCAAGCCGGTGCACAATATCTTGTATCAAGAGTAAATCGTAAGTCGCTGATTCAAAAAAGAAATTGACGCCGATTCGTCTTTGACTCATCCTTGTCTCAACCAAATGAGCGCAAAAGCGCCGTGGACACTTGAGGCAGTGATATGACGACAACCACCAAAAAGGGCGCAATAGCGCCCCCTTTAAACACGATTCTATCCGGGGACTGCATCGAAGTGATGAACAGTCTTCCCGAGGCATCCGTTGACCTGATTTTTGCGGATCCGCCCTATAATTTGCAGTTGAAAGGTCAGCTGCATCGCCCGGACAATTCTCAGGTGGATGCGGTGGATGATCACTGGGATCAGTTTTCCAGCTTTGGTGCCTATGACCAATTCACCCGCGCGTGGTTGAAGGCGGCGCGCCGTCTGCTCAAGCCAAATGGTGCGATCTGGGTGATCGGCTCTTACCACAACATCTTCCGTGTGGGTTCGGCCTTGCAGGACGAGGGCTATTGGATTCTGAACGATGTGGTCTGGCGCAAGTCAAACCCGATGCCCAACTTCCGCGGCAAACGTTTTACCAACGCGCATGAGACGATGATCTGGGCTTCCAAGCGCGAAGGTGCCAAGTACACCTTCAACTATGAGGCGCTGAAGGCCCTGAACGAAGGCGTGCAGATGCGCAGCGACTGGGTGCTGCCGATCTGCACCGGGCATGAACGTCTGAAGGATGAAAACGGTGACAAGGCACACCCGACGCAAAAGCCGGAATCACTGCTGCACCGTGTTCTGATCGGCTCGACCAACCCCGGTGACGTGGTGCTGGATCCGTTCTTCGGCACCGGAACGACCGGAGCCGTCGCCAAGATGCTGGGCCGCGAATTCATTGGTATCGAACGCGAGGAAAGCTACCGCAAGGTGGCCGAGAAGCGCATTGCCAAGGTCCGCAAGTTCGATCGTGAGGCTCTGGAAGTCAGCGCCAGCAAGCGCGCCGAACCCCGCGTTCCCTTCGGCCAGCTGGTCGAGCGTGGGATGCTGCGCCCGGGCGAAGAACTTTATTCCATGAACCGGCGTCACAAGGCCAAAGTCCGGGCCGATGGCACATTGGTCGGTGACAACGTCAAAGGCTCGATCCATCAGGTGGGCGCCCATCTGGAAAATGCGCCGTCCTGCAATGGCTGGACCTATTGGTGCTTCAAGCGTGACGGCAAAACGGTTCCGATCGACGTTCTGCGCCAGCAGATCCGGGCCGAGATGAACTGATACAAAGAACACCGCCGGTGCCTGTGGCCTGACACAAGGCACTACGCCTTGCCCCGCCGATCCTACGGCGGGGTCTTTTGTTTTCGGATCAACAGTGATTGCATGTTGTTGATCCTGACACTGCAAGAAAGATCACGGCCATGACCGAGACAACCGCGCAGCCCCGCCGCAGTCTGTTTTTCACGGAACCTGACACGTTCGATCTGGACAACAAATACACCGAGGCCGCGTTGGAGCGGCACAAGCGTGAAGGGTTGGAACTGGCCGTCCGCGCGCGCTGGGTGGCGATGGCACTGACCGGGGTTCTTCTGGTTTTCCTGAACCCGCAATGGGAGGTGCTTTGGTATCACTTCATTCTGCTGCTGATCTGCGCCAACGGTTGGCTGATCCGCCGTTCCGGTCGGGTGGGGCAATCGCGGGTCGAGCTTCTTTTGATCTTCGTGGATCTGCTGATCATGACCCTAGGAATGATCGTGCCCAACCCGTTCAGTGACGATGTCCGCCCTCTGGCCATGCAATACCGGTTCGACAATTTTCAGTACTTTTTCGTCATCCTGGCGGCCGGAACCCTGGCCTATTCCTGGCGCACGGTCATTGCCATCGGTTCGTGGACGGCATTGATGTGGACGATCGGTTGGATCGTTGCCTCGTGGGTGGCAACGCCGATTCCGGGGATCAGCGAAAAGGTTGCAGAGGCCTTGCAAGGCTATCCGGATGTTGCCGAGCTGTTGGATCCAAACAGTTTCATGGTCCCTCAACGTATCCAGCAAGTGATCGTATTCATAATGGTCGCGGTGACGCTGGGCATTTCGATGCGGCGTCTCAATCAATTGTTGATGAACAACGCGGGGTTGGAACGGGAACGGGCCAACCTGTCGCGGTATTTCTCGCCCAATGTGGTGGATGAGCTGAGCCAGAACGATGAGCCGCTGAAACAGGTCCGCAAAGAAGATGTGGCCGTTCTGTTCATCGATATCGTCGGGTTCACCAAATACGCCGCCGGGCGGGATCCCTATGAAGTGATCGAGGTTCTGCGCGGGTTTCATGCCCGTATGGAAACCGAGGTATTCCGGCACCACGGGACCTTGGACAAGTATCTGGGCGACGGTTTGATGGCGACCTTCGGCACTCCGGTGCCAACGCCCCTGGACGCGAGCAATGCCCTGGACTGCGCGCGTGCGATGGTGGGTGTGATCGACCGTTGGAATCTGGAACGTCGCAGGGTGGGAGAGCCCGAAATCCATGTCGGCGTTGGGGTGCATTACGGCTCGGTCGTACTTGGGGATATCGGTGCCAACCGGTTGGAATTCGCGGTGATTGGCGATGCGGTCAATGTGGCGGCTAAGCTTGAGGCACTGACGCGTGAATTCAAGGCGCGTATCGTTGTCAGCGATGCCGTACGCCTGCGGGTTGAGCAAGAAAACCCGCAGGCGCCGGAGGTCATGGCCGGTTTTGTTGCCTGTCGCGACCAACCCGTGCGAGGGGTCGAGGCGCCGATGGATGTCTGGGTGATGAAAAGCTGAGGGCCTCCCGCCCGTCAGAACAGCATCGCAGATGCAGTGCTGACAGTTGGGCCAAGCAGCGCGCCTGTGCGCGCTGCGATCACGCTTTGGGCATGGGGTTCAAAGATTTGTTGTAGGGGTGCCAGTCGGTGATCTCGGGATAGTAGTGGCGCCGCCACGCGCGAACGCGCGGGTTCATGACCCGCCGCCACAGCGGAGGGATCATGGCGAACACGGTCATGACGGGATAGCCATAGGGCAATTGCGGTGCCATGTCCGACGCGTGATGTTGCAGCAGCGGAAACCGGCGATTGGGTTTGTAATGGTGGTCCGAATGGCGCTGAAGATTGATCAGCAACCAGTTCGAAGCTTTCTGCGAGGCATTCCAGGAATGGCGTGGCAGGACATGCTCGTACCGTCCCTCGCCCAGGTGTTTTCGGGTCAGGCCGTAATGCTCGACATAATTGACCAGCTCGAGCTGCCAGATCGCGACACCAGCCTGAAGCAGAAACAGCGCCACGCCGGACCATCCTCCGATCAGGCCAGCCAGTGCCAGCATCCCACCTTGCAGCGCCCAGTACCGCCAGAACGGGTTTGAACGATCTGTCCACGGTCTGTCGATGCGGGCCAGCTTGTTGCGCTCGGCGTTGAAGGCCGAAACCCAGCATTGCCACAGAACGCGGGGATAGAAGCGATGGAAACCTTCGTTGTAGCGCGCCGTTACCGGATCGCGCGGGGTGCCAACATGGCGGTGATGGACCAACAGGTGCTCGGACCGAAAATGAGAATACAGCACCATGGCAAGAAGGATGTCCCCCAGCCAGCGTTCCAAGCGGCTTTTCTGGTGCATCAACTCGTGGCTGTAATTGATCCCAATCGTGCCCGAAATGACGCCCGTGCCAAAGAAGAGGCCGATTTTCTCAAGCGTTGACAGATGGGTGCCGTGGGTTGCGTACCAGATGAGACCAAAAAGGGTAACGAACTGGATCGGGGCCCAGAGTTTTGTCAGCAATATGTACCATTGCAGCGCCGTGTCCGGGGTCTCGGGGTCGGCGTTTTGAGTGTTGAGCCCGGTGATCCGGTCCAGCACTGCAAAAGCCCACCAGGTTGCGGCAGGAACCAGCAGCAGTGACCATCCACCGGTAGCAGCTGAAAACCAGACCAGCGGAATCAGCAGCAGCGACACCCAGAAAGGGGATGCAGATTGCCAGCGGGACAATTTGCCTGTTGCGATCATCTTTTCTGCTCCGACTTTACGGAGATATCCTAGCCATGGCCCGAAGACTTGCACAGCGGACTTATTGTCCTCGCCAAAGATCATAGGCCTTGCGCATCACGGTTGGCAGGTCGCCGGGCCTGAAGCTGTGTTTGTCTACAACTGTCAGATGTTCGGGTATGTCGTGATCGGCGGCATCTGTGGTCCAGATCCGCAAAATCAGGTGGAAATGCGTAAACGTATGGCGCACTTCGCCCGGCAACATCGTCCAATTCGCAGGGAATGGAGGCCGTTCGGCCGGGGCATCGTTCCACTCTGATCCGGGCCAGCCCAGCATTCCGCCCAGCAAACCTTTGTCAGGCCGGCGTTCCAGCACCATGGCCCCGTCTGCGCTTTGCGCAACATACACGTGCCCATAGCGCGTGGGTTTGGGCTTTTTGGGTGTTTTTCGTGGCAGGTCGGCTTGGGTGCCTGCGACGCGGCTCTGACAGGGGTCACGCAGGGGGCAAATGCCACATGCCGGCGACTTCGGCGTGCAGATGGTTGCCCCCAAATCCATGACGGCCTGCGCGTAATCGCCCGGACGTATGGCCGGGGTCAGGGCCGACGCCTTTTCCTTCAGCAGGGGTTTGGACCCGGGTAGCGGATCGTGAATGTCATGGAGCCGGGCCATGACACGCTCGACGTTTCCGTCCAGCACGGTTTCAGGCCGATCAAACGCTATGGCCGAGATCGCTGCGGCGGTATAGGGGCCTATGCCGGGTAGGTTCAGCAGCGCTTCTAAGCTGTCGGGAAACCGGCCATCGTAGTCCTGCGTGACGGCACGGGCGCATTTCAAAAGATTGCGGGCGCGGGCGTAATAGCCAAGCCCGGCCCATTCCCCCATGACCTGATCGTCGGGTGCGGCGGCCAGAGCCTGAACCGTGGGCCAGCGGGTGGTGAAGCGCAGGAAATAGTCGCGAACGGCGGCAACTGTAGTTTGCTGCAACATCACTTCGGACAGCCAGACCCGATAGGGGTCGGGGCGCATCCCGGCGGCGCGATCTGCCGGACCGATGCGCCATGGCATTTCGCGGGCGTGGCGGTCGTACCATTCCAGCAACGCATCACTGACGATGATTTCAGCAGAGTCACGCAAGTTTTATTCAACTCCCGGTCGGGTTTCGCTGGCACATGGTGGTCTGCCCAGTACAATAGAGGTGTAGGAGCAGGAAACCAGATGCAACGCAGACGTTCTTCGACCCGCGGGTTCAAACGCACCGCATCCTTGCTGAACGATCAGATCCGGCGCGCCGGGGAAAGCCGGGGGTTTGCCGTGTCACGGCTTTTGACCCACTGGGCCGAGATTGTCGGCCAGGAAACCGCCGCCATCGCGCGCCCGGTCAAAGTGGGTTATGGCAAGGGCGGATTTGGTGCCACCCTGACCGTGTTGACGACCGGGCCACAGGCTCCGATGCTGGAAATGCAGAAGGAACAGCTGCGCGGCAAGGTAAACGCGGTCTATGGCTATAACGCCATCAGCCGTGTCCGTATCACCCAGACCGCTCCGACCGGATTTGCCGAGGGGCAGGCCAGTTTCGACCACAAGCCGAAGCAAGCCAAACCCCAGATTGCGCCTGACATTGCCACCGAGGCCGACAAAATGTCACGCGATGTACATGATGAAGATTTGCGCGCGGCTCTTGAACGTCTCGGGCGCAACGTTTTATCCAAACAGAAACGCTGAGAAAGGGCTGAAAATGAGCCGTATTGCAACCGTAATCTGTGCGGCCGTCGCCGTGGCCGCTGGCGGCTATTGGCTGACAGGGTCGAACACCAATGTCACCGTTCCACTGGTCAGTGCCGCCGCAGCGCAGGAGGCGGACCTGGATACTTCGACGATCGTCGAAATGGTGCTGGGCGCCGAGGATGCACCTGTCGAAATCATCGAATATGCCTCCTATACCTGCCCGCATTGCGCGAGTTTCCATCAGGGCGCCTTCAAACAACTCAAGAAAGACTTCATCGACACCGGCAAGGTAAAGTTTACCTATCGTGAGGTGTATTTTGACCGCTACGGCCTTTGGGCATCGATGGTTGCACGCTGCGCTGGCCCCGAAAAGTTCTTCGGTATCACAGACCTGATCTATGAAGGGCAGGCAGAATGGACACGCGCAGGTGGTCCGGCCGAGATCGTGGACGAGCTGCGCAAAATCGGTCGTTTGGCCGGCATCGATGGCGATCAGCTTGAGGCTTGCCTGCAAGACGGTACCAAGGCGCGGACATTGGCTGCGTGGTATCAGGAAAACGCCGAGCGTGATGGCATCCAGGCGACGCCATCATTTGTGGTGAACGGCAAGAAGGTCGACAACCAGTCCTACGCTGACTTCAAAAAGCTGATCGAAGACGAACTGGGTGGCTAAACACCCTTTTCCGGTTGGCCCTGCGTGGGCCGACCGGGCCTATTGTGGTGCAGGTGCTGCCTTCAGCAGCATGTCGCGGACCTTGTCAGTTTCGCCGACTCGCAGACGCACCGGCAGAGTGATCACTTTGCTCCGAAAAGCCGGGGGCAGACGTACGGCATCTTTCTCGGTCGTTATCATCTGAGCACCCAGTTGGCGCGCCTCGTTTTCCAGACGGGCCATCAGTGCCTGAGTCAGAGGCTGGTGATCGTCCAGGGCTTCGGCGCGGACCAGGTCTACGCCCAGCTGCCGCAGGGTTTTGAAGAACTTCTCGGGGTGGCCGATCCCGGCAAATGCCAAAGCGCGTGTGCCGGTCCAGTCCATGCCGGTTTGCAGGGGCTCGATTGCTCCGGTGACATGGGGAACGGACAACTTGTCGCCCCACTGAGCGGTGAAAGCCATTTGCGCGGCCTCATCGCCCAGAGACAACACAAGGTCGGCCCGTTTCAACCCGATGTCGACCGGTTCCCGCAGTGGCCCGGCAGGCAGGCACAAACCGTTTCCGAACCCGCGTTGAGCATCGACAACAATGATCGAGAAATCCTTGGCCACCGAGGGGTTTTGAAACCCGTCATCCAGCACGATTACCGTGGCGCCCGCCGCTGCGGCGGCCCGTGCGCCCGCCGCTCTGTCCTTTGCAACCCAGACTTCGGCAAACATCGCCAGAAGCAGCGGCTCGTCTCCTACTTCGGCAGCCGTGTGCCGGGCCGGATCAACCTGCACCGGCCCGTCCAAAGAGCCTCCGTGCCCCCGCGTGACGACATGTGGTTCGTGCCAGGCGCCTCGAAGCTGTTCAAGGGTCCAGATCACCGTTGGTGTTTTACCGGTTCCACCAGCATTGAGGTTGCCGATACAGATCACGGGCACACCCGGCTTTTCGCCGGATTCCGAGGCGATCCTTCGGGCGGTTGCCGCTGCATATAGGCGCCCCAACGGTGTCAGTAGGCGCGCCCTCAGATCCGGTTGGTCCGGGGTCGTGTTCCAGAAATCAGGTGCCCGCATGATCCGCACTCCGCTGATCCAGAATATCCTGCACCATTTCGATCAGGGCGTCAGCCTGCGGTGCGCCTTCGGTCAACAACTGCCATCCAGCCAACGCCATGCCGGCAGCTTGATCCGGTGCCAGAAGCTGCACAACGGCGTCGCCCAGTTCGGTTGCCGTCTTAACCTCTTTGGCGGCGTTCACCTGTTGCAGGCTGGAATAGAATTCCTGATGGCGATGCACATATGGTCCGAACATGATCGCAGACCCCAGCGCGATTGCTTCGGACGGGTCCTGACCGCCCGCGCCGCGTTCCAGCGAGCTGCCCATGAAGGTCACTGGTGCCATGCGATGCCACAGGCCCAGGTTTTCGGGGTCCGATGTCAGGACGACCTGAGTGGTGTCTTCAATCATGTCCCCTTCATCCCAGTTGATGCAGCGCAGGTCCATCGATTCCAGCCGCCGTCTCAGCGGCGAGACTTCCGGCTCGTTTGCCACGTGCAACACCAGAACCAGCCGATGCAGCATCCGCAGCGCCTGACGGTGGGCTGTCAGAACCGAGATGAATTCCTTGTCCTGAACCCATGCTGCCAGCCAAACCGGACGCCCGGCAAGTGTATGAGTGGTCTCGATAAGTTCGTCTTCTGGCCAGGGCCGGGGGTTGGGGCTGATCCGCAAAGGCGGTGATTCCGCAACTTTTCCGGATTGGATTCCGAGGCGGCGGATCTGTCGAGCCGTCTCGGCGGATGGCGTGAGAATCTTGCGGAAACAGTCAAAGGTCACCCGCGTGATGTCCGGCAACCAACGGGCGTTCCGGGACAGTGTGACGCTGAATTGGGCGTCGAACAGGACCAGCGGGATCGCCTGTTCGTCAGCGCGCGTGACAATGTTGGGCATCAGATCGCCACCGACCCACAACCCCATGTTCGGACGCCAGTATTCGATAAACTCGCGGGCGGCGCCACTCTGTTCCTGTGGCAGGTTGATCAAAGGGAACCTGCTGTCCGGCCAGTTGGACAGATCCTCATCCGGGGGGGCTGTCAGCAGGAAATTCAGCTTGGCCCTGACCTGCGACAGCCGACGGCAGAAGTCGGTCACAGCCCGCAGCCGATCCGGTGTGGCAACATGGATCCATAGCAACTCACCTTCGGGGCGCGGCGGGTTGGATTGCGGCGCAACCCCGTTGCGCAACCCCCATGACAACACCCTGTAGGCGGCCAGGCTGAGTGAGCGCGGTTTGCTCATGTTCCGATTCCCGGCCCGGCCGGATCCAGCAGTGCCGACAGTTGCTGATGAATCGAGGCGCTGGCGGCGATCACGCCGTTCAACCTGGGATGCATATTGTTGAAGATCAGCCGTTGACCCGTACGGTCGGAACACACGCCGCCGGCCTCTCGGATGATCAGGTCGCCGGCGGCAATATCCCATTCCCAACTGGGGCGCAGGGTCAGCATGCCATCGAACCGACCCTGCGCAACCAAAGCCATGCGATAGGCAAGTGACGGGCGATACGCGCGTTCGAAATCTGGCGCCTGCGCGTCGCGCCAGTGCCGAGCGTCAAGATTTGGCTTGGCGGCCAGAATTTCTGATTGCAAAAGCTCTGCGGTATCCGAGGTCGTGATCGTCTTACCATTGAGAGTGGCGCCCTGACCCTGTGCCGCCGTGTACAGCAAATCCCGCATCGGCAGGTAAATGACCGCCGCCGTCACCACGCCGTTATCGGCGACGGCTATGGAATGTGCCCAGGTGCGCGCGCCTTCTGCAAAGCTCCGGGTGCCGTCGATCGGGTCGATGATGAAAGTGCTGTTACGGTCCAGCCGGTCGGTGGAATCCTCGGATTCCTCACTTAGCCAGCCATAGCCCGGTCGCACCGAACACAACCGCTCCTCCAGCATCGTGTTCACGGCAAGATCTGCCTCGGTCACTGGGCCGGCGCCATCGGGTTTGTCCCAGCGCTGTGCTTGCGTGCCGGAATAGCGCGTGGCGATCTTGCCGGCCTCCAGCGCCGCCTCGATCAGCAGGGGCAGATCAGTTGCCGGCAAGTGTCATTCCTTCGATCAGAAGCGACGGAACCACGCGCGACAGGTATGGGCGGGCATCGTTCGCCGGGATGATCCGGCGCAGCATGTCCCGCAGATTGCCTGCGATGGTGCATTCATTGACCGGATGCGTGATCTCGCCATTCTCGACCCAGAAGCCCGATGCACCCCTTGAATAGTCACCGGTATTGGGGTTGATCGTCGATCCGATCATGGATGTGACCAGCAACCCGGTCCCCATATCGCGCAGCAGGTCGGCGCGGCTTTGGTCACCTTGTGTCAGGCTCAGGTTCCAGTTGCTGGGCGATGGCGGGCCCGAGACCCCACGAGCGGCATTTCCCGTGGACACCATATCCAGTTTTCGCCCGCTTGACAGGTCCAACGTCCAGCCGGTCAGAACGCCGTTTTCCACGATTGCCCGGCGTTGTGTCGGCAGACCCTCGGCATCAAAGGGACGCGAGCCCGAAATGCGCGGGCGGTGCGGGTCTTCGATCAGGGACAGGTGCGCGGGCAGAACGTCCTGCCCCAAACAATCCTTGAGCCAGGATGCGCCCCGTGCGATCGCCGCGCCATTGCTGGCGGCCAGAAGGTGGCCGATGAGCGAAGACGAGATCCGTTCGTCGAAGAGCACCGGAAAACTTCCCGTCACAGGTTTGCGCGCACCAACCTGTTGCACGGCGCGTTCGCCTGCTGTGCGCCCGATTTCTTCCGCGCTGCGCAGGTCGGATTGGAACGTCCGGCTGTCGCCGTCATAGTCCCGTTCCATCCCGGTGCCTTCGCCCGAGATCGCAACACAGGAAACCGACCTGCTGCTGCGCGCGTATCCGCCGGTGAACCCGTTTGTCGCGGCCAGATGCACATGGTGGGTCCCGTAACTTGCGGCCGCATCCGACACCTGGGTGACACCGGCGACGGCCAGCGCTGCGGCCTCGGCCGTCAGAGCATCCTGCATCAGGGCTTCGGCAGACGGGGCCGGGGCGGGGTCTGACAGTTCCAGTGACTCTATGTCCCAGTCTGTGACCAGCTGGTCCTTGTCAGCCAGTCCGGAAAACGGATCTTCGGGGGCCTCCCTGGCCATCGCGACAGCTCGTTCCGCCATGGCGCGCAGGGTTTCAGGGCGGCTGTCGGAACTGGACACAATGGCGGATCGTTTGCCCAGAAACACCCGCAATCCCAAATCAGTCCCTTCCGAGCGTTCGGCATGTTCCAGCGCGCCGCCCCGCACTTCGACGGAAACAGAGGATCCGTCGATAACGATGGCATCCGCCGCGTCCGCGCCTGCCTTGCGGGCCACGTCAAGCAAGTGATGGCTGATTTCTTCTGGTGAGCAGGTCATGAGGCCTCCGGGTTGATTGCCAAGGACCTAGCCTTGGACCGCCCGTCTCGCAAGACCTGTGACCAGATTGTGCGTTGAGGATCGCGGTGAACCCGTGCCGTTTCAGAGGTTTGGGCAGGGGTTGGCAGGACAGAGAAAGGGCCGCATGTTGCGCGGCCCTTTCCGTTGATTGTCACTTGATACGCTGACCATTCGCCAGGATCTGGCCGTCTTCGGTGAACTCGATCTTCGAGTTCAAAGTGTCCGGTTCTTCGCCCGGAACTGCCATCAGACCCATCATCATGCGGGCACCCAGCGCGTCTTCGTCCGAGATGATTCCCATTCCGATCAGGGTGTCGATCAACTGGTTGGCGCCAACCAGCTGAAGGTTCGCCACGCCGCTTGGGCTGGGCAGGCCATCAAACTCTTCGGTATTGGTGTTGTCGAAAGCAAAATCACCGTCACCGGTCAGTTTGGCGCCAACCAACGAAACCAGCAGTTCGTTGATCTTCAGCGAGTGCAATTCCCCCGGGGCTTCGTCGGATTCGACGTCGATTTCAGGATCGAAGATATTCATCAGCACTTTCGCGGTTCCTGTCGCATCCAGCGCAATCGTCGCCGGATCACGCGGCAACGCGCCCGCAGGATCGAAAATGCCCCACAATATGTCCGACATGGTGAAATCGGTCAGGTTCAGCCCAAAGCCGAAGGGTTGAACCTCGTCCGATTGCTGGATGGGGAATTCGAAGTTCAGGCCCGCCTTGGCCATCGAAAGTTCGATCGGGAACGGCAGGCCCGCCGTGGTAACGGCCATCTTCGTGCTGTTCTGGTCAATGTCATAGACGATACGCTCTGCATCGATGCTGGCTGCAAAACGCCCGCCTTCGGACGTGCTGTTCATCGAGAACGCCTGACCTTCGCTGGTCCCGCTCAGATCCGTGCTGCCCGCGGCATAGGTGAAGGTGCCGTCAAACGAAAAACCGGCTTTGTAAAAGGCTTCTGGGTCCGAAAAGTCAAAATCCGGCGGGACCACATTGTTGCCCTCAAATGCCAGTTGATCGAGTTGACCGTTGATCAACCCGTTTTCGCCGCTTTCAGGATCCTGAAAGTTCAGATCATAAGTTAACGTGGCTGCGTTGAACGTCTGGCTGATGTTCCGATTGTCACCGATCTGCATCCGCGAGCTGCCGGACAGATCGCTTGCTTGGACATCGATGCCAAACACATCCTTGGGCAGAGTCTCACCATCGACCTCAATCGAATCCAGTTTCACGCCCAGATTGTCAGCCTTGTAGTCATAGGTCATGTCGTCCGGTGTGCCTGACACGACCATTTTCAGTTGGTTGTGGGAATAGGTGACAGTGGCTGCGAAGTTTTCGTCTTCGGCCTGACCGGTGATTTCCATGGGAAAGCTTTCCGGCAGGTCAATGGTAACGGTCCCGTCACCATTTTCGGTCAGTGTCATTTCCGGCATGACCATCTGAAACCGTCCGTCCTCTTCGGGAAGGGCCACTGAAAGTGTTATGTTGGAAATCGTGGTGACGTCGCCCGAGGTGCTTTCGTCTCCTGTGACGGTGTAACCCATCGAGGTGAAATAGCTCTGCCAATCGGACCAGACGTCATCGGCCGACAGATCGGCAAACGCCCCTTGGGTGGCAACGGCATAAGCCAGGGCAGCGCCGCAGCTGCGGCGAAGGAAAACGGACATAAGGTAACCCTTCTTGATCAATTTGTGGCGCATGGTCGGTTTTGTGGCGGGTATCGTCAAGGGGGCAAGGGCTGGACCCTTTCCCCGTTTACGCGCTACGGCTGTAGCCGACAGAGATTACAATGCGTGAGGAAGGGCAAATGCAGGGAAAAACTGTTCTCATAACCGGGGCCAGCCGAGGAATTGGGGCCGAGGCAGGGCGCGTTTTTGCCGCAGCCGGCGCCAATGTCGCATTGGTGGCTCGCAGCAAGGACCAGATTGACGCTCTGGCGGCCGCATTGGGCGATCAGGCCATCGCATTGGCCTGTGACGTCAGCGATTTCGCGCAGGTGGAACAAGCCGTGGCCACATGCGTGGACCGGTTCGGTGGGTTGGATGTTCTGATCGGCAACGCGGGTGTGATCGATCCGATCTTTCATCTCTCGAATGCTGACACCGAGGCGTGGAGCAAGGCCATCGACATCAACCTGAAAGGTATTTTCTACGGGATGCGCGCGGCGTTGCCGGTGATGCGGGCTGCGGGAGGAGGGAGCATTCTGACGATCTCGTCCGGTGCAGCATCGAACCCGGTCGAAGCCTGGAGCCATTATTGCGCCTCGAAGGCCGGGGCCAAGATGCTCACGGAATGTCTGCATCTGGAAGAAGCCCATAATGGTATTCGCGCCATGGGCCTGTCACCGGGGACGGTGGCCACCGATATGCAGCGGTCGATCAAGGCCAGCGGCATAAATCCAGTCAGTCAGCTGGACTGGGATGTGCATATCCCCGCGGACTGGCCCGCACAGGCGCTGTTGTGGATGTGCTCGGATGATGCCGATGAATTCCTTGGCACTGAAATTTCGCTGCGGCTTGAAGACATTCGCAAACGGGCCGGGCTGATATGATCGATTTGACCAAAGAAGGCGGCCTGTGGACCGTCACGATCAACAATCCCGGCAAGGCGAACGCCCTGACCGGGGCCATGCTGGCGGAACTGGCCGAGATCGCCGAATCCGCGACAGAGGCCAAGGCGTTGATCCTGACCGGCGCGGGCAAAGTGTTCAGCGCTGGGGCAGATCTGGACGAAGCGCGCGCCGGTCTGGCCAAATCGGATGTCTGGGAAAGGCTGTCCGGCGCCATTGCCGCGTTGCCCTGTCTGACCGTTGCCGCACTGAACGGCACTTTGGCAGGCGGGGCCAACGGTATGGCGCTGGCCTGTGATCTGCGCATTGCCGTGCCGTCGGCCAAGTTCTTCTATCCGGTGATGAAGCTGGGGTTTCTGCCACAACCGTCCGACCCCGCGCGGCTGGCGGCTCTGGTCGGACCGGCAAGGGCCAAGTTGATCCTTTTGGCGGGTCAGAAAATCACCGCGCAGGAGGCGTATGAATTTGGCCTCGTGGACCGAATTGTGGATCCCGATCACCTGATGCAAACCGCACGCGATCTGGTGGCCGACAGCGTGAACGCCGACCCCGAGATCGCGGCGGGAATCGCAAGGTTGTGCTCATGAGGCTGTCTGCACTGCGCCTGCGGGTCGCCGACCCGGATCGGCTGGCCGCGTTTTATCGCGACATTCTGGGCATGTCCGTCGGCCCAGCAGAAACCGGCTACCGTGTCGGCTATGACGGTGCAGACGCAGATATTTTGTTGCTGCCGGGTGGAGGAGGGTACACCCATGACAAGGGGCAGCGGTACTGGAAGATAGGAATCACCGTTCCGGATGTCGATCTTGCTGCGGCTCATCTGCGCAGGTTCGACGTACCAGTGAGCACGCCGAACCAGTTTCTGGACATCGGCTATATGTGCCATCTTGCGGATCCCGAAGGGTTCGTCATCGAACTGCTGCAACATGATTTCGAAGGCAACCGGCCGCCGTATGCAGCGGACCCCGACGCGCCTTTTGCGCAGGCTCGGATCGGTCAGATTACCCTTCGAACCGGCGATATTGCCTCCGAAGACGCGTTCTGGCGCGCCCGGGGCATGTCGTTGCTGTCAATGCAGGAGGTCGCCCCTTACGGCTTTGACCTGCATTTCTATGCCTTTACCAACGAAACCCCGCCCAATTCTGAACTTTGGGCTGTTGAAAACCGCGAATGGCTGTGGAAACGCGCCTATACGACGTTGGAATTCCAGCATGTTGCGGGCGCACAATTCGCCCATGTGCCGGACTTTCAGGGTATCGAGATCGAAGGCCTGTCCGAACCTCTCACAGATATTGTCGGCGGCCAGATCCTGCCAGGTTGATCAGCGCCCGCGCCGCTTGCCCGGAACTTTCGAACGAAACCCGGGTGGACGTTTGCGGACCCAAGTCAAAAATTTCTCGAGCCTTGGATGCGCACGCAGGGCCTCGACCGTGTTGAAACTGCGTGCCAGTTCGGCTTCGGTCAGGGTGGCGTGCACCTCTTTGTGGCAGATCTGATGCAGCAGAACGGTAGGTCCGCCCTTGCCTCCTTTGAGTTTTGGGATCAGATGATGCAGGCTGCCACCCCCATTGGGGATCGGGCGGCCGCAAAGCGGGCAGATCGGATCGCTGTTCGTCATGATGATGTGAAACTTGCGCCTGTGACGGGCGAAGGCAAGAGGGTGCGAATGGCGCATGCAGTGGTGATCGGAGCAGGCCCCGCCGGGTTGATGGCGGCCGAACAGCTGGCCGCAGCCGGGCATTCCGTGTTGGTGGCCGAGGCCAAACCTTCGGTCGCGCGCAAGCTCCTGATGGCCGGGAAATCGGGGCTGAACCTGACCAAGGACGAGCCGCTTGACGACCTGATCCGCGCCTATGGTGAAGCGGCAGATTGGTTGCGTCCGATCATGTCTGAATTTGATGCCGAAGCTGTTCAGCACTGGGCGCGCGGGTTGGGGCAGACGTTGTTTGTCGGCTCGACGGGGCGCGTGTTTCCCGAAGCAATGAAGGCCTCGCCCTTGTTGCGGGCCTGGTTGGCACGATTGGACAAGGCCGGGGTCGAGATCAGGACCCGCTGGCGTTGGACTGGCTGGGAAAGTGATGCGCCGGTGTTCGACACTCCGGACGGGCGGCGCAGTGTTTCGACGGATGTCACCGTGCTGGCACTGGGCGGTGCAAGCTGGGCCCGCCTTGGCTCGGACGGTCACTGGGCGCAGATATTGGCCGGAAAAGACGTGGCTTTAGCACCCTTTGAACCCGCGAACTCAGCCATTTCCGTTGATTGGAGCCCACATATGCAGCCCCATTTCGGGGCCGCATTGAAATCGATCCGATGGATGGCAGGCGATTTGGAAAGCCGAGGAGAGGCTGCGATTTCCAGAACCGGTCTGGAAGGCGGAGGGCTGTACTCGCTGACACCGGCGTTGCGCGCGGGGCAGCCATTGTTTGCTGATCTGACGCCTGATCTGGACCAACAGGCTCTGCTGGCGCGGTTGTCCGCGAAACGGTCGAAAACAACGCTGTCCCAGTGGATGAGAAAATCGCTGAACTTGTCTGCTCAGAAAATCGCCCTGTTTCATGAAATGGCAAAACGCGGCGGACACTCTCAATCCGTGCAGGTGAGCATGTTGAAAAAGCTGCCTATCCGGCATGCCGGCCTTCGCCCGATGGACGAAGCCATTTCGACCGCAGGTGGTATCAAACGGACAGCGCTGGATGACGGGCTGATGCTGACAGCCCTGCCGGGTGTGTTCTGCGCCGGGGAAATGCTGGATTGGGAGGCCCCGACCGGGGGCTATCTGCTTACGGCTTGCCTGGCGACCGGGCGCTGGGCCGGTCGGTCTGCCGCCGACTGGCTGGAAAAGGCTGATTGACCTAGCGGGATCGCGCCAACATCGCCAAACGGATCATCGCGCGTTCCACCAGCGCCATTGCGGGGGCTGTCTGCCCCGCAGACCGCAGCGCCAAATCCGTATCGGTCAGAACCGTAAGCGCGGTTTGCAGCTTGGCCGCACCCCAACCTTGTGCCTGCCGCAGGATACGGTCACGCCGTTTGCCGTAAACCGGCGGACGCAGCTTGCCGATGCCCTGCGCAGCACCACCGGGATCAGAAGCGCAGGCATAGAGTGTCCGAAAATGCCGCATCGCTCCGATGCACAGAGTCACGCCATTGGTGCCCTGCGCCTGCAACCTCCGGATCAGAGGCCCGATCTCACCGGCGCGGCCTTCGGCAACGACGTTGAGAACATCATCCAGCGCCGCCTCGGTCGAGCGCGGGGCGCAGGCCTCGATATCTTCGATTGTCAAATCAGTGCTGTCACCGCGTTTGTAAAGAGACAGTTTTTCAATCGTTTGGGCGAAATCACCGGGGCTGAGGCTTACTGCCAATTCGCTGATTGCAGACATGACATCTCGGGGCACGTTTTTCATACCCGACTCGGCAAGAACCCGTTCCACTTCGGCGCGTGAGGGCGGGTCGTCATAAATGCCGACGGCATAGGCGGCAGGGTGGCCTTCGAACGCCTTGCGGATTTTCGAGCTGGGTTTCAATTGCCCCGCGGTCACGATGATCTGGGCGTCTCCGGGGGCCCAATCTTCGAGCGCGGCCAGAATTGCCGACGCCGCGGTTTCGGTTGCGTCTTCCACGAAAACGGCACGTGGACCGGGAAAGAAGCCGACCGCCTTGACCGCGTCCAGCAGCAGGGCGGGATCACCACGCAGATCGCCACCGGGCATGCGGGTCAGGCGCATTTCTTCTTCGGCTTGGGGGCCAAGCAGAGCGGCCAGCACCTGCTGCCGCTTAAGCGCAACCCGCATCGCATCCGCGCCATAGATAAGCAGCCCGGTCTTGTCCGCGTCCGGCTTGGCAAAATACCCCTCAGCCTCGCGCGGGCTCAGCTTCATGCGGCCAGATCCGGTGTGGCGTAAAGTCGGTTCATGATCTGACCCGACAGAATCATCATCAGCCGTCTCTTGGCATCGCGCTCATCCGCCAATGTGGAAACGGTCGATCCTGCGGCAGAATATGACACAAAATCCGCCACCGAGCCCGAGGCGATGATCTGACCGGTTGCGTTGGACCGCAGGTTGTATTGTGCGCTTCCGTCGATGGTGTAGCGCTGCGTTTCGTTTGTGGTGGTGATTGCTGCGCCACGCGTTACGGTCGAAACCTGAACATCCAGCTTGTAATCGTTCACCGACCCGGCGCTTCGCCCCAGTTGTTGTTCCAGATTTTGGACCAGCAAATAGCTTTCCACGGTGTTGGGCGCCGACACCTCGACGCGGCCATACAAGGCCGAACCCGATCCGCCAGGTGCATAGACGGGCTCAAAGCCGCAGGCGGCCAGCGCCAGCGGCATCAGCAAAAACGTTCTGCGATCAAACGACAACATTCACAATCCGGCCCGGAACGACGATCACTTTCTTCGGCGCATTCCCTTCCAGCGCCTTTTGAACAGCTTCGGTGCTGAGCGCAATTTTTTCAACCTCGGCTTTGTCCAGATCCTTGGCCACGCTGATTTCCGCGCGACGCTTGCCGTTGATCTGAATCGGCAAGGTGACAGTGTCATCAACCAGCATTGCCTCGTCGGCGACGGGCCATGGCGCAACGGCCACAAGGCCTTCGCCGCCCTGATGGGCCCAAATATCTTCCGCCAGATGTGGTGTCATCGGCGACATCAGCTGTGCCAGCGTTTTGATGGCCTGCTTTTGGGCCGCAGCACCTGCCTTGGATTTCGCCAGCGTGTTGGTGAAGGCATAAAGCTTGGCGATGGCCGCGTTGAAGCCAAAGCTTTCAACACCCAATGTCACATCGCGGATGGTTTTGTGCATCTCGCGCAGCAGTTCCTCATCGCCTTCACCCGTGGCGTTCGGGTCCATGGCGCCGATCTTGTCGCAGAGATTCCAGACACGGTTGAGATGCTTGTACGCGGCCTCGGCCCCCGCAGCCGTCCATTCCACGTCCCGTTCGGGTGGCGAATCGGACAGCACGAACCAGCGCGCGGTATCGGCGCCGAAGGCCGAGATGATGCTGACCGGGTCGACAACGTTCTTCTTGGACTTTGACATTTTGGCCGATGGGATGATCTCGACCTGTGTGCCGTCAGCCAGTTTTCCGTCTGTGACCTCCTCGGGCAGGTGAAAGACCGGACGACCGTTGGCATCGCGGGTCTGGTAGATCTCGTGCGTCACCATGCCCTGCGTGAACAGCGCGTCGAAGGGTTCGATGGCTTTGTCCGGCAAATGCCCGGTGATGTTCATCGCGCGGGCGAAGAACCGCGAATACAGCAGGTGCAGAATCGCGTGTTCGATCCCGCCGATATACTGGTCTACATTCATCCAGTATTCCGCCTCGGCCAGATCGGTGGGCGTTTCCGCGCGCGGAGCGGTGAACCGGGCGAAATACCATGACGAATCCACGAATGTGTCCATCGTGTCGGTCTCGCGCTTGGCAGGGGCGCCACAGTTTGGGCAGGCGCAGTCGCGCCAGGTCGGGTGGCGGTCCAGCGGGTTGCCCGGTTTGTCGAAGGTGACATCATCGGGCAGGCGAACCGGAAGGTTCTCTTTCTTTTCAGGGACCACACCACAGCTTTCGCAGTGAACGACAGGAATCGGACAACCCCAATAGCGCTGACGGCTCAAGCCCCAGTCTCGCAGGCGATATTTCGTGACCCCTTCGCCCCAACCGGCTTTTTCGGCGAAATCGATGGTGGTGTTGATCGCTTCTTCTCCGGTTGCTTCGGTCAAGCCTGCGAAATGGTTCACCCAGCGGACTTTCTCGGTCTTTGGCGGGACAAAGGCGATCTTGTCGACCGGCGTGTCGTCGTCCAGCGCAAAGAACGTATCGATCACCGGCAGATCGTATTTGCGGCAGAAATCAAGGTCGCGCTGGTCATGGGCCGGGCAGGCGAAGATCGCACCGGTGCCGTAATCCATCAGGATGAAATTGGCGATCCAGACAGGCAGTTCCCAGTTCGGGTCCAGCGGGTGCTTGACGCGGATGCCGGTATCGAAACCCAGCTTTTCGCCAGTTTCGATGGCCTCTTCTGTGGTGCCGCCCTTGCGGCATTCGGCAACGAATTCAGCGACTTCCGGGTTTTCGGCCTCAAGCTGTTTGGCGATCGGGTGATCGGGCGAAATCCCCACGAAGGACGCGCCCAGCAGCGTGTCGGGGCGCGTCGTGTAGACAGTGATCGGTTCCCCACCATCGGTGCGTTCGAACCCGAATTGCAGGCCGCGCGACTTGCCGATCCAGTTTTCCTGCATCAGCCGAACCTTGGCGGGCCAGTTTTCCAGCGTGTCCAGAGCGTTCAGCAGTTCTTCGGAATAATCCGAGATCTTGAAGAACCACTGCGTCAGCTCGCGCCGTTCCACCAGCGCACCCGAGCGCCAGCCGCGCCCGTTTTCCACCTGTTCATTGGCCAGAACGGTCATGTCCACCGGATCCCAGTTGACCACGGCGTTCTTGCGATAGACCAGCCCGGCCTCGAGCATGTCGAGGAACAGCGCCTGCTGCTGGCCATAGTATTCCGGATCACATGTGGCGAATTCACGGGACCAGTCGATCGACAGGCCCAGCGGCTTCATCTGGGCGCGCATGTCGGCGATATTGCCGTAAGTCCACTCTTTGGGGTGGCCGCCGATCGCCATGGCAGCGTTTTCCGCCGGCATTCCGAACGCGTCCCAGCCCATGGGGTGCAGAACATTGTGCCCGGTGGCCAGCTTGTGCCGCGCGATGACGTCGCCCATCGTATAGTTGCGCACATGCCCCATATGGATTCGGCCGGACGGGTAGGGGAACATCTCAAGCACATAGTATTTCGGCTTGTCCGCCTTGTGGTTGGCGGTGAAGATACCTGCCTTGTCCCAGGCTTCTTGCCATTTTGCTTCGATTTCGGTGGCCGAATAGCGCGACATTGTGCGGTCCTTCGTGAATGAAAACGCCGGGTAGGAACCCGGCGTGGTATTAGTGTGATTTTCGGCGGAGTGCTAGAACTTGTTGTCCGCGATACGCAGCTGACGCGCGCGGGACAGAATCGCATCCTCCACCGCGCGGGTTGTTGCCGCGCTTACCGGGGCGCCTCCGCTGGATTGCAGGGCGACGGACAAAGACCGCGCCGCAAGCGCCGGATCACTGATGTGTACGGTCGCCCTGTATGACCGTCCTCCGCCCGGAGGAGTGCCGTAACCCGTTACGATCACTCCGGTAAACGGATCGACCTCCTGCACAGGCAAGAAGTTCAATATGTCCAGAGAAGCTGCCCACAAGTACCGGTTTACATTGGTGGTCTGCTCGGCCGTGCTGCGATCGAAAATGTCCCAAAGCGTGGTACGTTCAGGGTCGTTCAACTCGCGTTCATCGGAATTACCGCTGGCGGGATTGGGGGAATAAGTCGAAGTGCTTCGATTCTGCCCGCATGCCGCAATAGTGGTGGTCAGCATGATTAATCCCAAAATCGTAGGCAGGCGCATTGTCAGCAGGTCCTGTTTCACTTGTTGTGCAGTATTCAGGGCATACTCCTAGCCAAGGACCCTCGCTGCAACAAGCCTATTCTTCTGAAATGTAAGCGTGTCAGCCTGATCCGGGCAAAAACGAACTGTGGCATCCTTGCACCAATCTGACCCCAATGACGTGACCGGGTTTATGCCAAGCTTGCGCAATGGGGGCAAAAAGAGCGAAACGGTGTCCGTGCTGAGACATATGCCGAGGCATGTGTCGAGTAGATAACTCTTTTGAATGAAACCGAGGGAAACAAGATGAAAAAAGTTCTCTTCGCATCGACGGCGCTGATCGCGACCGCAGGCGTTGCAGCAGCTGAAGTTAACTTCAGCGGTTACGGCCGTTTTGGTATTGGCTACGTTGAAGACCGTACAGGCAGCTACGACGTTGTTCGCACCACACCAACCACTGTTAGCACTGCTGGTGGCGGCACCGCAGTCGTTACTCAGACTTCGAACGCAAGCGTTGCGACTCAAACCGACGACGTTATCCTGGTCTCGCGTTTCCGTCTGAACATCGACGGCATCGTAGAAACCGACGGCGGCGTTCGCTTTGAAGGCCGTGTTCGTCTGCAAGCCGACGAAAACAACAACGGTGAAGCAAACTCGGCCGGCCTGAACGGCGCGCGCTTCTCGGTCATCTACGGTGGTCTGCGTGTTGACGCGGGCAACGTTGCTGGCTCGTTTGACAACCTGGCAAACTACTACGGTAACGAAGTAGGTCTGGAACTGTTCGCAGGTCAGTACTCGGGTGTTGACTATAGCTTCCTGGCATACTCGTCGACCGGTTCGGGTTCGAACGCTGTGTTCTTCCAGTACTCTGTAGGCGACTTCTCGTTTGGCGCTTCGTACGACCAAGCGACACTGGCTACAGTTCCTGCAACTCCTGGTGGCCTTCCGACCGGTCCGGCAACCTTCACCGATGCAGACCGCTGGGACATCAGCGCAACCTACACCTTCAACAACATCACTGCCGCTCTGGCCTATGGTCAGACCGACGCAGGTGCAGGCAGCGATCCGAGCCTGACCGTTCTGACCCTTGGTGGCGAATGGGGTGACTTCTCGGGTACTCTGTTTGTCGCGGACGACGCAACCAAAGTTGCTGCGACCGACGGTACTGCATGGGGTCTGTCGGCTGCCTACAACCTGGGCGCTGCAACCACCCTGCTGTTCACCTACGGTGACGGTAACGCCTCTGCTGACACTCAGCAGGTTGCTATCGGTGCGATCTACGACCTGGGTGGCGGTGCATCGCTGCGCGGTGGTATCGGCCGTGACGATTGTGACAGCTGCGCAAGCGACACAATCCGTGCCGACTTCGGTGCTCAGTTCAACTTCTAAGCTGATCTGAACCGTAAGGTTTAAGGGCGGGTCTTCGGACTCGCCCTTTTCTTTTGTGCCGACTTGGTGTTTTTCTGCGCCAAAGACAGATTGAGGGCCCCATGTCGTTGCAAGAAATCACCTCACGCATTGCAAATGCCGAAGCCAGATCGGACCGCCCTGCCGGTTCCGTCAGACTGATCGCGGTATCCAAAGTACAACCGAATGAGCGGGTTCAGGCGGTACTGAAGCAGGGCCACAGGTGTTTTGGTGAGAATCGCGTACAGGAGGCGGCCAGCAAATGGCCCGCTTTCAAAGAGCAATTCGATGCCGTCGATCTGCATCTCATCGGCCCGTTGCAGACCAACAAGGCCAGGCAGGCGATGGAACTGTGCAATGCGATCCATTCGGTCGACCGCCCCAAACTGGCCAAAACCCTGGCGCGGCTGGCGCAAGAGGTGGGACACTGCCCCGACCTGTTCATTCAGGTCAATACGGGTGAAGAAGCGCAGAAGGCAGGCGTTCTTCCTGCGGATGCGGACGGGTTTATCGCGGAATGCCGATCGCTGGACCTGCCGGTGCGCGGGTTGATGTGCATCCCGCCGGTCGATGAAGAACCCACTTTGCATTTCGCCCTCTTGGCCAAGATCGCCGCACGCAACGGGCTTGAGGGGTTGTCGATGGGGATGAGCGGTGATTTCGAGCAGGCCATCGCCTTGGGCGCGACCCATGTTCGTATCGGGTCGGCCATTTTTGGCGAGCGGGTCAAACCTCAGGGATGATTAGGCGCGTTCCAAGGGCAATTCGCCCTGCAATCCAGTGCAGATGGTCCCGACGGAAGGCAATGCAGCCCTCGGTGGGGTAGCCGGGCCTGCGCCACTGGTGCAAAAAAATAGCCGATCCCTTGCCGGGAACGGCATTCGGCCAGTTCCAGTCGGTCAACAGGACCAGATCGTAAAGCGGATCAGCCCGGCGCAGTTTTTCATGACTGAACTCATAAGGGGCCGGCACCATGTGATTGTAGTGGCTGTCCTCGACGTCATCCGACCACAAGTCCTGCGGCCCAATCGGGATTGCCCAGAAGTTGGGGGCGACCAGCCGGTCGGGCCGGTAGAGCAAGCCGACGATTCGATGGCATCCGGTAGGCGTCGCCCCATCACCCTCGTGTTTCGTGTTGCTCAATCCGCCTTTGCCAACCGAACAGGGGAACGTCCTGCCAAGAAAGCGAACGCCACGCGGGGTGAGCACAAGATCGTCTGGGGTCACAACAGGTGCCCGGATTTCGCGGCTTTCGTGGCCAGGTATCCCCGGTTGTGCGCGGTTTCACCCACTTTCAAAGGAACGCGCTCGGTCACGGCGATCCCCGTGCGTTCCATCATCGAGATCTTGGCAGGGTTGTTGGTCAGCAGGCGCACCGAGTTGAAACCCAGAGATTTCAGGATATCCGACCCGAGTCGGAAGTCGCGCTCATCATCCTCGAAACCCAGCCTGTGGTTTGCTTCTACCGTGTCAAAACCCTGATCTTGAAGAAAATAGGCACGCATCTTGTTGGCCAGCCCGATACCACGCCCTTCCTGGTTCAGATACAGAAGAACGCCAGCCCCTTCGGCCCCCATTTGTGCCAGCGCGCCCCGCAATTGCGGACCGCAATCGCATTTCAGGCTGCCCATCAGATCGCCCGTGAAACAGGCGGAATGCAATCGTGCCAGCACTGGTTTGTCCCGATCCGGGCGGCCTATTTCGACTGCGTAATGTTCTTCTCCGCCATCTTCGGGGCGGAAAACATGCAGGCGGCCGGCCTCGGATACTTCCATCGGAAGACGCGCGGCAACCACCTCATGCAGGGCGCTGCGGTCCGCCAGATGCGGGGCGGCGCGCGTGTGGTCAATGCAGGTCAGGCCGTGCGATACGGCAAAGGCCCGACCGTCTTCGACCGGCACGACGACCGCGGCGGGAAGAATGCGCGCGGACTTGGCCAACGCAATCGCGATGCGGTGCAAATTGGCGTTGCCATGGCGCTCGGTCATCAACGGACCTTTCATCGGCGCGTTCAGATCGTCAGAGGGATCAGCAACCGCCTGCACCCAAGTGATATCTGCATCGGCGGGAATCGAAACGCGCGCGAGATCGCCGTCATAGGCCCGCGCCTTGAGTGTTTCGGCCCGCCGCCCGGTAATGGCCACCACCGGGTCTCCGAGCTTTTTCAGATCGGCCAGGCGTTGCGGGTTGAGCGTTTCCGCAGAGATCGCCACAACGCTAAAGCCGCTGTCATCGGTCAGCACCACTGGAACGCCCATGCGCAGATCGGCCCGGGCCCGGGCAAGAAGTTCGGTGATATCGGGGATGAGGCTCATCTATGTTACCCTATA
Source organism: Ruegeria sp. THAF33 (assembly GCF_009363615.1). Lineage (NCBI taxonomy): Bacteria > Pseudomonadati > Pseudomonadota > Alphaproteobacteria > Rhodobacterales > Roseobacteraceae > Ruegeria > Ruegeria sp. THAF33. Next base: position 2,875,617 of record NZ_CP045384.1, on the reverse strand, counting down.
ACGCTCAGCCCTTCTCCTAGCTGTTTCGAAAGGAAATGTGAAACATTTCTGCCAACTCTGACACGAAGGCGTGAAACCGTTGCAGCAAATCTTGTTGATTGCATATTCCGCGCGCAAGTGATGGAAAAGCGTTTGGAGGATCGGGAAATGGCTCAACTCAAGAAAATCCTGTTGGTGGACGATGACGAGGATCTGCGCGAGGCGCTCAGCGAGCAACTTGTCATGACCGAAGACTTTGACGTTTTCGAAGCGTCAGACGGCCAGTCCGCGATGGAGCGCGCACGCGAAGCGATCTATGATCTGGTTATTCTTGATGTGGGTTTGCCGGATACCGACGGGCGGGAACTGTGCCGCCTGATGCGCAAACAGGGCGTCAAAAGCCCGATTCTGATGCTGACCGGTCATGACAGCGATGCCGATACGATCCTGGGCCTGGACGCCGGCGCGAATGACTATGTCTCCAAACCGTTCAAATTTCCGGTATTGCTGGCCCGGATCCGCGCTCAGCTGCGGCAGCACGAACAATCCGAGGACGCGGTATTTGTTCTTGGCCCCTATACGTTCAAGCCGGCGATGAAGATGCTGATCACGGAAGAAGACCGCAAGATCCGTCTGACCGAGAAAGAAACCAACATCCTCAAGTTCCTGTACCGATCAACCGACGGTGTCGTGGCACGGGATGTGCTGTTGCACGAAGTGTGGGGATACAATGCCGGGGTCACGACCCACACGCTGGAAACCCACATCTATCGCCTGCGTCAGAAGATCGAGCCCGATCCGTCCAATGCGCGCCTTTTGGTCACAGAATCGGGTGGATATAGGCTCGTGTCTTAACTGGTTGTGGATTGATGTGGATCAAAGTGATACTCTGCACTCATAATTAGGTTACTCCCAACCCGTGCATGTCCGGGTTATGACATGTACCTCCCTGTTGGACTGCCGGGCCGAATGGCCCGGCTTTTTTTCGCTGCTGAGGGGTGGTTTCCACAGAAGGCAGACAGCAGCACTGACCGATATTCGACCAATGATGGAGGTGAGTTCTGCCGCGTTCACCCTTCCGCCGGGGCAACGGCGCGCTGGTAAAGGTGCCACGTGGTGTGACCAAGGATCGGAAGGGTAAAGATCAGGCCCAGAAACGCTGGAACCAGCGACAACAGTATGGTGACCGAGATGATCGCCGCCCAGCTGAGCATGACCGCCGGGCTTTCGGACACGACGCGCAAAGAGGTCAACATGGCAGAGATGAAGTTGGTTTCCCGGTCCAAAAGCAAGGGCATGGCGACGACGGTCACCGAAAACAGCACGGCCGACAGGAACGCGCCGACACAGGTGCCTACGGCAAGGAAGATCCAACCCTGCGGCGTGAAGAAAACGGTGTTCAAAAACCCGTCGAAATCCGAGAAGGATGCGTTCTGGAGGATGATCGCCAGCCAAAGCCGGACCTGGTAGATCCACACCCAGAAAATGAAAAGTGTGACAAAGGCCATCCACCCCAATTCGCGTTTGCGTTGATTGGCCATGACGCTGAGGATTTCAGCCCAGCCAAAGCTTTCGCCTTGCTGCAAGCGGCGCGACATTTCATAAAGCCCGGCGGCGGCAAAAGGTGCGACCAGCGGAAAGCCGACAATGGCGGGAATGATCATCCAGATCTGGCCAAGCCAGATCAGAGCCCAAACCAGCAGAATTCCGAATACTGCATAGAACAGACCGAAAAAGCCGCTCAGGACAGGGCGGGCCAGAAAGTCGGAAAACCCGGCTTTCAGCGACGCCCTGATGTCATCCGTCGTGATCCTGTTGACCTGCGGCATGTCCCGCTGCTGCGGCGTCAGATTCTCCGGTGGCGTGGAGCCTGCGGTCTCGGATGCCATGACACACTCCTCCCAATGCATGGTGCCGGGCCGGTCTGTTCGCGAACAGACCCAGCGGTGAAACAGACATTCCTCATTTGCAGACAAGTCTGCATCAGGCGAGATATCAGGGCAAGGGAAAGCACGAACGTGACGCCCGCCTAACTGCCGGCCTGTGGTCCTGGCATCGGGCCGCCTTTTCTCGTGGCAACTGGCGTTGTGCCACGCTAACCTGCGCCAATCGCGACAAAGGAATCCCCGACATGCCTTTCACCCTTGCCACATGGAACATCAATTCTGTTCGCCTGCGCGAGCCTATCGTGCTGAAATTGCTGCAAGAAGAAGCCCCTGATGTATTGTGCCTGCAAGAGTGCAAGTCACCGGTTGAGAAGATCCCGACCGAAGGGTTTGCCGAACTGGGCTACACCCACATGATCGCGCGCGGGCAAAAGGGTTACAACGGTGTCGCCATCCTGTCGCGCCTGCCGATGGAAGAGGTGGGCGACAGGGATTTCGCGGGTCTCGGACATGCCCGCCATATTGCCGGGCGGTTGGAAAATGGTGTCACGATCCACAATTTCTATGTCCCGGCGGGCGGCGACGTGCCGGACCGGAACGTAAATGAGAAATTCGGCCAGAAGCTCGACTATCTCACTGATATGCGCGATTGGTTCCGTGCGGAAAAGCCGGCTAAATCCATCCTTGTCGGCGACCTGAACATCGCTCCGCGTGAGGATGATGTGTGGTCACACAAACAACTGCTGAAGGTCGTCTCGCACACGCCCATCGAGGTCGAGCATCTGGCCGAGACACAGGAAGCAGGTGGCTGGGTCGATATCACCCGTCAGGACATCCCGGAAGGGCAGCTTTACAGCTGGTGGTCCTATCGCGCCCGGGACTGGGATGCGGCGGACAAGGGGCGCCGGCTGGACCATATCTGGGCGACGGCCGATATCTCGAACGCGGGCCATTCCAGCCGTATTCTGCGGGACGCCCGTGGATGGGAAAAACCCAGCGATCACGCTCCGGTCTTTGCCAGTTTCGACGTCTGATCCGCAACTCAGCCCTTGGTTTCCGCGGCAAGCGGCTGCATATAGGGCGCAAGTTCGAACGAAAGAGTGATTGCCATGGACCTTCTGAACGGCGGAAACGCCCCAGCAACCGATCTGATCAAAGACGGGACCGAGGCCACTTTCATGGCCGATGTGGTCGAAACCTCGCAGGAAACACCTGTGATCGTCGATTTCTGGGCACCTTGGTGTGGCCCGTGCAAAACCCTTGGGCCGATGCTGGAAGAGGCCGTGACAGCCGCGAAAGGCGCGGTGAAGATGGTCAAGATCAATGTCGATGAGGCGCAGACAATTGCCGCGCAAATGCGCATCCAGTCGATCCCGACCGTCTATGCCTTTTTCAAGGGCCAGCCTGTGGACGGGTTTCAAGGCGCGTTGCCGGGATCCGAGATCAAGGCTTTCGTCGACCGTGTGATCGAAGCCGCTGGTGGTGAAAGCCCGGGGGGCCAACTGGATGATGCCGTGCAGGCTGCCGAGGAAATGCTTGCCGAAGGCGCGGCTGCGGACGCGGCTCAGACCTTTGCCGCAATTCTGGGCGAAGATCCGAACCACGCCGCGGCGTACGGTGGGCTTGTGCGGGCGCATATCGCCACCGGTGATCTGGAGCAGGCAGAAGCGATCCTGAACGGCGCTCCGGCCGAGATCTCCACATCGGCCGAGCTGGAGGCCGCACATGCGCAGCTGGAGCTCGCCAAGCAGGCGGCAGATGCCGGCCCCGTCGCCGAGCTGACGGCAGCAGTCGAGGCGGATCCGGACAACCATCAGGCCCGCTTTGATCTGGCGCAGGCGCTGCATGCGAACGGCAATGTGGAAGAAGCCGTGGCACAATTGCTGGAACTGTTCCGCCGGGATCGTGAATGGAATGAAGGCGCAGCCAAGACACAGCTTTTCACCATCTTCGATGCGCTCAAGCCCAATGACCCGATTGTTCTGAACGGACGTCGCAAACTCAGTTCTATGATATTTGCCTAATCTCTCATCAGAGCTAGAGTCGGGTACATGATGCATCCCGCCGACCTGCCGGAAACGGTATCAGTTTTTCCCTTGCCCGGGGCGCTGCTGCTCCCGCGTTCGCGCTTGCCGCTTCACATATTCGAGCCTCGCTATCTTCAGATGCTGGACGACGCGCTGAAAACCAAGGAACGGTTGATCGCAATGGTTCAGCCAAATCCTTCGGTCAATGACGAAGACAAGTTGCACCGTATTGGATGCGCAGGGCGGGTGACGCAGTTTTCGGAAACCGAAGATGGCCGGTACCTGATCACGTTGACCGGTATATCCCGGTTCAGGGTCATGTCAGAGCTGGATTCGTTCACGCCCTACCGGAGGTGCGCGGTCTCGTGGGACGGGTTCGACCGTGATCTGGGAAAGGCCGAGAAAGACAACGGGTTTGACCGCAACGCGTTCCTGACACTGTTGGAGCGTTTCTTTTCATCCCGTCAATTGTCCACCGACTGGGATTCGCTCAAGGACGCAGAGGATGAGCTTTTGGTGAATTCCCTGTCGATGCTTCTGGATTTCGACCCCGAGGACAAACAGGCCCTGCTGGAAGCCCCCTGCCTGCGCACCCGGCGCGAAACGTTGGTGACGCTGATTGAATTCGCCTTGCGCGGCGGATCAAACGAGGAAAAACTGCAATGACCGACCCTGAACACGCCTTTGATCGCCACATGCTCGAGGCGATGATCTGCCCGAAGACACATACGACCCTGCACTATGACGCCGAAAAGCGAGAGCTTGTTTCAAAAGCGGCGGGTTTGGCTTTTCCCATCCGCAACGGCATTCCGGTCATGCTGGTCGATGAGGCCCGGCAGCTGGATTAAATCGGGCGCCCTTGCAACAGCTTGGGCAGATCACCGGTCAGCCCGGCCGCTTCGCGAACGAAACCGCGACGGAGGCCGGGCAAAGCGCCGACAACCCCCATGCCAATGTCACGTCCAAGCCGCAGCAGCGGGTTGTCGTTGGAAAACAGCTTGTTGAAGACATCCGTCGCCATCGCCAGCGAGGCCGTGTCGAAACGGCGCCATTCCTGATAGCGCTCCAGTACCATCAACGAGCCGATATCCTCGCCGCGCCGTCCCGCCAAAGTCAGAACCTCAGCCAGAGCGCCGACATCGCGCAGGCCAGCGTTCAGGCCCTGACCGGCAATGGGGTGCATTCCGTGCGCGGCATCCCCGACCAGCGCCATGCGATCGCTGATGAAGGAATTGGCGATGGTCAGGTTCAGCGGATAAGTGAAACGATCACCCGCCAGACTGATTTCACCAAGAAAATCGCCAAATCGCGGGCGCAGCACTTGCACGTAGTCGTCCTCGGGCAGGGCGTTGATGTGCTGTGCGGTGTCGGTGCGTTCGCTCCAGACGATGGAACTGCGATTGCCGGTCAACGGCAGAATCGCCAGCGGACCGGGTGGCATGAAAAACTGATGTGCAACGCCATTATGTGGCAGCTCATGTTCGATGGCGCAGACCAATGCCGTCTGGCCGTAATCCCAACCGGTGCGTTTGATGCCGGCCCGTGACGCGGTTCCGCTGCGGCGACCGTCACAGCCAACCAGCAGGCTGCCGCCCAGGGTTGTGCCGTCATCCAACGTCACGGTCACGCTGGCCGCGTCGGCCTGTTGCGAAACGACGGATTTGCCGCTTACCTGGGTGATGCGCGGTTCTTCGGCCATCGCGTCCAGAAAAGCACGGCGCAGGTGGCGATCCTCGACCATATATCCCATCGGGCCTTCTTCGATTTCGGCATGGTCGAAATGCATGAAAAAAGGCGATGGCCCTGTTCCGGCATGGCCATCTGTGACCTTGATTTCCAGCATCGGTTGGGCGTGCTGCGCGACGCGGTCCCAAATGCCGATGGCATCCAACAACCGCTGTGAGGCCAGAGCCAGCGCATAGGCGCGCCCGTCGAATGCCGCGTTCTTGCGCACCTTTTCGGCCAGCGCATCAATCACCGTGACCGAATGACCGGTTTGTGCCAGTGCCAGCGCCAAAGCAGGGCCGTTCAACCCGCCGCCCACGATCAGAATGTCAGAAGCCTGTGTCATGCCCTGCAATATGCGCGCCCTTTCGGGATTGTCCATGTGCAGTCCTGTCGCTACCGTCACCCAAAGCCGAAAATTCCGGAGGGGCAAGATGCAGGATTGGTTGACAATGACCGCGTGTGATTTGGGCCGTGGCATTGGCATGGGTCAGATCGATCCCGTCGAACTGACGGAAACCTACCTGTCCGCTATTGACGCTCATCCGCATCGGGACCGCATCTATGCCCGCGTCACCCATGACCGCGCGCGGGCTGAGGCTGAAGCCGCTCGGCAACGAGCGCAACTGGGCCTGCGCCGGTCGCTGCTGGACGGGGTCCCGATCAGTTGGAAAGATCTGTTCGACACCGCCGGCACCGTGACCGAGGCGGGTTCGGCTCTGCTGAAGGATCGCGTGCCGGATGCGGATGCGCTGGTGCTGCGCAATGCGACTCAGATGGGCACCGTTTGCCTGGGCAAGACGCATATGAGCGAGCTGGCCTTTTCCGGCCTTGGGTTGAATCCGATCACCGAAACCCCGCCCTGCATTCATGACGAGGCAGCAGTGCCCGGGGGGTCATCTTCGGGGGCGGCGGCCTCGGTCGCCTGGGGGTTGGCAGCGTGTGGCATCGGCTCGGACACGGGCGGTTCGGTGCGTATCCCGGCGGCTTGGAATGATCTGGTGGGGCTGAAAACCACTGCGGGGCGGCTCAGCCTGGAGGGTGTGGTGCCGCTGTGCCTGCGTTTCGACACGGTTGGGCCTGTGGCGCGTTCGGTCGAGGACGCAGCGCATATGCTGGCTCTGCTCGAGGGGGGAACACCTTCTGATCTGCGTGGCGCTTCGCTTAAAGGACGCCGTTTTGCCGATTTGCAGAACATTGCCAAGGACGACCTGCGTGACACACCGCGCAAGGCATATGACGAAGCCGTTGCCCAACTTGCCGACGCGGGGGCCGAGATCGTGCCGTTGGAAGTTCCCGAGTTGAACGAGGCCATGACGTTGACCAGCATCGTATACACGACCGAGGCCTATGGGCTGTGGCGCGATGTCATCGAAGCCAATCCCGAGGCAATGTATCCCGAGATTCTCGAACGCTTCCGCATTGGCATGGGCTATTCGGGCCCCGACTATGTGGCGGCCTGGGCCAAACTCAAGGCATGCCGCAGCGCCTGGGACGCGGCAACCGCCGGGTTTGACGCGGTTCTGGCGCCGACAGCGCCGATTTTGCCGCCCAATCTGGAGCGCTTGCTCAGCGATCACGACTATTACGTAACCGAGAATCTTCTGGCCCTGCGGAACACGCGGATTGGCAATCTGATGGGGCTGGCGGCGCTGAGCCTGCCCACCGGAACGCCTGGCTGCGGGTTGATGATGCTGGGCTATCCCGGCTCGGAAGAGGCGTTGTTGCGGCTGGGTTCGGCAGCGGAAACGGTGCTGGCCTGAATGCCACAATCCCCTGATTCGGAACCTCTTTGTCTGGACGAAGAGGCACACGGACTGTAATCTGCCAAAAAAGCGGGGCGCCAATGACCCCGATATTGAGGCAGTACCATGGTTTTCCCCGAGCGGTTTTCGAACCTACCGGCTTATGCATTCCCGCGTCTGCGCGCCCTGTTGGATCACCACCAGCCGGGCGGTGATGTCGTTCACATGACCATTGGTGCACCGACACATGATTTTCCGGCTTGGGTGACGGATGTCATCATGGAAAACGCCGCCGGGTTCCAGGGATATCCCCCGAACGAAGGGTCGGATGACCTGCGCACGGCGACTACGGATTGGATCAAGCGGCGATATGGGGTTCAGATGGACCCTGATGCCAACGTGATGGCGCTGAACGGCACGCGCGAGGGGCTATACAACGCAGCCATGGCTTTGTGCCCGGAACAGAAGAACGGTCAGCAGCCGATCATCCTGTGCCCGAACCCGTTTTATCAGGTCTACATGGTCGCCTCGCTGTCGGTCGGCGCGCAGCCTTATTTTGTGCCCGCCACCGCTGCCACGGGCCATCTGCCGGACTATGCCGGCCTGCCTGCGGACGTGCTGAACCGCACCGCCGTGGCCTATATCTGTTCACCCGCCAATCCGCAGGGGGCCGTTGCCTCGCGCGAGTACTGGGCCGACCTGATCCGTCTGGCCGAGCAGTACGATTTCCGTATTTTTGCGGATGAGTGCTATTCCGAGATTTACCGTGAAGAAGCCCCGACAGGTATTCTGACTGTCGCACAGGAACTGGGTGCTAATCCTGAACGGATCACGCTGTTCAACTCACTCTCCAAACGCTCGAATCTGGCTGGCTTGCGGTCGGGGCTTATCGCCGGTGGTCCAAAGACGATCAAACAGGTCAAGCAGTTGCGCACCTATGCCGGGTCGCCTCTGCCTCTGCCCTTGCAAGCCGCCGCAGCAAAGGTTTGGGCGGATGAGGAACACGTTCGCGAAAACCGCGCGCTGTATCAGGAAAAGTACGCCATTGCGGATGAGGTATTCGCAGGCGTGCAAGGCTATATGGCGCCCGAGGCCGGTTTCTTTCTGTGGCTGCCGGTCGAGAATGGTGAAGACACCGCATTGAAAGTCTGGAAGGAAACCGGTGTCCGGGTCCTGCCGGGCGCATATCTTTCACAAGGCGATCCGGGAAAGAACCCGGGCGAAGGATTTATCCGGGCTGCATTGGTGGCCCCAAAAACAGAGTTGCAGCGTGGTCTGATCACACTCCGCGACTGCATCTATTCGTGAGGTACGAGGGCAAAATGGCATCATATAACGCGCGCAACCGCGATCCATTGCTGGACAGCACAACGCAGGCAGCCCTTGAGCGACGCAGCAAAGAGTTGATCGGCATCGCCCTGATCCTGCTGGGTTTGGCTGCGGCCGCGATGATCTGGTCCTACACGCCCGATGATCCAAACTGGATGGTGTCCACCGACGCGCCGGTGCAAAATTGGATGGGGCGGATTGGGGCCTCGATCGCCGCACCCTTGTTCATGATCGTCGGCTGGGGAAGCTGGGGCATCGCATTGGTTCTGATCGGTTGGGGTTTTCGGTTTGCGGGCCATTTCGGGGAAGATCGCGCCATTGCGCGTCTGATTTTTGCGCCGATCTGGATCGCCGTCGTCTCGGTGTATGCCGCAACCCTCGTTCCTGATGCAGACTGGCGCGCGACTCACAGTTATGGTCTGGGCGGTTTGTTCGGCGATACGGTCATGGGCGCGTTGTTGACGCTGTTGCCGATTTCGTCACATTTTCTGGTGAAGCTGATGTCGCTGGCCATGGCGGTCGGGATGATTGCGCTGGGTATTTTTGTGCTGGGTTTCACCAAAACCGATGTCAAGCGGGGTTTCCGGGCCTTCTTGCTGGGGCTTGTGATGGCATATGACATGCTGATGACCCTGATGGGCCGTGGTGCAGCCTCGGCTGCGCAGGCGGCACGAGATCGTCGCGCGCAATGGGAAGAGCGCAAACTTGCGCGAACCGCAGCGGCCGAGGCCGTGTTCGAGGATGATCTGGCTTATGCCGATCCAATCTTTGAAGAACCTGAACTGGAAAGTCCCGAACCTCCGGTCAAGTCCGGTCTGTTGGCGCGCATGCCGTCACTCATCAGGCGCCCCGATCCCATGCCCGAGCCAGAGCTGGTCGATCCGGAACCAATCGCGGGTTTCGACGAAATGCCGGGTGAAGATCGCATCCGTTCGAAAATCTCGGCCGCTGTGCGCAATCGAAAAGTGGCCACCGGTGAGTTGACACCCGAACCCGACCCGAACCTTCCGCTGACCAAGGGCCGTGGCCGTCGCCCGGGCCCGCTGATCCTGAACGCAAGCCAGCCGGATGGCCTGCCAATGGAACCGCCGGTGACAGCAGCAGGACTGCCGCCCGAGCCGCCCGTAACAGCGGGTGACATGCCAGACTGGCAAGAATCCACGCCGTTTGAAAATGCGCCCGAACCCATGCGGAACCACTATGCACCCGAGCCGGATCTGGAGGACGAGGTATTCGAGGATGTCGAAGAAGCTGTTTTGCAACCACGCCCGGCGATGAAAATCCCGGTGGCCGAGCCGCGCAAGCCCGTGGTCGCGCAACCGGTACGCCGCACACCGCAACCGTCTCGCCGCGCACAGGCCGAGGCACAGCCTGCATTATCCTTTGAAGAGCGGCACTCGGACTTCGAACTGCCACCTCTGGGCCTTTTGTCGAATCCGGCCAGCATTCAGCGCCACCATCTGAGCGATGAAGCCTTGGAAGAAAACGCGCGGATGCTGGAAAACGTTCTGGATGATTACGGCGTGAAGGGTGAGATCGTCAGCGTTCGCCCCGGCCCGGTCGTCACCATGTACGAACTGGAGCCCGCTCCGGGGCTGAAGGCAAGCCGCGTGATCGGCCTGGCCGATGACATCGCGCGTTCGATGTCGGCACTGTCAGCGCGGGTTTCGACCCTTCCGGGCCGTTCGGTGATCGGCATCGAACTGCCGAACGAAAACCGCGAAATGGTGGTTCTGCGCGAAATCCTGGCCAGCCGCGATTTTGGCGATGGCAACCAGGCACTGCCGTTGGCCTTGGGCAAGGATATCGGCGGCGAGTCCGTCGTGGCAAACCTCGCCAAGATGCCTCACTTACTGATTGCTGGTACAACCGGTTCCGGTAAGTCGGTGGCGATCAACACCATGATCCTGTCGCTGCTGTACAAGCTGACGCCGGATGAATGCCGCCTGATCATGATCGACCCGAAGATGCTGGAACTGTCGGTCTATGACGGCATCCCGCATCTGCTCTCACCGGTTGTGACCGACCCGAAAAAAGCGGTGGTCGCCCTGAAATGGGTCGTGGGCGAGATGGAAGATCGCTATCGCAAGATGTCCAAAATGGGCGTCCGCAACATCGCGGGCTATAACGGCCGGGTGAAGGATGCGCTGGCCAAAGGCGAGATGTTCAGCCGCACGGTGCAAACCGGGTTTGACGATGAAACCGGTGAACCAACGTTCGAGACGGAAGAATTCGCGCCCGAAGCGATGCCCTATATCGTTGTCATCGTCGATGAGATGGCCGACCTGATGATGGTGGCGGGAAAGGAAATCGAAGCCTGCATCCAGCGTCTGGCGCAGATGGCGCGGGCCTCGGGCATTCACCTGATCATGGCCACACAGCGCCCCTCGGTTGACGTGATCACTGGTACGATCAAGGCGAACTTCCCAACGCGGATTTCGTTCCAGGTGACGTCGAAAGTCGACAGCCGCACGATTCTGGGTGAAATGGGGGCCGAACAGCTGCTGGGGCAGGGCGACATGCTTTACATGGCCGGCGGTGCCAAGATTACCCGCTGCCACGGGCCCTTTGTCTCGGATGAAGAGGTCGAGGAAGTTGTCAACCACCTGAAACAGTTCGGTCCGCCGGACTACATTGGCGGTGTCGTCGACGGTCCGGCCGAGGAAAAGGCTGACAATATCGATGCCGTTTTGGGCCTGAACACAGGCGGCAATACGAACGGAGAGGACGCGTTGTACGATCAGGCGGTGGCAATCGTGATCAAGGATCGCAAATGCTCGACCTCGTATATTCAGCGAAAACTTGCCATCGGCTACAACAAGGCTGCGCGGCTGGTTGAGCAAATGGAAGACGAAGGTGTTGTTTCGTCAGCAAATCATGTCGGGAAACGCGAAATCCTCGTCCCCGAGCAATAGGATATTTAATAACAAGGGCAAAAGACCTATCTGTACGGCATGAAACAGATTGCTTTTGCCCTTGCTTTGACACTGGCCGCACCCGCCGCATGGGCGGCGGAGAAGCTGCCGCTCTCTCAGATTTCCAATTACCTGAACGGGTTGAAGACGGTTCAGACGACATTCACCCAGGTGAATGACGATGGCTCGCTGAGCACCGGCAAGCTGTGGATGCAGCGCCCCGGCAAGATGCGGTTTGAATATGACCCGCCCAACAGTGCCGTGGTGCTGGCAAGATCCGGAAGCGTTCAGATCTTTGATCCGAAATCGAACCAGCCGCCCGAGCAATACCCGCTTAAGCGCACACCACTGTCCATCGTGCTGGCGCGCAACGTGAACCTGAGCCAGGCGAATATGGTTGTAGGTCACAGCTTTGACGGCACGGCCACCGTCGTCACCGCGCAGGATCCCAAGAACCCCGAAGCGGGCCGGATCGAACTGATGTTCACGGACAATCCGGTCGAGCTGCGCAAGTGGGTGATTCACGACAATGCGGGCAGCCAGACAACGGTATTGCTGGGCGCCATGAATGAAGGCGGTCGCCTTGATCAGAAGCTGTTCTCGGACAAAAAGAGAAGCGGGTCAGGCAATCGCTGACCCGCTTGTATGTGTCAATACCGGCAGTTTGCCAACTGTGCCTGATATAGTTGTGCGCGTGCGTCTACGTCATTGGCAACGTTCAACAACCAGGATTTGCTGTTGTAGCTGCCACGGGCGTACCCTGTGTGACCTTCGTGATAGGCCAGGTATTGATTGCGCGTATCTGCCGGGTGGATACCGTTTCGCTCGTAGCTTTTGTTCATGTACCAGCCGATAAAATCCGAGGCGTCGCGGATGCGATCGCGCTTGGCCCGGCGTTTTCCTGTTTCACGCTGGTACTGTTCCCATGTGCCGTCCAGTGCCTGACCATAGCCGTAAGCGCTGCTTTGACGACCCATCGGGATGACGCCCAATACGTATCTATGCGGAGTGCGCGCATCGTGCCGATAGCGGCTTTCCTGATAGATGGTCGCCATCTGAACGTGAACCGGTACGCCCCATTTGCGCTCGGTGTTCTTGAAGGCTTTGATATAGTCGGGTTTTTCACGCGCAATACTGCACGCATCGTTTAATCTGCTGGGCGGCTGTTTGGAACCGCCCCCACAGGATGCCAGAAGCAGCACCCCTAGGAGTACGAAAAGAATTCTGCTCATGTGCCTCGTGCCTTTTTTTGTGTATTCTAGCGCAGATTGAGCGCTGAGGAAATCACAATCGCTATAAAATGATAGCCAGAACAGCCGGTAACGCCGCTACGGAAAGCACTGTGGACACCATGACCATGCCGGCGACGGCGTCGGAATCGGCCCCAAACCGTTCGGCCAACAGGTAAGAGGTTACGGCAACCGGCGTACAGATTTGAAGAACCAGAACGCCAAATGCGATCGTATCCAAATCAAACCATCGTCCGATTCCCCATCCCAGCGTAAAGCACACCGCCAGTTTCAGCGCTGACAGCCACAGCGCCCGCCCCAAGCTGTGCGAGGTCAGGCGGGCGATTGCCACACCCAACGTGACCAACATCAGCGGAACAGCCATTTGCCCCAAAAGCTCCAGCGTGTTGGTCAGAAATGTCGGCGTCTGCCATCCTTGCCACAAAAACACTGCGCCAAGGATCGTCGCCCAGGCCATTGGTTGGCGCGCAACCTGTCCCCACGCCCCTTTCCCGGCGACCAGATAAATCCCGTAAGTGAAAGAAAACAATGCGGTAACTGACAGAAAGACAACAGCATATCCCAGACCAATCTGACCAAAGGCAAAGATACACAGCGGCAGGCCCAGATTTCCGGTATTGCCGAAGATCAAAGGCGACAGATATGTTCGCGGGTCCAGTCTCAGCCCTCGAACGATCAGCCAGAACACAACCACCAGCAGCAGATTTGCGACCAGTGTCGCCATTGTGAAGCGTGACAGATCATTGCCCGGGATCTCGGTTTGCATCAGGGCAACAAAGATCAGACTGGGCATTGCCAGCATAGTTGCAAAGCGGGTAACGAATTGCAGGCGGTATTCAAAGCCCAGCTTAACCCATGTAAAACCAACAGCCGCCAATAGAAAAACCGGCGCCACGATTTCGAACACTGTCAGTATAAGGTTCACAGACTGTTTCCCTGATTTTCACATCAATGATTGGCTTTTCCGCCCGGAAACGGGTAAAAAAAGCGTTGGGGGCTGATACAATGCTAAAGACACGTGCAAAATACGGCTTGGGCCAGGTGGTTCGTCACAAGAAACACCCTTTTCGAGGGGTGATTTTTGACGTGGACCCCGAGTTTTCGAATACTGAAGAATGGTATCAGGCAATTCCGGAAGACAGCCGCCCAAGGAAAGAGCAACCGTTCTACCACCTGCTGGCCGAGAACGACCAATCCTTCTATGTTGCTTATGTTTCAGAACAAAATCTGGTTGCTGACTATTCAGGCGAACCGGTCGAGCACCCGGATATTCCCAATATGTTCGGACCGTTCGAAGATGGTGCATACCCTCTGCATTTCCACCTGAACTAGCAGAGCCGAACCGGCGGGCATAGGTCTGCCGCAGATCAATATCCAAGCGCACAGCCGTCCTTGCGTGGGTCGCTGGCGCCTTCAAAAACGCCGTCGTTTCGGATTCGGATCGCTTGCGCTCCGCCAAGTGGTGTTTCCGGCACTTCAATATTGTGGCCGATATCGGACAATTGTTTCGCGATTGCCTCGCTGTACCCACGTTCCAGTTTCAGAACCGATCCGTCGAAGAAAGCGCGCGGCGCATCGATGCTTTCCTGCAACCCAAGCCCGAAATCGGTAAGATTTGACACGAAACGCGCGTGTCCGGTTGGCTGATAGGCACCGCCCATGACACCAAACGGCATAGTGACCCGACCGTTCTGCGCCAACATTCCCGGAATGATCGTGTGCATCGGGCGTTTGCCGCCGCCCAGTTCGTTGGGGTGGCCGGGTTGCAATGTGAATCCTGCCCCGCGGTTTTGCAGCAATATGCCGTATTTTTCCGACGCGATACCGGATCCAAAGCTGTGAAAGATCGAATAGATCAGCGAAACAGCCATTTGGTCGCGGTCGACGACGGTGATGTAAACCGTGTCCTTGTGAACCGCTTCGGTCAAAGGCGCCGCAGCAGGCATCGCCTTTTGGGGATCGATCAAAGCAGCCAGTCTGGCAGCGATATCTGGATCCAGAAAGCGCTCCACTCTTGCCATGTGGTCGGGATCCGCGATGAACCGGTTTCGAGCGTCATAGGCCAGTTTGGTGGCCTCGGCTTCGATATGAATACGCTCTGCTCCGAATGGATCCATCGAGGCCATGTCAAAATGCTGGAGGATATTCAGCAGCAAAATCGCGGTTGCGCCCTGGCCGTTCGGCGGATGTTCCACCAAATCCACACCTTTGTAGGCCCCATGTATCGGCTGCGTTTCAGTACATCTTGTGTGATGAAAATCCTCAGCGGAATGGACACCACCCCTTTCCGAAAGCGCGGTGATCATATCGTCGGCGATTTCACCTGAATAGAACGCGTCGCGCCCGTGGGCTGCGATCTGGCGCAATACCTCCGCCTGTCCCGGCGCACGGAAAACCTGCCCGATCGACGGGGCTTGCCCGCCGATCAGATAGTGGTCGCGGGCGGCGCCCTGAAGTGTTGCGGCACCCGATTTCCAGTCGAAAGCGACCCGAGGAGCCACCGGAACACCCGCTTCAGCATAATGAATCGCCGGTTTCAAAATCGCGCCCAACCCCAGGCGGCCCTCGGTCTGGGCCAGGCGGCAGAAGGCATCGACGGCTCCTGGAATGGTCACGGCATCCGGCCCATTCAAAGGTACGGATGACAGGCCCTGATCCCGCAACACTTGGGAGTGCGCGGCAGCCGGTGCGCGACCCGATCCGTTGAGCGCGCGTATCCTGCTTTCGCCGGCGCGATTGAACAGAACGAAGCAATCGCCGCCCAATCCGGTCATCTGAGGTTCGCAAATCCCCAGGAGAACAGCCCCGGCAATCGCGGCATCCATCGCGTTGCCGCCCTGGCCCAAGATATCGATGGCCACTTTGGCCGCCAGCGGATGCGACGTTGCGCACATGCCTTGCGTGGCAAAAACTTCGGATCGGCCGGGATTATGCAGATCACGCATGGCGAATTCTCTCTCGTTGGAACAAGAGAAAGCTATTCACTGATCAGCGATTGTCCAGCGATTTCAGGATGGGAAGTTCCTCGGCGCCATTCACTGGGTGGGGGCTGTGATATGTGGCGCCGAGGGAAGCTATCTGAGCTACGAGTCACTGTATGGCGGTTGTTTGCGGCGCGACAATGTTTCGAAAATGACCTTATTGTGACCAATTATGGTCGATCACCCGTTGGGTTCAAAGTCAAACCGCAGGGACAGACGGTTGCATCCACCGCGCCGCTCGTACCGGATATCACTGGTGAGGCGATGAATCAGGAACCAGCCAAACCCACCTTCGGGGAGGTCTTGCAGATCCGTTCCAATCGGAGCAGGGGTGCCATCCGGAAGTCGGTATCCAGGCAGCGGGCGCCCCGTATCCGAGATCAAGATGTCCAGAAGATCCCTGTCCAATCGGCAGGTGACCTGAACCTTGGCCGCGGCGATGCCATTGTAAGCGTGTTCCACGACGTTGTTGATGGCTTCAGCCAAAGCAATCTTCACATCACCGGCTTTATGCGGGGGCAATCCCCGTTCCGCCAGACCGACGCTGAGCTTTGCAATGCCCTCACTGGCCTCTGATTCCGTAGCAGGGAAGGTCAATTCCAGACAGGTCTTGTTTTCAATCGGCTCCACGCCATCTATCCCCTGCTGCCGTCAGGCGTCCGTCTCTGACAACGCGTCATCCAGTGTTTCAAAAAGCCTGAAAACCGTATCCATGCGTGTCAGGCGGAAGACCTTTTCGACCACTGGCTGCAATCCAGCCAGATCAAGCCTCCGGTCCTTGCCCAGCTGTTTCATTGAGGCAACGATTGCACCCAGACCGCTGGAGTCAATGAACTCGACATCGGACAGATCCAGCACAACGCGATGAGCGCTGCCCTCGGTATTGGCGCGCATGTCTTCCTTGAACTGAATGGCCATTGCAGCATCGATCCGGTCGGCATGAACGGTGATGATCTGAGTTTCGCCGGTTGTCTTGCTGGTCAGCCCCATGATCCTGCCGCCTTCCAAACTGAAATTGAGTCGTAGAAATACGCTAGACGGCAATTCTTACCATTCGGTATTCAAGAGCCCGAAAGCAGGAGGAAAACCCGGATGAGAGACGTTGTTATAGCAGGGGCCGCCCGTACACCGATGGGCGGGTTTCAAGGCATGTTTGACGGTGTTGCTGCGGCTGACCTCGGGGGCGAAGCAATCCGCGCGGCTTTGCAGCAGGCAGGGGTGCAGACGGTCGACGAAGTGCTGATGGGCTGCGTTTTGCCGGCGGGGCAGGGCCAGGCACCTGCGCGGCAGGCCGGATTCGCGGCGGGATTGGGCGAAGAGGTTCCCGCCACGACGCTGAACAAAATGTGTGGTTCGGGGATGAAGGCCGCTATGATGTCCTTTGACCAAATTGCATTGGGTCACGCAGATACGATGGTTGCGGGCGGCATGGAAAGCATGACCAACGCGCCCTATATTCTTCCAAAGATGCGCGGCGGTGCCCGCATTGGCCACGGCCAGGTGGTTGATCACATGTTCCTCGACGGCCTTGAAGATGCCTATGACAAAGGCCGCCTGATGGGGACTTTCGCCGAAGACTGTGCCGAGGCGTATCAGTTCACCCGTGAAGCACAGGATGAATACGCGCTGCAATCTTTGTCCAACGCGCTGTTTGCGCAGGAAAATGGCGCATTCGATCAGGAAATCACGCCCGTTACCGTCCGGACCCGCAAGGGTGAAATTCTGCTGGAGTCAGATGAGCAGCCAAAATCCGCCCGCCCCGAGAAGATCCCGACGCTGAAGCCTGCGTTCCGCAAGGACGGTACGGTGACGGCGGCCAACTCGTCTTCGATTTCGGACGGCGCGGCGGCGCTGGTTCTTGCGTCGGCAGAAACCGCCGAAGCGCAGGGCATGACGGTTCGGGCCCGGATTTTGGGGCATGCGAGTCATGCTCAGGCGCCCGGCCTTTTCACGACGGCTCCGGTTCCGGCGGCGCAGAAGCTCTTGTCACGCATAGGCTGGAGCAAGGATGACGTTGACCTGTGGGAAGTGAACGAGGCCTTCGCGGTTGTCCCGATGGCATTCATGCACGAGATGAACCTTCCGCGTGACAAGGTGAATGTGAATGGCGGCGCCTGCGCCCTGGGCCATCCCATCGGTGCCTCTGGTGCCCGCATCATCGTTACGTTATTGAATGCGCTGGAAAAACGTAACCTCAAACGGGGCGTCGCGGCGATCTGCATTGGCGGGGGGGAAGGCACGGCCATTGCCATCGAACGCGTTTGACCCTTCATCTTTTTCCAAATACTCCGGGGGGTTCGGGGGCCGTGCCCCCGACCATCCGAAGGGGTTGCAATCAATGACTGCCGATTATGAAACGCTTGCCAAAACCATCGCGGCCCTGACCGAAGGCGAAACGGACCAGGTTGCTCTTATGGCCACAGTCGCCTGCGAGGTTCACCATTCCGACGATCGTTTCGACTGGACCGGGTTTTATCGTGTCACCGAACCGGGCGTTCTGAAAATCGGCCCCTATCAGGGTGGGCATGGTTGTTTGGTCATCCCGTTCGAACGGGGCGTCTGCGGTGCAGCCGCAAGAACGGGCGAAACGCAACTGGTGCCGGATGTCGATGCGTTTCCGGGTCACATCGCCTGCGCCAGCTCAACCCGGTCCGAACTGGTTCTGCCCGTGCGGGATTCGTCGGGAAAAGTCATCGCCGTTTTTGACATTGACAGCGACCAGCCGGATGCTTTCACGCAACAGGATGCGCAAAATCTGGAAGGCATTTTGACCGCCGTGTTTGCCGGGCTCTGACCGCTGCGGTCGTTGCGGATGTGCATCAACCCAAGGGATTCCCGGGCGATTGAACGGCCCGGCTGACTTCGTCTTGCAGGCTTCGAAGCGATCTCCTATCAAAATCCATAGCGAAGTTTCGTTTTGGGGTGTTTCTCAGGGATGCAAGAGTCTGACATCAATCCGACGGTCGCGGATGAAGCGCCTCCAAAAGGGATCAGACGCGCCCATATGGCGACATTCCCGGATCGCATCGGCGTATTGCCCCATTCGGTGGCAAGCATCGCGCATCAGGTCGACAGGGTTTTCATCTGCCTGAACGAATATCAGGAAATTCCCGATTTTCTGGGCGAGTTCGACAACGTCACCGCCGTGATCCCTGACCGGGATTACAAGGATGTCGGCAAGTTCATTTTCCAGCCGGATCCGGCAGATACCGTTTTTCTGGCCGACGATGATATCGAATATGCGGACAACTATGTCCGTCAGACCATACGCCGGGCGCGGGGCGTCGGACTGGAAAAGCGTGTCTTCGGCTATCATGCCACGACGTTCACAAACCCAACGCCCAGGTCGATACGGCAGCGCACGTTGTTGCGTATGAACCAACGGCTGACCTACTCGACCAGGGTGCACCAACTGGGAACCGGAACCGTTATGGTGTCCGGGTCGCTGTTCCCTACACTGGAATACATGGAAGGCAGCGAGAAGTTCGTCGACGTGCGTTTTGCCCGTTACTGTTTCGAAAACGGCATCGAAATGTGGACGCTGCCCAGAAATCGCCGCCGCTTTCCCAGCTTGCTTGCTGGGCTGGAGCCGGAAAAGCGTGAAACGATCGCCGACAGTTTCACCCGTCGTTGGCCTCAACATGTGTTGGATGAAGTGAAGGTTTTTGCCGGCCTTCAACTCTAAAGCCAGGCGGGCTTTGCACGATTCAGGCTTTTCCAGATCTGCCTCTGTCGCGAAGGTTTTCCCATGTCGCCGCAGCGCCACGGGGGAGCGATATGTGCTGTCTTTTTGAAATGAAGTCCTTGTACGGCAAAAACTGAAATTCGGCTGCTGCACCCCTGCGGTTTTTCTGGTGTTTCAGGAGCCTGTGCGCCTGCTGGTCCTCAATTCTGTCTTTCGCACACGATGATGATCGACACCCAAATGAAATCGAGCGTGAAAAAATGCTTGGAAATTTCACCAGCTTGCTCCATCGTGAAAAACGAAGGAAGAATTTCACGAGATTCGGAGCGGCCTGTGAACAGCCAAGCCCCCCAAAGCGCAACCCTTGGTGCTGACCTGAGGGCCTTGCGCAAGGCCAGAGGGTTGACCCTGACCGAGATTGCAACTCGGCTGGATCGCTCTGTCGGTTGGTTGAGCCAGGTAGAGCGCGATTTGTCCGAGCCTTCAATCTCGGACCTGCGCCAGATTGCAGAATGCCTTGGCGTGCCAATGTCGATGCTGTTTGCGCATTCCGCTGCCCCAGCAGACGAACAGGGCTACGTCGTGCGCGCCGGGTCGCGTCGCCCGATGGGGTCGGGCGAAGAAGGGCTGATCGAAGAGTTGCTGTCGCCGGATCTGACCGATGATTTCGAAATGGTGCATTCCACGTTCGAGCCAAATTCACGTATGCAGACACCGGCCAACCGCCCGACCCAGGAAGTGGGCTATATGATTTCAGGTCGATTGAACCTGACGATCGGGTCGCGTGAATTCCTGGTGGGGCCAGGCGACAGTTTTCGGATCAAACATGAACCTTATCAATGGGCCAACCCCTATGAAGAGCCTGCTGTGGCCATCTGGGTCATTGCTCCGCCGGTGTATTGATGAGCTTCGAGGCCTGGACCATATTCGCGCTGTTCTGGGTGGTATTCGTCACCACACCGGGGCCGAACGCGGTCAACTGCATCTCGAACGGGATGAGCCTGCCGTTCCCAAAGGCCATGATGGGTGTATTGGCCATACTGACGCAGGCCAGCATGTTTTTGATTCTGTCCGCGCTGGGCGTCACAGCCCTGATTGCCGCTTCTCCGACCGGGTTTTTCGTGGCCAAGCTGGTCGGCGCGGGCTTTCTGATCTGGTTGGGCGTGCGGGGATGGATGAATGCCGGCAAGCCCGCTCCGGTCTCGGAACGCCCGGCCCGGCACGTTTATCTGCACGCGCTGGCAGTGGCCACGATCAACCCAAAAAGCGTCGCGGGCTATCTGGCCGCGTTTTCGCAATTCGTGCAGCCGGACGTGCCGATCTGGCAGCAGATGGTCGTGATCATGCCAACCGCACTTTTCATCACAACGCTCAGCTATACCGGTTTTACCGTGTTGGGCGCTTTGATGGGCAAGGCGGCGCTGGGCGCAGTGTTCAACATCTGGGTGCGCCGGGTGATGGCGGCCTGTTTCATAATCTACGGCGTGTTGTTGGGAACCAGCACCGCGCCTGCGGCAAGGGGGTAATCTTATGTACAGAGGGTCCTGCCTTTGCGGTTCAGTTGCTTTCACCATCGACGGAGACCTTTCTCCGCCTTCGGTCTGCCATTGCGGGCAGTGCCGAAAGCAATCCGGCCATGTCTGGGCCTCGACCACGACCCATCAGGACAATCTGAGTTTCTCGGCCCGCGACACGCTGAACTGGTTTCGCGCATCAGACATCGCACGGCGCGGGTTTTGCAACAAATGCGGCTCATTTCTCTTCTGGCAACATACCGAAGAGGACACGATTTCGATTGCCATGGGCGCGTTCGATGCGCCCACGGGCCAAAAGCTCTCGAAGCACATCTTTGTGGCTGACAAGGGCGACTATTACGACATCACGGACGATCTGCCCCAACGGGCACAGTAACAGGGACCAAGACATATGAGTGATTTTCCGACAAAAGCCCGCGTGGTCATTATCGGTGGCGGTGTGGTGGGGGCTTCCTCGCTGTATCATCTGGCCAAGAAAGGCTGGACCGATTGCGTTCTGCTGGAAAAGAACGAACTGACCGCAGGCTCGACCTGGCACGCGGCCGGTAACGTTCCGACCTTTTCGACCTCGTGGGCGATTATGAACATGCAGCGCTATTCGACCGAGCTGTATTCGCGTCTGGGCGAAGAGGTCGACTATCCGATGAACTACCATGTTTCGGGGTCGATCCGTCTGGCGCACAGCAAGGAACGGATGCAGGAGTTCCAGCGGGCCATGTCGATGGGCCGCTATCAGGGAATTCCGATGGAGATGTGGACGCCGGAGCAGGCCAAGGAACGCTACCCTTTCCTGGAAACTCATGATCTTGAGGGAGTCCTGTATGACCCGACCGACGGTGACATCGACCCGGCGCAGCTGACGCAGGCGCTGGCCAAGGGCGCGCGTGACATGGGCCAGAAGATCATTCGGTTCTGCCCTGCCACAGGCGTGAGCCAGCATGACGACGGCACCTGGACCGTCCATACCGAAAAGGGCGATATAGACTGCGACTATGTCGTCAACGCCGCCGGCTACTACGCGCAGCGTGTGGGTGAGTGGTTCAAGCCCTTCGGCGGCCGCACCGTGCCCGCGATGGTCATGAGCCACCAGTACCTGCTGACCGACGAGATCCCCGAGGTCGAAGCCTGGTCGAAGGAAAACGGTGGCAAGCTGCCGCTGCTGCGCGACGTGGATATCTCATACTACCTGCGACAGGAAAAGCACGGCTTCAACCTCGGCCCGTACGAGCCCAACTGCAAAGGCCACTGGATGACCGAGGACGACCCGATGCCCGAGGACTTCAGCTTCCAGCTGTGGAACGACGATCTGGACCGGATCGAGGACATCGTCACCGACGCGATGGAGCGGGTACCGCTGATGGCGACCTCGGGCGTGGGCCGCGTGATCAACGGCCCGATTCCCTATGCGCCCGATGGCCTGCCGCTGATCGGCCCGATGCCCGGCGTCAAGAACGCGTTCGAGGCGCATACCTTCACCTTCGGCATCGCCCAGGGCGGCGGCGCGGGCAAGGTACTGGCCGAATGGATCGTGGATGGCGCCACCGAATGTGATATGTGGGCCGTCGATCCGCGCCGCTATACAGACTACACCGATCAGGACTACTGCAACCAGAAGGGCATGGAAGTCTACGGCAACGAATACGCCATGCACTTCCCGCATCATGAATGGCCCGCCGCGCGCGACAAGAAGCTGTCGCCCGTGCATGCCAAGGTCAAGGAACTGGGCGGCGTCATGGGCGTCTACAATGGCTGGGAGCGCGCCAACTGGTTCGCGCAACCGGGCGATGACACCTCCGAGGAAAGCACCCACACCTGGGGCCGCTCGGGCCCGTGGGAGCAGCGCATCAAAGAAGAATGCGAAGCCGTGCGCGACCATTGCGGCGTGCTCGACCTGCCGGGTTTCTCGCGCTTCGTCGTCAAGGGCGAAGGCGCGGCCGAGGCGCTGCGCGGGCTGGTCACCGGTGGTCTGCCCAAGGTGGGGCGGATCAACCTCGTCTACATCGCCGACGACCGTGGCCGCATCCTGACCGAGATGTCCTGCATGCGACTGGGCGAGGATGATTTCGTGATGATCACCGCCGCCACCGCGCAATGGCACGACCGCGACATCCTGATGAACGCGATGCCCGCGGGCGTCACCGTCGAGGACGTGACCACCACCCGCGACACGCTGATCGTGACCGGGCCGAAATCGCGCGAGATCCTGTCGGGCTTGACCGATGCCGACCTCTCGCTGGGCTGGCTGACCCATCAGGCGGCCACCGTGGCCGGACAGCCCGCCCACCTGATCCGCGTGTCCTTCGCCGGCGAACTGGGCTGGGAGGTGCATGCGCTCAACGAGCACATGCCCGCGATCTATGACGCGATCCTTGCCGCCGGGGCCAAGCCGTTTGGCATGTATGCGCTGAACAGCCTGCGCATCGAAAAGGGATACCGCGCGTGGAAGGGCGATCTGAGCACCGACTACTCGCTGCTGGAAGGTGGGCTGGAGCGCTTCATCAAGTTCGACAAGCCGCAGGACTTCCCGGGCAAGGCCGCGTTGCTGGCCGAAAAGCAGCGTGGAGTGAAGAAGTCTTTCGTTACGCTGGTCGTCGAGGCCGGTGACTGCGATGCGCCTTACATGTCCTGCATCTGGCAGGGCGATCAGATCGTGGGCGAGACCACTTCGGGCGCATGGGGCTATCGTGTCGGCAAGTCCGTCGCGTTGGGCATGATCAAGGCCGATCTGGCCAACCCGGGCACCGAGCTCGAGGTGGAAATCTACGGCGAAAAGTGTCGCGCCGTGGTACAGGAGGATCAGCCGCTGTGGGATCCCGCAAATGAGCGGCTGCGCGCCTGACAAAAAGGAGGCCCGCATGCGCCCGCGATATTCCAAGATGGGACCTGGTGAAGGTCCCAACTATGACTGGGAAAACGACCATACCTTCGTGAAAGTTTCCGGTCAGGACACGGGCGGAGCCTACACACTGATGGAAGACAACTTGAAGGCCAGCTTCGCGCTTGGCCTTCATCGCCACGACAGCCACGCCGAGACTTTCTATTTTCTCGAGGGCGCCGTGGATTTCTATGTCGACGGAGACTGGCACCTGTGCACGCCGGGCACCACCATGCATGTTCCGGCGGGTGTGCCGCATGCCTGCCGGGTTGCCGACAACAAACCGGCACGGATGCTCATGATCTTTCAACCATCCGGGTTTGATGGTTTCCTTGCGGAACTGGCAACCATGACCCCGGCGGATTTCGAGGACGAGGCCAAGATGGCCGACCTGAATGCCCGATATGACATCGTGCCGATGGGACCGGTTCCGCCCCATCCCGCCGACCAGACCTGAGAAGCCAGCGAAATGAATGCTCCAAAGACGATGTCCGGTGTCTATCTGACGGGCCACGGTGGCCCCGAAGTTCTGGAATGGCGAGATGATATCCCGGTTCCTGAACCCGGGGCAGGGCAAGTTCTGGTTCGGGTCGCCGCCGCAGGCGTGAACAACACGGATATCAACACACGGGTCGGTTGGTATTCCTCGGACGTCACCGGCGCGACGGATGCCGTTGATCAGAAGGTCGAAGCGGGCGGTTGGGGCGGTGCATTGCACTTTCCCCGCATTCAGGGCGGAGATCTTTGCGGCATCGTGGAACAGGTTGGGCCGGGTGTTGCCTTCAAACCGGGTCAGCGCGTGACCTGTCCGATAAACCTGCCGCGCCCGCGCCCGGGAAACCCGCAGGGCTTCATTGCGCTGGGTTCCGAAATCGACGGGGCTTTTGCGCAGTATTGTCTGGTTGAAGCCGATGATCTCTATGACGTCAGCGCCTCGCCCCTTTCGGATGTGGAAATCGCCGCCATTCCTTGCGCCTTCGGGACGGCGGAGAACCTGCTGACCCGCGCAGGCGTGACGGCCGGGCACAAGGTGCTGATCACCGGCGCCTCGGGTGGCGTCGGGTTGGCGGCGGTGCAACTGGCCGCCCTGCGCGGGGCGTCGGTTTGGGCTGTAACAGCGGGCACGAAAGCCGAGATCGTGAAATCCCAGGGGGCCGAGAATACGTTTGACCGGAACGACCCGCTTCCGCAGGATATGTTCGATGTGGTGATCGACGTTGTGGGTGGCCCGGCCTGGCCATCGCTGATCCTTTCCCTGAAATCCGGCGGGCACTATGCCGTTTCGGGGGCAATAGCAGGCCCGATTGTCGAAGCTGATCTGCGGGACATATATCTGCGCGACATCACCATACATGGGTGCACGCACCAGGCGCCCGAAGTCTTTGACCGTCTTGTTGAACTGGTGAATACCGGACGGATCAAGCCACTGGTTTCCCGGACCTATCCGTTGAAGGATATTGGTATTGCACAGGCTGACTTTCAATCGAAGACCCTTCCGGGAAAACTGGTATTGGTGCCCTGAGGAGTAACGACATGGCAGATATCACCCTTTTGGACGGCTCTATCGGGCAGGAACTGGTAAAACGCAGTGGCGATCAGGCGACACCGCTGTGGTCGACGCGCGTGATGATCGATCACCCCGATTTGGTCGCGGAAGTGCACCGCGACTATTTCAGCCGGGGTGCGACGGTCGCGACAACCAATACTTATGCCGTCCATCGCTCTCGTCTGGTGCGGGTGGGGATGGAGGATCATATGCCTACCCTGATCGACACCGCCCTGACACAGGCCGAACGTGCCCGCGCGGCAACCGGGGGGCGGATTGCGGGTGCACTGGGGCCATTGCTCGCTTCATATCGCCCCGACCTTAACCCGGACCCTGCGGATGCGGCTGAAAAGTTCGCCGAACTTGTGGCCATGATGGCCGCGCGGGTCGATCTGTTTTTGATCGAGACCGCGTCGTCGGTACAGGAAGCCGAGGGCGCATTGCGTGGCACGGTCGGATGCGGAAAACCGGTTTGGCTGTCCCTGTCAGTCAATGATGACGATGGCAGCCTTCTCAGGTCCGGCGAACCGTTGGCGGACATTGCTCCGTTGGTGGAGGAGTTTTCGCCCGATGCCGTGTTGATCAATTGTTCGCGCCCCGAGGCGATCCCGGCGGCGCTGGAAGTTCTGTCCGGCATGAATCGGCCCTTTGGGGCCTACGCCAATGGCTTCACGCATATTTCGGATGATTTCCTTCAGGATGCGCCGACCGTGGATGCCCTGCAAGAACGTCATGACCTTGGCCCCAGGGCTTATGCGGATCAGGTGATGCGGTGGATAGATCAGGGGGCAACGATTGTTGGCGGATGCTGCGAAATCGGGCCGGATCATATCGAAGAACTGGCGAACCGGTTGCGGGCCGCCGGTCATAACATCGTTTGAAGAAAATGGCGGCAAAATCTACTTCGGACGCTCCAAAACAGGCCATCCGGCATTTCGACATCCTTGTCGCGCCGGGTTTCGTGCTGTTGGAGCTGGCGTCGTTGGTTGAGGTGTTGAGACTGGCCAACCGCGTATGCCCAAGCCCTCCGTTCACCTTCACCTATCGCTCGCTCAAAGGTGGCCCGATTGCCAGCAGCAGTGACGCCGTGGTTCAAACAGAAGCGGTGCCGTCACAGCCAAGGGCGGATTACCTGTTCGTAATCGGCAATTCAGACCCGGACCATCCGGATTTGTCGTTGGGGCGGGTGGTGTCGGACTATACCTTCCGGGACGCCAAGGTGTTCCTGCTGGCCGAAGCCGCCAGCCGCTATATCGACGAGCAGGGAACGGCCGACCTGGCAACCCATTGGGAAAACGCATCGTTCCTGCGGGAACGCGGCGCCCGGTTCGAAGCCAAACTGTCGATCGCAACCGAACAGGGCGCGGTTGTGACATGTGCCGGGATGGAGGCCACGACGGATATCGCCTTGGCGGTGATCGGGCGCCATATCTCGGGGCCTGCGAAGATGACCGTGGCCGACATCATGCTGCATGAGAACATCCGCGATTTCGCTTCGATGCAGCCATTCTCGGGCGCCAAATTGACTGCGACAGGCGATTCGAAGCTGGATCAGTGCATAAAGCTTATGCAGGCCAATATCGAAGACCCCCTGCCGATCAATCAGATCGTCGAATCGCTGCACCTGTCGAACCGGTCCCTCGAGCGTAAGTTCAAAACCTTTTTTGGAACCACTCCCAACGGATTCTACCGGGAAATGCGACTGGCCAAGGCAAATAACCTGTTGCTGAACACCACGATGAGCGTACGCGAAATTGGTTTGGCCTGTGGTTTTCCGAACGGGTTTTCGTCTGTTTACAAAAGCTTCTTCGGGGTCACGCCCTTTGTCGTACGTCGGCAAAAGCGAGCGGCATCACATCGGTGAAAACTGCGGATTTCGTGACGCTTTTGGTGCATTTGTTGTCGATCTTCCGTGGCAACCTATGCCAAACCTGACACAGCGGAGATTTCAGGATGGTTGATCTTCCCAGCAAGGCCCGAGCGGTCATCATCGGCGGTGGCGTCATCGGATGCTCGGTCGCTTATCATTTGACCAAGAAGGGTTGGAAAGACGTCGTGTTGCTTGAACGAAAGCAGCTGACAAGTGGCACCACCTGGCATGCAGCGGGTCTGATCGCACAGCTGCGCGCCACCGCAAACATGACCAAGCTGGCGAAGTACAGTCAGGAGCTGTATGGCTCACTCGAAGAGGAAACCGGTGTCGCCACGGGCTTCAAGCGCTGCGGGTCGATCACCGTGGCGCTGACCGAGGAACGCAAAGAGGAAATCTATCGTCAGACTGCGATGGCGCGGGCGTTTGGCGTCGAGGTCGAAGAAATCTCGAATGAGCGCGTGCAGGAACTGTATCCGCATATCAATCTCGAGGGCGTCAAGGGTGCAGTTTATCTGCCGCTGGACGGGCAGGGTGATCCGGCCAACATCGCGCTGGCTCTGGCCAAGGGCGCCCGCCAGCGCGGCGCCATCGTCAAGGAACGGGTAAAGGTCACCGATATCGTCAAACAGGGCCGCAGCGTGACCGGCGTGGACTGGGTGGCCGATGACGGCAGCGCCTCGGGCCATATCGAGTGTGACATGGTGGTCAACTGCGCCGGCATGTGGGGGCACGAAGTTGGCCGAATGGCGGGCGTAAACATCCCGCTGCACGCCTGCGAACATTTCTACATCGTGACCGAGAACATCGACGGCCTGACGCAGCTGCCGGTGCTGCGGGTGCCGGATGAATGCGCCTATTACAAGGAGGACGCCGGGAAAATCCTGCTGGGCGCCTTCGAGCCCAACGCCAAGCCCTGGGCGATGGACGGCATTCCCGACAGCTTCGAGTTCGACCAGCTGCCCGAGGATTTCGACCATTTCGAACCGATCCTCGAAGCCGCCTGCAACCGCATGCCGATGCTGGCCGAGGCGGGCATCCACACCTTCTTCAACGGCCCTGAGTCCTTCACGCCCGACGACGCCTATCACCTTGGGCTCGCGCCCGAGATGGACAATGTCTGGGTCGCCGCCGGCTTCAACTCGATCGGGATCCAGTCGGCGGGCGGCGCGGGCATGGCGCTGGCCGAATGGATGGACACAGGCGAAAAACCCTTTGACCTGGGCGATGTGGACATCAGCCGGATGCAGCCCTTCCAGGGCAACAAGCAGTATCTTTTCGAACGGTCCAAGGAGACGCTGGGCCTGCTCTATGCCGACCACTACCCCTATCGCCAGAAAGCCACCGCGCGCGGCGTGCGCCGGACGCCATTCCACCACCACCTGAATGAACACGGTGCCGTGTTCGGTGAACTGGCCGGGTGGGAGCGCGCCAATTGGTTCGCCAACGAAGGGCAGGAACGCGAATACAACTACAGTTGGAAGCGTCAGAACTGGTTCGAGAACTCGGCCGCCGAACACCGCGCTGTGCGCGAAAACGTGGGCATGTACGACATGTCCTCGTTCGGCAAGATCCGGGTCGAGGGCCCCGATGCCGAGAAGTTCATGAACTATGTCGGTGGCGGCGACTATGCCGTGCCCAATGGCAAGATCGTCTACACGCAGTTTCTGAACCGTTCCGGCGGGATCGAGGCAGATGTCACCGTCACCCGCCTTTCCGAGACCGCCTATCTGGTGGTCACCCCGGCGGCGACGCGCCTGGCGGACCAGACCTGGATGATGCGCCATGCGGGCAATTTCAACGTGGTCATCACCGACGTCACGGCGGGTGAAGGCGTTTTGGCGGTGATGGGTCCGAATGCGCGGGCCTTGCTGGAGAAAGTCTCGCCCAACGACTTCTCGAACGCGGCAAACCCCTTCGGCACCGCGCAGGAAATCGAGATCGGCATGGGCCTCGCCCGCGCCCACCGCGTCACCTATGTGGGTGAGCTGGGCTGGGAGATCTACGTCTCATCCGACATGGCGGGCCACGTCTTTGAAACGCTGCACGAGGCGGGGCAGAACATGGGGCTGAAGCTGTGCGGCATGCACATGATGGACAGCTGCCGGATCGAAAAGGGCTTCCGCCATTTCGGCCATGACATCACCTGCGAAGATCACGTGGTGGACGCCGGGCTGGGCTTTGCCGTCAAGGTGGACAAGGGCTGCGACTTCATCGGCCGCGAGGCGGTGATTGCGCGCAAGGAAAGCGGCCCGAAATCGCGCCTTGTGCAGTTCCGCCTGACCGATCCCGAGCCGCTGCTGTTCCACAATGAACCGATCATCCGCGATGGCGAGTATGTGGGCTATCTCAGCTCGGGCAACTATGGCCACACGCTGGGAGGTGCGATTGGCTTGGGTTACGTGCCGTGCGAGGGGGAGAAGGCCGCAGACGTTCTGGCCTCGACCTACGAAATCGACGTGTGTGGCACGAAAGTTCGGGCCGAGGCGTCGCTCAAGCCGATGTATGACCCGAAATCCGAACGGGTGAAGGTGTGACCACGGGGTTTGGTGGGGGCGCTGCCCCCGCCGCCTTCGGCGACTCCCCCGGGATATTTGTGGCCAGATGAAGAGCGGGTCCCTTGTTCCTCTGGCCACAAATATCCCGGAGCGCGAGGCAGAGCCTCGCATTTCAGACCTCACCTAAAAAGCGTGGTCTGACAACTCATCAAACATTGTTATGTGACACTTCACTGTTTTCAGAGTTTTCAACCCGTTCATTTCTGCCTTAAACCGAACCGGTATCAACCGGAGACCCGATGTGGCAGACACGCTTCTACCTTCACAGAACACGGACACACCAAAGGGGCTTGCGCTGGCAGTCACGGCCTATGTCCTGTGGGGGTTCTTGCCTCTGTACATGAAAGCGCTGGATCATATGGGCGCGGTCGAGGTTGTGGCGCACCGTGTTATCTGGTCAGTGCCTGTGGCCGGGTTGTTGCTGGTTGTCCTGGGCCGAACCCGGGATCTGAAGGCCGCGCTTGGCAATCCGAAGATGTTGGGTATGGCCGCTTTGACAGCAGCGCTTATTTCCGTGAACTGGGCGATTTACGTACGGGCCATTTCCACGGGCAACGCACTGGATGCGGCGTTGGGTTATTACATCAACCCCCTATTCAGTATCGCGCTGGGGGCAATCCTGTTGAGAGAACCCCTGACACGGACACAATTGTTCGCGGTCGGATTGGCCGCGCTGGGTGTGGTGGTACTTGTGGTGGAAGCCGGTCGTTTGCCTTGGGCGGCTCTTGGGTTGATGATCAGTTGGGGATTCTACGCGTTCTTCAAGCGCTCGCTGCCGATTGGGCCGAACCAGGGTTTCCTGCTTGAGGTCCTGATCCTTTTGATTCCGGCACTGGTCTATGTCACCATTCTGGGTGTGCGGGGCACTGGTCATTTCGGTGTCGCGATGTCGGACACCTTGTTGTTGTCCTGTGCAGGGGTAGTAACGGCGGTGCCATTGCTGGTCTATGCAAACGGCGCCAAACTGGTGCGCCTGTCCACGATGGGCATCCTGCAATACATCGCGCCGACCATGATTTTCATTACCGCGATAACCCTGTTCGGCGAAAAGATTGACACGGGCCGGATGATCGCATTCCCACTGATCTGGGCGGCTCTGGTCGTTTACTCGATCCCTATGATCCGGCAGGCGCGCGGTCAGGCCTGAAGCAACAGGCGCGCGGCTGCATCCGCCCAAAGCGCATACGCCCGGGGGCTGGGATGATAGCCATCCGGTGCAGCCAACGCCGGGTCGTCCGGCAGGTCGAGTGGCAGGTGTTGAACATGCGAAAATGCAGCCGCAACCTCTTGCAACCCCTGATCCAGGCGCGCGGCCTGGCATCCAAGCACCCAGGCCAGCGGCTGAGGCAGGGCCGGAAACCTGTTCATCTGTGGGACTGCGGTTACGACGATGCGACGAGCCCCTAGGTTTTCTGAAAGCAAGCGGATAAGGCGGGTCTGGCGGCGCGCAAATTGCTGGCGTGTCACAGCCCGGGTGACATCATTGACTCCGAGTGCCGTAACGACAGCATCGAACTCGCCCTCGATTTGCGAAAGACGGTCAATCGTGTCCTGGGTGGTGTGCCCGGTTGTCGCTTCCAGCTGCCATTCGACCGCATAGTGCCCGGCCAGACGGTTGACCAGATGGCCGGATAACGCCTGATCCTGCGTGCCGGCGCCCACTCCGGCTGCCGAACTGTCACCGGTGATCAGAAGCCGCAGACGCGGCCCGCGCCCTGAGCGGCCTTCGCGCGGGCCAGTCGGTTCCGGCAGCAACTGCGCGTTCCTGCGTACCGATAGGCCCTGCGCGGCAAGCACCGGAAGCAACGGAACCCGCAAAATCTGATCGGCAGCCAGTGAACGAGGCATTGTCAGCTCAGCGCGTTTTTGAATTCCAGAAAACGAGCGTCTGTCATGACCCGCGCCATCATGGCATCGCGCAAGGCACCTACCGTTTTGTAGGGGCGCATGACGACCTCGAAAACCTGGATCAACCCATCGTCGTTCAACGTAACAAGATCCACGCCGATACCATCCAGATCACCGACTTTGCATTGAAACTCCAATGCCCAGTCTTTCCCGTCGCCCATGACGCGCCGATAACGAAAATCTGAAAACACCTGCCCGACATGCCCCAGAACGGCAGCGACCGGTGCGCGCCCTGTCCAGGTGCTGTAGTATGTGGGCGGCAGGAACTGCACATCTTCGGCCAGGAGCTGATGGATCAAGGCCTCATCGCCCTTTGCGACAACCTCTTGCATGCGTTCAATTGTCGGGTGCATGGCATCTCCTCCGCTTTTGAAGAGAAGGTCACCGAACATGGGCGGGCATGCAAGGACGACGTTGCGGGAGGTCACGAGCTGCGATAGGCACCCTGCATGAGCGACACCTATGAACCCCCTCAAACCCCACTGGATGTGTTGCATGAAGATGCACAGCTGATCGTGGTGAACAAACCATCGGGCCTGCTTTCGGTTCCGGGGCGGGGCGCGAATCTGTCAGATTGTCTGTTGACCCGGGTGCAGGATGCATTTCCACAAGCACTGCTGGTGCACCGGCTGGACCGGGACACGTCCGGTGTCATGGTCTTTGCCCAAACGCCGCACGCGCAGCGCAACCTGAGCATGCAATTCGAGCAGCGTCAGACCCGCAAAACCTATGTCGCCCGTGTCTGGGGGCAGCTGGAACCCAAGACCGGCACCGTGGACTTGCCTCTGATCGTGGACTGGCCCAACCGGCCCAGACAGATGGTTTGCCATGCGACGGGCAAACCTGCCGTGACGGACTGGCGTGTCGTCAAGACCGAAGGCAATACAACGCGTGTGCGTCTGTTTCCCAAAACGGGCCGGTCTCATCAACTTCGCGTTCATATGCAGGCGCTGGGCCACCCGATCCTGGGCGATCCATTCTATGCGACAGGCGACGCGCTGGACTTCCCCAGATTGATGCTGCATTCAGAAGAGCTGCGCCTGAAACACCCGGAAGGTGGGGTTTCGATGAAGTTTCGGGCCCGGCCCGAGTTCTGATCTCAGGCCGTGCTGGTCCAGAGCATCTTCAGATTCCCCAGCGAAAAACGTTTGGATCGTTTCTTTGATACGGGCTGCTTGCACTGCCGGGCCATGGTGATTTCGCGCTCGATCTCGAAGGCGCGCAGGGTATGGTCCTGAGACCATTGCCCCAGCCTGAGTGTCATCATGACATGGGTGTCGAGGTAAGGCATTTTTCGTGCTCCTTCTTTCGATGCCATTCCAATCTGGCCCATCACTCCTGACACCCTCTTGTCAGTGGGGTGTGCTAGAATGTCAGCATGTTGACAGGAGGATGCAATGCGCCGTTCGACCCGATTGTTTGAAATCATCCAGATCCTGCGGGCTGCGGGCGCTCCGGTCACGGCAGAGGCGTTGGCCGCAAGGTTGGAGGTGTCCGTGCGCACGGTTTATCGGGATATTGCCGAGTTGCAGGCGCAACGGACGCCCATCGAAGGTGAGGCCGGTATCGGGTACGTGATGCGGCGCGGCTACGATCTGCCGCCGCTCAATTTCGATGCAGAAGAAGTTGAGGCCTTGTGGGTTGGCCTGTCTCTTCTTGCGCGTACCGGCGACAGTCACCTGCAAAGGGCCGCCAGCCGGATATGCCAGAAGATCGACGCGCTGCATTGCCCAGCGGATTGGTTGCAGGTTGCCCCATGGGGTGCCCCGGCGGATGATCCAAACAAGGGTTGCGTTTCGATCGCGCATTACCGCGAAGCCATCAGGGCAGAGCGGAAAATCCGTATCACCTATGAAGATGGCGAAGGCGAACGCACGGTTCGGGTCGTGCGCCCTGTGGCGCTGATCTATCACATCGAATGCACGATGCTGGCAGGCTGGTGCGAATTGCGCAACGGGTTTCGCCATTTCCGCACCGACCGTATCTGGTCCAGTGAATGCACGGAAGATAGCTTTTCAGGACAAAGCAGGTCATTGCGCGAGCTCTGGCAGGAGCAACAGAACGCAGAAACGTTCGTTGAAGCGGTTTGAATACGTGTTTGGCGGGTATTCGCCGACTTCACCGCATTGTTGCTTGAGCCGCCAAGCCTGCACAGTGATATACTGAGGAAAACGAAGCACGCCCGAACAACGGGTGCTGGAGCAGAAGGTGATATCATGACGATTTCCAAGTTTTTCGTGGCCACAGGTTTGTGTTCAGCCCTTGTGTTGGCGGCCTGTACCGACCCGGGCACGCTGACAGTACAAGACGACCCGAACCAGAACGCCAAACAGGGCGCCGTTCTGGGTGGGCTGGTCGGCGCTGGAATCGGGGCGATTGCCAATAATTCGAACCCCGGTTTGGGCGCGCTGGCCGGTGCTGCAATCGGTGCTGCTGGGGGCGGCGTGATCGGCAATCAACTGGACAAGCAGGCTGCGGAGCTGCGTCAACAACTGGCAAATGACGGAATTACAATCGTCAACGCAGGCGATCGCCTGATTGTGACGGTCCCGAATGACATCACCTTTGACACCGACAGTTCGACCGTGCGCCCGGCGTTGCGGTCTGACCTGGTGAAAGTGGGCCAGAACCTGGTCAACTACCCGAATTCGAACGTGCAGATCATCGGGCACACTGACAGCGACGGCGACGCAACCTACAATCAAGGCCTGTCAGAGCGTCGCGCGAATGCCGTGGCCGATATCCTTCAGGCCAACGGTGTCAGCTACAACCGCATTCGCACGATCGGGCAGGGCGAAAACAACCCTGTCGCGTCCAACCTGACGCCGGAAGGAAAATCGCAAAACCGGCGTGTCGAGATTGTCGTGGTGCCCAGCGGAAACGCGTAACCACTGCGCGGCGTGAACAGCGGGGCCGCCCGATGGGCGGCTCGGTTTGCGCAATGACTGTGCGTCAAATGGGGTTTGGATCGGGGTGATCTCGGTCTAACTTGCGGGAAACACAGAAACGGAGCTTTCCCGATGTCCCAACCGACCCTTCTTGGCCTGTCCGGTTCCCTGCGCCAGAACGCGACCAACCGTAAGCTTCTACGCGAGGCGGCACGGTTGTTCTATCCGGCAAGCTTTGTCGAAGCGGAATTGAACCTGCCCCTCTACGATGGTGATCTGGAAGACGGAGAAGGGATTCCCGAGGCGGTTCATACGCTGGCCAGTCAGATCGCACAGGCCGATGCGGTGATCATTTCGACACCTGAGTACAACAAGGGTCCATCAGGCGTTCTGAAGAACGCGCTGGACTGGGTCAGCCGAACGCAAGGCAATCCATGGGCCGACAAACCGGTTGCGGTAATGTCGGCGGCCGCTGGTCGTGCAGGCGGGGAACGGGCGCAGATGATCCTGCGGGCCTGTATGGTTCCATTTCAGCCGCGCATCCTTCAGGGGCCCGAAATCCATCTGGCGAACAGTTCGAACGAATTCGACGATCAGGGAAAGCTGCGTTCGGACCGGTACGAAAAGTCTTTGCATGACTTGATGCAGAAACTCCGGGCCGAGGCCGGTTTCTGATCGCGGGTCAGGCAAATGACGCAAGAGCGACAGACCGATCTCTTGGATCCGGCCCGCGCGGCCGCATTTCAGGTGGCGCTGGGCGGTGTGGCAACGATCGCCAGTGGTTCGGAATTGCCGCCCTTCTTCCATCAGCTTTATTTCTGGACCCCGCAACCGGCCGCCAAATTGGGTCGGGATGGGCATCCCAAGGTTGGGGGCCTGATCCCGGATATAGGATTGCCGCGCAGAATGTGGGCCGGCGGGCGGTTGACCTTTCACGTTCCTCTGATCGCAGGGATCACCGCCGAAAAGAAATCGGTTCTTGAAAGTCAAAGCGCCAAGGTGGGGCGGTCCGGCCCGTTGGGCTTTGTCACTTTGCGGCACGAGATCTGGCAGAACGGTCAGTTGCGCGTGACAGAGTGGCAGGATCTTGTTTATCGCGAAGATCCTGCGCCGGATGCTGAAATGCCCCAACCGCCCACAGCGCGCACCGATGAGACCGATTGCCGCGAAGTCGGGTTCGATTCAACGTTCTTGTTTCGATACTCGGCCCTGACCTTCAATGGCCACCGTATTCACTATGATCTGGACTATGCGCGCGATGTTGAAGGATATGGCGGGCTGGTCGTGCACGGGCCGCTTCTGGCGCAGCTTCTGATGCTTTTCGCGGTTGACCTGATCGGTCCGCTCGCCTCGTTTTCGTTCCGCGCGACTTCGCCATTGATGCATTTCGAAACTGCCCAGTTGTGCCGGAGGGGTGAAAACATGTGGGTACGCGGCCCTGGCGGGCGGCAATGCATGCAAGCCGTCGTGCAGTCACAATGAGGCTTCGGGCCGGAACTCATCAGGGATCGTATCCCGATCTTCAAGCATAAGATCGGCCATGACCTCGGCGATTTTGGGGGCCATGCCGAAACCGATTTTGAACCCGCCATTGGCGATGAACTGCCCCTGATGCAGGGGATGGGCGCCCAACATCGGCGCACGGCTTTTGCTGCGCGGGCGCACACCGGCCCAGCGTTCGATCACCTCGGCCCCGTGCAACAGGGGCAGGACGCGCGTGGCGCGGTCTATCACGTCGTCCAGAGCTTCGTCCGTGCTGGTCGGGTTCTCATAATTCCGTTCCGAGGTCGATCCGATCGCAAGTGTTCCGTCTGCATGCGGGACAATGTGAATCGCGTCGGCGAATAGTTGCGGCACTTCCCCCGCGTCGAAGCGCAACAGGGCGGCCTGCCCTTTGACACCATTTCCGACGGTCTTGCCGTAGGCGTCGTTCAGTTCCTGCAATCCTACAAGGCCCGTGGCGTGGATGACCTGCCCCTTGTCCTCGGCTTCACTGACAATGTGGACGCCCATGACCTCCAGGGCTGCGACCAGCGCGGCACAGGCCCGCCGGGGGTGCATTCGTGCCGTCAGCGTATCGCGAATGACAAAGCCTGTGGGGCTGGGTGGGCACCAAGAACCCGCTTGGGCCGTGGTGATGACACGCCATTCCGCCCGGCCTTGCCAAAGCTCATCTGCGGTGCCTTCGCGCTTGCGGGCCAGTTCCAGACCACGCGCGTCCGGGATCGGCTGCAGGCGGCCCAGCTGGCCATAGCCGGGGGAGACCCCGCCAGTGTCTTCGATCTGTCGCCAGAATGGCTCAGCCATGATCAGACTGTCGAACTGAAATGCTTTCTTGGCGTTCCAGTTTTCCGGCACATGCGGGGCCAATGCGCCGACCAGACCTCCGCTGGACCCGGCGCCGGGACCGGACGGATCGACAACCTGCACTTTCGCACCGCGGCGCGCACAAATCCAGGCGATGGACAGGCCGAAAATTCCTGCGCCGCGAACCGTCACATCGACCATTGCCAATTCCCTTTTCCTTGTTCAGTGTCGCGCCGCTTAGCTACAGGATTCCCCAATGGCAGACCAGCGCGCCGAATTGACGTGGACCGAAGATCAGATACCGGTCTCGGACCGCTTCGACGACCCATATTACTCGTTGCAGAACGGGCTGGAAGAGACGCGCCATGTGTTTCTGGCGGGAAATGATTTGCCTGCGCGGTTTGCACCGGGGTTTCATATTGCCGAGTTGGGTTTCGGCACCGGCCTGAACCTGCTGACCGCCTGGTCGGAATGGGAGGCATCCGGTCAGAAAGGGCCATTGCGCTTTACTAGTTTCGAAGCCTTTCCCATGGCGCCGGAAGACATGCAGCGCGCGCTTGGGGCCTTTCCTGAATTGCATCCGTGGAGCAGTCGGTTTCTGGCGCATTGGACAGGACGCACATGTGTGTTGGATTCGCTTCGGTTTGAGGTGGTGATCGGCGATGCACGCAAGGCATTGCCGAACTGGGACGGAATGGCAGATGCCTGGTTTCTCGACGGGTTTTCACCAGCCAAGAACCCCGAATTGTGGGGCGCGGACCTGTTGCAGGACGTGGCAAGCCACACTGTCACGGGCGGTACCGCGGCCACGTATACGGCCGCGGGTTTCGTGCGCCGGGGACTTGAGAGTGCAGGTTTCAACGTAACCCGCATGCCCGGCTATGGTCGCAAGCGGCACATGACACGGGCACACAAAGCATGACCCAGAAGAACAATGTCGGTGCGGGCATCGCTTTGATGGTGGGCGCGACAATTGTCTTTGCGTTGCAGGACGGTATCTCGCGCCATCTGGCCGGAACCTACAACACCTACATAGTGGTCATGATCCGCTATTGGTTCTTTGCGGCTTTTGTTATCGCTCTGGCCGCGCGGGCCCCCGGTGGGCTGAAGGCGGCCACAAAGACAAATCAGTTGGGTTTGCAGATCCTGCGGGGCTTGTTGCTGGCGGCCGAGATCTGCATCGCGGTCTTTGGCTTTACGGTCCTTGGCCTTATCGACAGTATGGCGGTTTTCATCTGTTATCCTCTGCTTGTCGCCGCGCTGAGCGGGCCGGTGCTGGGCGAAAAGGTCGGATGGCGGCGATGGGCTGCGATCGGTGTCGGCTGCATCGGCGTTCTGATCATCCTGCAACCGGGCGCCGGGGTCTTCAACCCGTGGGCTGTCATACCTTTGATTTCTGCATTGCTGTTTGCGATCTATGGTCTTTTGACGCGATATGTCGCCCGTCAGGACAGCGCGGCCACCAGCTTTTTCTGGACTGGTGTCGCCGGTGCCGTGGCGATGACCTTGATTGGCATGTGGTTCTGGGAGCCGATGGCGCACGGCGACTGGCTCTGGATGGCGCTGCTTTGTGTCAGTGGCGTATTCGGGCACTGGTTGCTGATCAAGTGCTACGAAGTGGCCGAAGCCAGTGCAGTTCAACCCTTTGCATATTTCCACCTGGTTTGGAGCGCGATCCTGGGTATTTCGATCTTTGGCGAAACGTTGCGCCCCGAAGTCGTGGCGGGCGCAACCATCGTCGTAGCCGCAGGTTTGTTCACCTTATGGCGCGAACGCCGCCAGAGATGATCCGATCAACTCCTGTGAGAACGGAATCGAAAGGGCGGGTTGCCCCAGGCGGGCACGGTAGACCGGCAGGCTTTCGGTCACGCGCATCACGTAGTTCCGCGTTTCGCTGAACGGAATCGTCTCGATCCAGTCCACGATATCGACCTCGCCCGTGCGCGGATCACCATAGCGTTCCATCCACGAGATCGGGCGCCTTGGCCCTGCATTGTACCCCGCCGCCATCATCACAACGTTGCCGTTGAAATCGGCCGCCAGACCAGAAAGATAGTTGGCCCCAAGCTTTGCGTTGTATTGCCAGTCCGTGGTCAATCGTCCCGTCTGATGGCCGCTGAGAATGCCCAGCTCGCCAGCAACCAGCTTGGCCGTGGCGGGCATTACCTGCATCAAGCCGCGTGCACCCGCACCGCTGACGACGACCGGGTCGAACTCGCTTTCGCGACGCGCGATGGCCAATGTCATTTCCTTGGCCATCGGCAATCGCATATCTGCCACTGGATGGACCGGGTAATAGGCTGCGGGTAAAACGGTTCCCGTGGTCGCCGCCCGCTTGGCGATCATCACGGCCAGATGCGGCTGTTTCAGTTCGATAACCAGGTCGCCCAATTGATTGGCCTGCACTGGATCAAGGCTTTCGACCAGATGGGTCAGGAACCGCTCGGACAGGTTTGCTTCTCCGGCTTTCAACAACAGCAATCCGGCCTCCAAAACGCTGGAATCGGCAAACTCCGCCTGCCGCCAATGCGGCGCGCGACGCGGATTGGCCAGTTCCGCATCAAACGGTCGTCCGATCCGTTCTGCGGCCAACAGACCGTAGAATGAGGTCTGGTAATCGGCCCCCATTGCATAGGCGTCATACGCCTTGTCCGCGTCACCCAATGCCGCGTAAGCGCGCCCAAGCCAATAGCCACCACGGCCTTTCGAGATCGGAGATTTCACGGCGTCCGAAAAGTTCTGGAAGTGGCGAACGGCGGTGGCAGGATCGTTTAGTTTGCGAAGCGCCAGAAAACCGGCCAGCCATTCAAGATCGGCATAGCCGTAACCCATTTCGGGGGTCATGTGATGATTGGCGGCCACGTCATATGCGCGCGCCGCACGGCCCGATCGCATCTCAAGCCGTGCAAGACGGCGCCGTCCCT
Source organism: Ruegeria sp. THAF33 (assembly GCF_009363615.1). NCBI lineage: Bacteria > Pseudomonadati > Pseudomonadota > Alphaproteobacteria > Rhodobacterales > Roseobacteraceae > Ruegeria > Ruegeria sp. THAF33. The sequence continues at coordinate 2,835,684 of NZ_CP045384.1, read as the reverse complement.
CGGCCCATTTGTCAGGCTCACCCAGGGCGTCAGGCCCGGTAGAGCGTGCCAGCATCAGATCGACGGCGCTGTCATCCAGTTCTTTCTTGTCGCGCCAGACAAAACGATCGAAGGCCAGCCCGGGCGCATCCGCCAGAGACTTGGGAACTGCTGCCACCTTGGTGTCCACACCGGGTTGGCGTTTCTGCAATGCTATGCGCGCTTCGGCCAGTTTGCGTTCGTCCGGACCGACCAAAGGCAACATCTGTCCGGCGCTTACAAGATGACCGTCCCAAAGCATTCTGTCCAGCCGCGCCGCGTGATGCGGTTTCAGAAGTTTGGCAAAGTTCTCCAGATAGCTTTTTTGCAGACCCGAACCCATTGGCATGGTGCGCCAAGCGGTCACAATGTCGGCCTCCGCTTCTCCGATGCGTCCCTTGGCTTTCAGGGCGACGGCAAAGTTCAACGCGCCCTCTGCCGTCTGAGGCGGCATGCCGGCATAGAATTTCAGAACCCTGTCTGGATCGGCACCGGTGAAAACAGGCTCGCTCTTGCGGCGCAGCCATGCCAGCCCGGGCCAGTCCGGGCGACGTTCGAGAAACACCAACACGTCGCCAGAGCTGCCGAAGCCCTCGCGCAGCCAGTGCCAGACAATGATATCGCGCGATACAGAACCTCGCTGGCCGGATACGCGCAACGCTGCGTTCCAGTCGCCTTTGCGCATTTCGTTAAGTCCAGCGCGCAAATCAGCAGCAGCATCTGCCCGTGCTGAATGCGTCGCAGTCACCGAATACAGAATCACAGCAGTCAACAGTGCCAGAAAGCGTGTCATCCCTTGCATTTCCCAACCAACCGAGGATAGAGCCTGTGAGGATAAACCGTGCGTCGCCGGGATCAACTCACAAAGCTGGAAACGTGAGGGACCGCGGCGTAAAAACTGCAAAATGCACCTTGAAGGAGCGTGTCATGTTCAAAGGCTCGATGCCAGCCCTCGTCACCCCGTTCAACAACGGCGAGTTGGACCTGAAAACGCTCAAACATCTGGTGGACTGGCAGATATCCGAAGGCTCGACCGGGCTGGTGCCTGTGGGAACAACCGGTGAAAGCCCGACGCTCAGCCACGAAGAGCATGAAACGGTGATCGAAGTGGTTGTTAAAACCGCTGCGGGCCGCGTTCCTGTCATTGCCGGTGCCGGGTCGAACAACACGGTCGAAGCTGTCCGCTTCGTTCAGTTCGCGGAAAAAGTCGGAGCGGATGCGGCACTGGTCGTCACGCCGTATTACAACAAACCAACTCAGCGCGGCCTGATCGCGCATTTCCAGGCGCTGCATGCGGCCGCGGATATCCCGATTATCATCTACAACATTCCGGGCCGCTCAGTCATTGACATGACACCTGCCACGATGGGTGAACTGGCCAAGCTTCCTCGCATCGTCGGGGTCAAGGATGCAACGGGCGATCTGGCCCGTGTCAGCCAGCAGCGTGCAACTTGCGGCGCGGATTTCTGCCAATTGTCCGGCGAAGACGCCACGGCCCTTGGGTTTAACGCCCATGGTGGTGTTGGCTGCATCTCGGTCACCGCAAACGTGGCCCCCAGGCTCTGCGCCGAATTCCAGCAGGCCACGCTGGCCGGAGATTACGCAAAAGCGTTGGAGTATCAGGACAAGCTGATGCCGCTGCATGAGGCGATCTTCATCGAGCCGGGCCTTGTCGGTGCCAAATATGCACTCAGCAAACTGGGCCTTTGCAGTACCGAAGTGCGTTCACCCCTGACCGAGCTGGAAGACAGCACCAAGGATGCAATCGAGGCCGCAATGGCCCATGCCGGCCTGATCTGACTGGTATTTCAGAATATGACGAAGGGCGGCCTCAAACCTTGAGCGTCGCCCTTTCTTTTTGATGTATCCAGACTTCATCTGGCCAAAAAATATCCCGGGGGAGTCGCGGCTTGCCGCGGCGGGGGCAGAGCCCCCTCAGCGTTTGCCGTAATACAGCCCCACGACATGTTCGGCCTGCGCAAAGAACAGCCAGCGCGACGTTGCAACACCTGCCAGATGCGAGGCCACGGCCAGCAGGGCGAAGACGTGATTGAACGGCAGCAGCAACAGCAGAACCGGCAGCACGAATGCCAGAACGAACGAGATCAGCCGCAGTTTTTCGGCGTGTTTGCGCCCGACCACGTGAACGAATTCTCGCAGCAGATAATTGGTGCCGGTATGGGGCGGCTCAAAGGCGCGGACGGATCCGCGTGCGCCAAGCCCGGTGGCTGTTCCCAGATCCGTTCCCGATAACGCAAACGCCTGATCCCCCTTGCGCCAGTACAGTATCTGCACCAGCGCCGCGATCAGCAGCAGCGGCAGAGCTGCGCTTGTCTGACCTGCCAGCAATGCACCACCGGCCAGGCTGAAGCTGAGAAACATGGCAGGTGTCAGGTTCATGTTCCAGCGTGGGATGGTCTTGAGCTGCGTGTAGATCATCGAGGTCGTGAACACTGTGGCCAGCGACAACCCTGCGCCGATCCAGCCCAGAAAACCCCAGCGTTGGTCCAGAAACACCACGCCAATCGCATAGAGCCCCATGATGACCAGCGCGAGGACGGCACACCAACCTTCACGGCTGAGCCAGCTGGTTTTCCATTGAGTGAACGCCTTCAAGGCCCGTTCGGGATGGCCCAGGTGGAAGGTCGAAGCCAAAAGCCCGCCGACGGCCAGACCATAGGCAATGGCGAAGAACACAAAAGCCACCCAACCCGAGACAGCCGGAAACCCCAGGCCAAGAAAGAACAGCAGTCCAAATCCCAGACCGGACAGGGTGGTGAACAGAATGACGGAGGGTGCGGGATGCATCAGAGTTTCTCCAACGTCTTGTCGAGCCAGCCGAGGAACCCTTTGGGCTCGTCAGCGATGGGGGTCAGCAGGGGGGCCAGTATGTCGATCTGGTCTTCCACGGTGTCCTTGGGGCGCGGGGGCAGGTATTTGTTGACGGGTTTGGTGCCCATTTCCGGCATCAGGTCCATGCCACCCCGTTCTGCAACCAGCTGGCTGACATCGCTGTCGGGATCGCCCAGATCACCAAAGTGCCTTGCGCCCGCAGGGCAGGTGCGAACACAGGAGGGGATACGGTCGACCTCGGGGAGGTTTTCATTGTAGATGCGGTCCACGCAAAGTGTGCATTTCTTCATCACGCCCTCGGCCACATCCAGTTCCCGCGCACCGTAGGGGCAGGACCAGGCGCACAGGCCGCATCCGATGCAATCGCTTTCATTGACCAGGACGATGCCATCCTCGACCCGTTTGTAGCTGGCGCCGGTGGGGCAGACGGTGACGCAGGGCGCGTCTTCGCAATGCAGGCAGGATTTCGGGAAGTGAATCAGCTGGGCATGCCCGTCGGCAGGTTGCACTTCGTAGGAATGCACACGGTTGAGAAAGGTGCCCGAAGGGTTTGCACCATAGGCGTCCTGATCCGAAAGAGGGGCACCGTAATTTTCCGTGTTCCAGCCTTTGCAGGAAATAACGCAGGCGTGGCAGCCGACACAGGTGTCCAGGTCGATGACCAGGCCCATCTTGCGGTCAGTGGAGTTTGGTAGCTGGGTCATTTCAGGGAACCTCCGCTGTTGAGGGCAGGTGAGGGGGCCAGCGCCCTCTTGAGCCTGCGGCTCAATTCACCCCCGGGATATTTTTGGCCAGATGAAGTGCGGATCCGGGTCATTTGCCCACCTTCCAGGCCAGGTTCTCAGGGCCGGTTCCGACAGGAGATTTGATCGGGTCGAAATTCGGCTGGCTTTGCGCATCGGCAGGTGCGTCGGATTTTTCGATTTTGACCTTCAGGTCGAACCATGCCGCCTGACCAGTGATCGGGTCCGAATTGGCCCAGCGCATTCCATCATCTTTGGACGGCAGCAATTCGTGAATCAGGTGATTGAGCAGGAAACCTTTGGTCGCTTCTGGCGCGTCGTCCTGCAAGGCCCAGGCGCCCTTGCGTTTGCCGATGGCGTTCCATGTCCAGACCGTGTTGTCGTTCAGCGCGGCCATCTCCATCACCGGCACGGTGATTTCACCGTGGGGGGAGCTGACTTTTGCCCAGTCGCCGTCTTGCAGGTTGTGTTCTCGCATCAGTTTGGTCGGGACGTACAGCGGGTTTTGCCCGTGCAACTGGCGCAGCCACGCGTTCTGTGTGCCCCAACTGTGATACATGGCCATTGGGCGCTGCGTCAGGGCGTTGACGGTGAAGCCTTCATTGCCGTGCTGATCGGTTTCGTACCAGATCGGCAACGGATCCATGGTGTCCTTGATGCGCTGGCGCAGGTGCTCGGGCGGCTGGCGGTCACCGTGACCTTCAGCAGCCAGCTGGAACCGGCGCATCGGTTCGGAATAGAGCTGGAACAGATAGGGCTGAGGGCTGTCATAGATGCCCATCCCGACGGCCCAGTTCTGATAGGCGGTGTTCCACGGTTTGTAGTAATCCGCGCCTTCCGGGATATGCGCCACATAAAATCCGCCGTTTTCGATATACCGGTTCAGCTGATCCGAATTGACCTCGCCGCGGCCTTCCTTGTCGCCGTCTGGACCCCGGAAACCGGCCAGCGGGCCGATGCCAGGGCGTCGTTCGTGGTTTACGATGTAATCCGCGTAGTCTTTCCACTTTGGGCTGCCGTCTTCATTCGTGAAACCCGGCAGGCTCATACGGTTGGCCAGCTCGATCAGAACCGACTGGAAACCACGCACGTCACGGTCGGGTTCGACCACTGGCCAGCGAATGGCGTCTGCTGCGGCGTCGGCCTCGCAGATCGGGCGATCCAGCAGCGAGATACAGTCGTGCCGCTCGAGATAGGTGGTGTCGGGCAGGATCAGGTCGGCGTAAGCCACCATTTCCGAAGAATAGGCGTCGGAGTAAATGATGCGCGGGATGACGTAATTGCCGTCATCGGTCTTGGCCGTCAGCATCTCCATCACACCTTTGGTGTTCATGGAGGAATTCCACGACATATTCGCCATGTACATGAACAGGGTGTCGATCTTGTAGGGATCACCAGCCGCAGCGTTCGAAATCACCATGTGCATCAACCCGTGCACGGACATCGGGTTTTCCCAGGTGAATGCCTTGTCGATGCGTTGCGGCGTGCCGCAGTCGTCCAGCAGCAGGTCTTCGGGACCACGTGGAAAGCCCAGATGCGGGCCGTTCAGCGGACGTCCCGGACGCCTGTCGCCATGAGGCGTCGGGTGTGCTTCGACTGGTTTGGGATAGGGTGGCTTGAAGCGGAAACCGCCCGGCACCTCGACTGTTCCCAGCATGATCTGCAGCACATGCAGTGCGCGGCAGGTCTGGAATCCGTTGGCATGGGCTGATACGCCCCGCATGGAATGGAAGCTTACGGGACGACCAATCATCTTCGAGTGCTTTTCACCCCGAAAATCAACCCATTCCTGATTCAGTTCGATTGCTTCGTCAAAAGCGACCCTGGCGATTTCGGCGGCAATAGCCCGGATACGTTTGGCCGGGATGCCGCAGCGATCGGCCACCGTCTCGGGCGCGTGTTCGTCGCTGAGGTATTTTTCAGCCATCAGGTGGAAAACGGGGCGGTGCGTCACACCGTCCTTGTCATAGGTCGCCGACAGGTCCGGGCGCACGCCGGGCTTGTCGAATTCGGTTGGCTCGCCCGTCTTGCGATCAATAACCAGCGGCTTGCCGTCCTCGTCGCGCAGGAACAGGCCCTTTTCCGCACCCTCGCTTGCGTTCACCAGAACCGGCGCATTGGTATAGCGGCTCAGGTAATCCAGATCGATCTTGCCGGCTTTCATCAGAACGTGGATCAACGACAAAATGAACAGCCCGTCTGTTCCGGGTGTGATGCCGACCCAGTCATCGGCAACAGCGTTATAGCCCGACCGGATCGGATTCACCCCGATCACCCGTGCGCCGCGCGCCTTGATCTTGCCGATCCCCATTTTTATCGGGTTGCTGTCATGATCCTCGGCGACGCCGAACAGCATGAACAGTTTGGTGTGATCCCAGTCGGGTTGTCCAAACTCCCAAAACGCGCCGCCCATCGTGTAAATGCCACCGGCCGCCATATTGACCGAGCAGAAGCCTCCGTGAGCTGCGTAGTTCGGAGTGCCGAAATTCTGGGCCCAGAAACTGGTGAAACTCTGGCTCTGGTCGCGGCCAGTGAAAAAGGCCAGTTTCTGCGGTGCGGTTTCATGCAGTTCGTTCAGCCAGCCCACGGCAGTGCTGAGCGCCTCGTCCCACTCGATTTCGCGAAATTCACCCGAGCCACGTGGGCCGACACGCTTCAGCGGTTTGCGCAGGCGAGAGGGGGCGTTGACCTGCATGATCCCGGCAGAGCCCTTGGCGCACAAAACCCCCTTGTTTACCGGGTGGTCCCGGTTTCCTTCGATATAGGCGACCTTGCCGTCTTTCATGTGAACGTTGATGCCGCAGCGGCAGGCGCACATATAACAGGTGGTTTTGCGGACCTCGTCCGAAACTTTCGGAGACGTTTCAAGGATCGGCTGCTGATGGGTCATTGGCGGGTCCTGTCGGTTGTGTCGGGAGGACTTTGTCACTTTCCTTCCGATTTGAGAACATCGTTCTGGAAACGACGCGAGTTCTGAGTTTTATTCCCTGATAGCTTGCAGTGCCGTCACGGCGATCATCTGGGTCACATCTTCGGCGCTGCATCCGCGGGAAAGATCATTGGCGGGTCGGGCCAGCCCCTGCAAAACCGGGCCGATCGCGGTGTAACCCCCCAGTCGTTGCGTGATCTTGTAGCCGATATTGCCCGCGTCGAGATTGGGAAAGATCATCACGTTGGCCTGACCAGCGACCGAAGATCCGGGCGATTTGCGATCCCCGACCGAGGGCACGAAGGCCGCGTCGAACTGAAGCTCGCCGTCGACCTCGAGATCCGGGGAATTTTGGCGCAGTGTTTCAGTGGCCTCGATCACCTTGTCGACATCGGGATGCTTTGCGCTGCCCTTTGTTGAAAAGCTGAGCATGGCGATCTTGGGGTCAACCCGCAGCAGTGCCCGCGCCGATCTGGCCGAGGCGACGGCAATTTTGCTCAACTCGTCAGCGCTGGGATCGATGACCAGGCCGCAGTCCGAATAGAGCATCGCCCGCGCTCCGGGCTGAGCGTTTTCCGGCGGGTACATCAGGAAAAAGGATGATACCATTCCGGCATCTGGGGCCATGCCGATCACCTGAATGGCCGCGCGTACAATGTCTCCGGTCGTGTGAACGGCACCACCTACGGTTCCAGTGGCCCGCCCGCTGCGTACCAGCATGGCGGCATAGACTGGCGGTGTTTCAACGGCGGCGCGGGCTTTGGCCGGATCGACGCCCTTGTGTTGGCGCAGTTCAAAATAGGTTTGGGCAAATTCCTCGGTCAGGTCCGAGGTTGCCGGGTCGTGAACCATGACGCCGTCAGAGCGAGCGGCATTCTGGTTCTTGAGGGTGGCTTCGACCTCGGCTTGTGGACCGACCAGAATGACATCAGCCAGTCCGGCCTGGTGGGCGGCCAGTGCCCCCGCAACGACGCGGGGATCACTGCCTTCGCATAAAGAAATCACAGGGCGCGAGGCCGGGGCGTTCTGACGCAACAGTTCAATTGGTGTCATTGTCATACGCTCTGGCCTCGTCCTTTGATCACGCTTCCTGAGCTTTCATGTCTTCGGCCGAGATTCCTGCGACGGCGACGGGTTTTTTCATTGCGTCGCGGCGGAAGGGTTCGCCGAGCTCCTGGTTGATCAGGGCCTCGATCAGCGTGGTGATGCCGTTCTTCTGATCCTCGATCGCCTGGTTCAGGGCTGCGGTCAGCTCGTCCTGGGTGCGGGCCACGACGCCCTTCAGACCACAGGCCTGCGCGATACCGGCGTAGGACACTTTGGTATCCAGTTCGGTGCCGACGAAGTTGTCATCGAACCACAGGGTCGAGTTGCGCTTTTCCGCGCCCCACTGATAGTTGCGGAAGACGATCTGGGTCACGGCAGGCCATTCCTCGCGGCCGATCGCGGTCAGTTCGTTCACCGCGATGCCGAAGGCGCCGTCACCGGCAAAGCCCACGACCGGCACGTCCGGGCAGCCGATCTTGGCGCCGACGATGGCCGGCAGGCCATAGCCGCAGGGGCCGAACAGGCCCGGCGCCAGGTATTTGCGGCCCGCCTCGAAGGACGGATAGGCGTTGCCGATGGCGCAGTTGTTGCCGATATCCGAGCTGATGATCGCCTCTTTCGGCAGCGCCGCCTGAATGGCGCGCCACGCCATGCGGGGGCTCATCCAGTCGGGCTTGGCCGCGCGGGCGCGCTGGTTCCAGGTGGTGCCCGGATCATCATCCTCGTGGTCCATGCTGCTCAGCTGCTGGGCCCAGCGGGACTTTTTCTCGGCGATCTTCGCCTTGCGCGCGTCGCGGCCCTCGTCGCCCGCGGTGTCGCTCAGCTGGTTCAGGATGCCGGTCGCCACCTTGGCCGCGTCACCCACGATGCCTACGGTGACCTTCTTGGTCAGGCCGATCCGGTCGGGGTTGATGTCGACCTGGATGATCTTGGCCTCGGCCGGCCAGTATTCCATGCCATAGCCCGGCAGGGTCGAGAACGGGTTCAGACGGGTGCCGAGGCACAGAACAACATCGGCCTCGCTGATCAGTTCCATCCCGGCTTTCGAGCCGTTGTAGCCCAGAGGACCGGCAAACAGAGGGTGGCTGCCGGGGAAGGCGTCGTTGTGCTGATAGCCCACGCAGACCGGCGCATCCAGACGCTCGGCCAGCGCCTTCGAGGCCTCGATCCCGCCCTTGGACAGAACCACGCCCGCACCGTTCAGGATCACCGGGTTCTTGGCGGTCGACAGCAGCTCGGCCGCCTGCGCCACGGCGGTTTCGCCGCCCGCAGGGCGTTCGAAATCGACGATGGCGGGCAGATCAACATCAACCACCTGGGTCCACATGTCACGCGGGATGTTGATCTGGGCCGGGGCGCTGGCGCGCTTGGCTTTCATGATCACGCGGTTCAGAACCTCGGTGACGCGGGTCGGGTCGCGGACCTCTTCCTGATAGGCGACCATGTCCTCGAACAGCTTCATCTGCTCGACTTCCTGGAAACCGCCCTGACCGATGGTCTTGTTCGCCGCCTGCGGCGTGACCAGCAGCAGCGGCGTGTGGTTCCAATAGGCAGTTTTTACGGCGGTCACGAAATTGGTGATGCCGGGGCCGTTCTGCGCGATCATCATCGACATCTTGCCGGTCGCGCGGGTGTAGCCATCCGCCATCATCCCGGCGCTGCCTTCATGCGCACAGTCCCAGAACATGATCCCGGCCTTCGGGAACAAGTCCGAGATCGGCATCATCGCGGATCCAATGATCCCGAACGCATGCTCAATCCCGTGCATCTGCAAAACCTTAACAAACGCCTCTTCCGTCGTCATCTTCATCTGAGTGCTCTCCAACCAAGAGTGAGTGAAACCGGGCACTGTGCCCGGCGTTTGATATGGTTTTGGCGCAAGGGTGCGACCTGCGTTAGGGCCAAAACGAAAGCCGGATTAGGTCCAGATGAGGCTCAAACGGCCCGAATTGCGTCGGCGATCAGTTTCACGCCGGGCGCGATGCGGTCTGTTGGAATGGAGGAATAGCCCAAGCGATAGAAATTCTGTGGCCTGTCGGGCCCCGAGAAGAACGGTGCGCCCGGCTCAATGTGAACACTCTGGTTTTGCAGCCTTAATGCCAGTTGAGTTGTGTCGATGTGCTCAGGGGCTGACATCCACATTGAAGAGCCGCCAATCACACCCCGTCCAGCCACGGTCAGCCCACTTTCCGCGATGGCTTCGTCCATCGCGTCGCGCCGTTCTTGCAAGGCCTTCGACATACGCCGAATTTGCGCGTCGTAATGGCCCAACGACAGGAAATACGCCGCCGTGCGCTGAATGTGGCCTGGCGGGTGGCGCAGAACCAACGAGCGCAGCGCGCGCGCCTCGCGGATAAATGGCTCTGAGCCGACCATGTACCCAAGTCGCAATCCTGGAAACAGCGACTTGGAAAAACTGCCGACATAAATCACGCGCCCATCCCGATCCATGGATTTCAGCGCCGGCGAAGGGGCGCCTCGGAAGGCCATTTCAAACTCATAGTCATCCTCGACAACCATCGCATCCAGATCGCGTGCTCGGTCCAGCAATTGGTTGCGGCGGTCGATCGGCATCGTTGCGGTTGTCGGGCTTTGATGGCTGGGGGTGGTAAAGATGACGTCCGCTTCGTCGGGAATCGCCTCGGGAGGCAGCCCGTCCCGGTCCACGCTCAAGGGCGTGACCGCGCAATCCCAATGGTTCAGAAGGCTTCGCAGCGCATAGTAACATGGGTCTTCTATGACGGCCGTGCGATTGTGGGTCAGCAAGATGCGCGATGCCAGCCAGAGCGCGTTCTGCGCGCCCAGAGTGATCAGGATCTCTTCGGGGCGGGCCGCGATGCCACGTCGAGGTAGAGTGTGACGGGCAATAAATTCGATCAACAACGGATCATCTTGATCCACGTAATCTCCGGTCAGCGAATCGAAATCCTTGTGTCCCAACGCGCGGACGGCGCATAACCTCCAGTTGGCGTGGTCAAACAAGGTTCGGTCAGCCTGCCCGTAGATGAACGGATAACGGTACTCTCGCCAGTCGCTGGGTTTTGGCAGAACGTCACTGTCCAGAAAGCGGCGCGCCAGTGCATTGTCCCAGTCAACGGATTCTGTGCCGCGCTGGACAGGCGAATACTTGGGGGGGACAGGTGCGTTTTGCGAAACGTAATACCCGGACCGCCCCTTGGCCGTCAGGTAGTCATTGGCCAAAAGTTCGGTGTAGGCCAACGTCACCGTTATTCGGCTGACACCCAGATGCGCGGCCAGTTTGCGTGACGAAGGGAGTTTTTCTCCGACGTGAAAGCGACCGGACAAGATGCCTTCGGCAATCATCTGCTGGATCTGGGCCTGCAATGTGCCCTGACCATTGAGCTCAAGAAAGAATGTATCGACCGAAATCCCCATGCCTGCTTATAGGGTGGACTTAAGGTCGGGGCAATCTGGACTTACATCGCAGTCACGAAATTTTGTCGGCGGGGTTGACCGGCGAGTTCCTTCGGACTAAATAACTAGAAATCTAGTTTAATGGAGATAGTGGATGTGGGAAGCTGCTGCGGCCGGATTTTCTGCCATGGGCTCTGAAGCTCGGCTGAAAGTCCTCAAGACGCTGGTCCGGGCTGGCAAAGCCGGATTGACCGTTGGCGAGATACAGGACCGGACAGGGATTGCCCCGTCGACCCTGGCCCATCACCTGCGGTTTCTTGCAGCCGGTGGTGTGGTCGAACAGGAAAAGGCCGGTCGAACCACGATCAACCGCGCCAATTACGACGAATTGAGAAATCTGGCGCAATTCATTCTCAGCGAGTGCTGCGCTGACGAAGTTGGAAAGGCTGCGAACGATGGCTGAATTGACACAGAACCCGCGCATGACTGCCAAAGTGGCGCTGGACCTGATCAAGACACCCTGGACGCTGATCGTCGTCATTCTGGCGGCGGTGGCAATCCTGGATCCCGGAAACTTGCCCGAGGTGGTGACATTTGCAGCCAAGGCTCTGGCGCATACAGGGCAGTATATTCTGTTTGCAGTGCTTCTGCTGTCTTACCTCAAGGCGACCGGCGCAGAGGTGATGGTGGCGCGTGCCTTTGAGGGGCGCGAAACCCGGATGATCTTTCTGGCTGCCTTGTTCGGTGGTCTTGCACCGTTCTGTTCTTGCGAGGTTATCCCCTTTATTGCGGGTCTTCTGGCCCTTGGTGCGCCGTTGTCCGCAGTCATGGCGTTCTGGCTCAGCTCACCCTTGATCGATCCGCCGACGCTTTTGATAACCGCCGGTGCACTGGGATGGCCCTTTGCCATCGGCAAGGCTGTTGCGGCTGTTGCGCTTGGCTTGTTCGGTGGGTTCGCGGTTCGGTTGCTGATGCGCAACGGCGCGTTTGCCCAGCCCTTGCGCGAATACAAGCCCGCCGGGTGCTGCGGATGTGGTCCGAAAACGGATGACAAACCGATCTGGAAATTCTGGCAGGAGCCTGAGCGCCGCGCCCGGTTCCGTTCGGAATTCGTGCACAACGGTCTGTTCCTGTTGAAATGGCTTGCGCTGGCTTATGTCCTCGAGGCGCTTTTGGTAAACTATGTCCCCGCCGACCTGATCGCAGGCTTGGTTGGCGGAGAAGGCGTGCTGCCGATCGTCGTTGCTGCGCTGGTGGGTATGCCGGCATACCTGAACTCCTACGTGGCGCCGCCTTTGCTGGCAGGGTTGATGGAGCAAGGTATGACAGCGGGTGCGGCCATGTCGTTCATGGTTGCCGGTGCCGTCAGTTCCATCCCGGCGATGGCTGCGGTCTGGTCATTGGTCAAACCACGTGTCTTTGCAACCTATCTGACCCTGGGGGTCGGTGGCGCAATCGTGGCTGGTATCATCTTTCAATTGGTTTGAACGCAAAAGCCGCCCGGTGTCACATCGGGCGGCTTTTATCCGTTCGGTTCCGTCGATCAACTACCGTCGCACAGACGTGGCAGTTTGAACCGGTATCGGGCTTCTCCGCTTTCGACGTAAACGCGTTTTTCGATACAGGCCGTCGTGCCCACTGTCTGCGAAATCTGCGCATCTGTGGACGTAATCGATGTGGCGGACCCATCAGGCAAGCGGACCGATGCCACGACGCCGTTTTTCAGATCTCCGTTCACCGGAGTTGCAGACAGAACCGGGACGATCAGAAATGCCTCATGCTCGTGTTCGCCTTCATCCCCCAGCAGAAACAATGTCGTGACGATGGCAATCATGACAACGCCGCCGGCCAGACCAAGCCCCCACGTTTTCAGAAAGGCATAAATCGTGACGGCGCGGTGCGGGCCAAATACCGCAGATAGAACGTTCAGCATGGCAAGTCCGTGAAAAAAGCCCCAGCCGTCATGGCCGAGGCTGTTTGCGCGTTACGGACGAAGATCGTCTTCGTCTTCGTCATCCGCCCCACCCTTGGGCAGGTTGAAAAAGCTGTCTGCGTCGATGATCGGCTCGTCTTCTTTCTCTTCCGACGGCTCGTCGGACAGCGAGAAGGTTTCCAGACCTTCAATTGCGGTCGGGATTTTCGGCGCTGCGTCCATTTCCAGCGACTGCTCGGTCGAGACCAGCTTGCGACGTTCGTCATCGCTCATCACGCCGCCTTCAGCTGCTTTCTTGGCCGCCGCTTTCTGCACGGCCGTGTCCAGTTCGGACTGTTTGCACAGACCCAGAGCAACAGGATCAATCGGCTGCATGTTGGCGATGTTCCAGTGCGTGCGTTCGCGGATCGACTGGATGGTGGGTTTGGTGGTGCCGACCAGCTTGGCAATCTGGCCGTCGCTGAGTTCCGGGTGGAACTTGACCAGCCACAGGATCGAGTTCGGACGGTCCTGACGTTTCGAAAGCGGCGTGTAACGCGGGCCACGGCGCTTTTCCTCGCCGGCGGCCGATGGGTTGAACTTTAGCTTCAGCTTGTGAAGCGGGTTGTTCTGTGCCGCGTCGATTTCTTCCTGGGTCAGCTGGTTGTTGGCGATCGGGTCAAAGCCCTTGACGCCGGCGGCGACGTCACCATCAGCGATACCCTGCACTTCCAACTCGTGCATTCCTACGAAATCCGCGATCTGCTTGAAGCTGATCGTGGTGTTGTCCACCAGCCATACGGCGGTTGCCTTGGCCATAAGCGGTTTTGCCATCAGCCCGTCTCCTATACATACATCTGTCCCGTCGCCGGAATTCGGCGGCCCCTTGGTTTTGGGGCAGGTTTCCGTTGTCGGGGAACTTGGCCCGTATATAGTCGCGCAAAGGCAAGAAGGGAAGAGGCGAATGCGCCAAGGGATTACGGGGCTGGTTTTGTGGATCTTGAGCGCGGTCGCTGCGCTGGCCGAGGGCGAAAAGGCGGGCGAGTTCGATTACTACGTGCTGTCGCTCAGCTGGTCGCCCAACTGGTGCGCCCGCGAAGGTGACGCGCGCGGCTCGGATCAATGTGACGATCGGCATGATCACGGCTGGATACTGCACGGGTTATGGCCACAGTTCCATCAGGGCTGGCCGTCCTACTGCCGTACCCCCGAAAGCCCACCTTCGCGACGCATGACGCGGGAAATGGAGGATATTCAGGGCAGCTCCGGCCTTGCGTGGCATCAATGGAAGAAACACGGCACATGCTCGGGATTGTCGGCATCCGACTACTTTGCCTTGTCCCGGCGGGCTTATGAAGCGGTCAAGCGCCCTGAGGTGCTCCGCAAGCTGGATTCATCCGTCAGACTGCCGGCTTCGGTGGTCGAGGAGGCATTCCTGAAGGCCAACCCTGAGTTGGAGCGCGACATGATCACGATCACCTGCAAACAGGGCTATATCGAAGAAGTCCGCCTGTGCCTGTCCCGCGATCTTGATCCCGTACCCTGTGGCCGCGACGTGATCCGTGACTGCACGGCAAAGGACGCCCTGTTCGATCCGATTCGTTAAAGCTTTTTGTTCTGGCAGTCCCGCGCATAGTCCAGCGCCTTGGCGGTGCCTTTCAGATCGATGGCCATCACCACTTCACCTGCCGGATTGTAGACGGTCATCGTTTTGTTCTGAGCGATGGCGTTCACAAAGCTCCGGTCGGTGAAAAACACGGTTGCGCCCGGCACGTCGCGTTCGTTGAACCCGATGGCCGTCGCATCATAGCTTTTGCCGTCCAGATCAAAGCGGATCGGATAACTCTCGCCCTGTTTAATGTCGCCCCATGCCTTGTTGTACACGGCGAAATACCCACGATTGCCCAGCGCGTCATAGCCCAGCCGCACCACCGAGAGATCCTGATACACCGTCTGGATCAGGCACCCGTTGCCAAGCGCTGGGTCCATCATGATGTTCCAACCTTCGACAAAGCCCTTGTCCACAAGGTCCTGCGACAGGGCGGCGGTTGCAGTGAACGTGGCGAAGGCGAGGGCGAGAAGGCGGGCCATAACGTATTCCAATCAAAGGGATCAAGTCCGAGGCATTCTACTACGCGCGCACGGAAGGCAAAGCCCCTTTTGCTTTGTAGCGAGTATTTTGTCTCCGGGTCATGACCCGTGCGGCGGGGTGAACCCTGCTATGAAGGCTTGGGAAGCAACTTGAAAACGAATCGCTGTCCAATAGTTTTACGTCTTAGCAGATTAAGGAGCCTTCTATGTCTCAGTTTCCAAGGACTTTTTCACATATCGGGTTGTCTGTTCCCAACGTGGACGAAGCCGTGAAGTTCTATTCCGAGGTCTTGGGTTTTTACGTCATCATGCCGCCCACGGACGTGGTCGAGGATGACTCGGATATTGGCGTTATGTGCACGGATGTTTTTGGCCCGGACTGGAGGAAACTGCGTATCGCGCATCTCGCGACAGCGGACAGGATTGGAATTGAACTCTTCGAGTTTGACGGGAATTACGAGCCTGAAAACAACATCGATTTCCGCAGAAATGGCACGTTTCACTTTTGCATTCAGGACCCTGACGTCGAAGGTCTGGTCGAAAAGATTGTGCAGGCTGGTGGAAAACAGAGGATGCCGATACGGCACTACTATCCCGGAGAAAAGCCTTACCGAATGGTCTATGTTGAAGACCCCTTTGGTATCGTATTCGAAATCTACAGCCACTCGTATGAGCTGACCTACTCGTCTGGTGCATATACCTGAAGCCCGTGGGCCCGCGTTGATACGTGCTGGGGCGATGGCGCAGTTATCGCCCCGATCCTCCGAGGTTAGCTAGATTTCCTTCCGCGCCCGCAGCGCGGCCGTGATCGTCCCGTCGTCCAGATAATCCAGTTCTCCGCCAATAGGCACACCCTGCGCCAGCGAAGTCAGGCGGACCTGCCCCTCAAGCTGATCGGCGATGTAGTGGGCGGTGGTCTGGCCATCTACGGTGGCGTTCAGCGCCAGGATGACTTCGGAAATCCCTTCGGCCACAACCCGGTCCTTGAGGCGGGGAATGCGCAACTCGTCGGGGCCGACCCCGTCCAACGCCGACAGCGTGCCACCCAGAACGTGATAGCGCCCTTTGAACACTCCGGCACGCTCCATCGCCCACAGATCGGCGACGTCTTCGACCACGCAGAGCTCGCCGGTTGCGCGGGCTTCATCGTTGCAGATGTCGCAGATGTCAGTGGTGCCCACGTTGCCGCAATTCAGGCATTCCCGGGCCGTGATCGCGACCTGCTGCATGGCATCAGACAGGGGCGTCAGCAGCAGGGCGCGTTTTCGGATCAGGTGCAGAACCGCGCGGCGGGCCGAGCGCGGGCCCAGGCCCGGCAGTTTGGCCATCAGGTCGATCAGGTTGTCGATGTCGCTGTTCGAACTCATGGCCAGTCCTGTCTTGCGCCGGAGGGAGCCTCCGGCGGGAGTATTTTAGAAAAGATGAAGCTCAGAACGGCAGCTTGATGTCTGCGGGCAAGCCCATGCTTTCGGTCAGCTTGGCCATTTCTTCCTGCGAACGTTCGGTTGCCTTGGTCTGCGCATCCTTGATGGCGGCCAGGATCAGGTCTTCGACCACTTCCTTGTCATCGCCGTTGAAGATCGACGGGTCGATATCCAGACCTTTGAGTTCACCCTTGGCTGTCGCCGTTGCCTTGACCAGGCCTGCACCGGATTCGCCGACAACCATCATGTTGTTCAGCTCTTCCTGCATTTCGGTCATCTTGGTTTGCAGGTCCTGCGCGGATTTCATCATCTTGGCCATGTCGCCCAGACCGCCAAGCCCGCCGAGTCCTTTCAGCATAGTATTCTCCTGTGTCTCCGTTTGCGCTCTAGATACGGGCAGCAGCCACATGGCACAAGGGTTCTCCCGCCGGTCGGAGGCTCTATCGTTCCGGCCGACATGTTGATCGGCGCAGGCGTCAGCAGAATCGTGCTGCCCATCTGCGACGCCATATTCGCCTGCAGGCCCGACACGCGCGGATTGCCCTTGGCGCGCATATGGTCTTCTGCCGAGAGTGATTGCATGGAACACAGAAAATCTGGGCGGGGTTCGAATGGCTACGCAGCATCCGGATCAGAATTGTCACGGGCCGCCTTCCGTTCGCCGGTGTTGCAACGAACGATCTGAGACAGGCAGGCGGATGTGTTCGAACGAAAACTGGATCAGTTTCGTTTGAAACAAGGGGTGACGGGCGGTGGGGTCAGTCTTCCTCGAACGGGTCCCACTCGTCTTCCACCTCGGGAAGCGCTTCGGTCTCGACCTTGGCCGCGCGTTGCTCCGGCGTTTCGATCCTGGTGATTTTCGCCTTTGGGAATTGCGCCAGTACCGCCTGCACCAACGGGTGTTTTTCGGCCTCGGATTTCAGTGCCAGCTCGGCCTCGTCCCGTATTTCTGCAATTGTGGGGGCTTCACCGTCCGAGACGATCGAGACAGCCCACCGATTTCCTGTCCAGCGTTGCAAGGCAGAGCCCAGTCGTGGCGCCAGATCTGCCGGTGCCTGGGCGGCGGGCGTAAATTCGATTCGTCCGGGTTGATAGGAGACGAGGCGCACGCCGTTTTCCACCTCGACCAGCAACTTCACGTCGCGATTTGTCCGGATCAGTTCCACCACGTGGTCGAAGGTTGGGTACCGGGCAAGAGCCGTCTGGGAATCCTGCGCCAGGGCTGCAACCGGTGCGCCACCGGCACCGCGAGGGGACGGCGCATAGGCAGGTGGATGGGCCGCGCCAGCCGGCGCCGGACCGGTGCCCGGTCGGGATATCGAAACGCCGCCATTGGGCCCGCCCGGCGGCGGTGGCGGGGCATCTTGCAATCGTTTGATCAGCTCTTCGGGGCTGGGCAAATCCGCCACATGGGTCAGGCGAATAACGGCCATTTCGGCGGCCATCATGGCGTTGGGGGCTGCCGAGACTTCCTCGAGCGCCTTCAGCAGCATTTGCCACATCCGGGTCAGAACCCGCATCGGCAGAGCCTCGGCCATGTGTTGGCCCCGGGTCCGTTCGTCCGGAGAAACCGTCGGGTCCTGCGCCGCGTCAGGCGTGATCTTGACGACGGACACCCAATGCGTGATCTCGGCCAGATCGCGCAGCACCGCCAGCGGGTCCGCGCCTTCGGCGTATTGGCCGCTCAACTCGGTAAGTGCTTCGGCGGCATCGCCGCGCAGGATCATATCCATAAGGTCCAGAACCCGGCCACGGTCTGCCAGTCCAAGCATTGCACGGACCTGATCGGCGGTCGTCTCACCAGCCCCATGCGAAATCGCCTGATCCAGCAACGAGGTCGCATCCCGCGCCGATCCTTCCGCTGCTCGGGTGATCAGCGCCAGCGCGTCTTCGGCGATCTGGGCGTTTTCCGCTTCGGCGATCTTGCGCAGCAGGCCAATCATGTCTTCGGGTTCGATCCGGCGCAGGTCGAAACGCTGGCAGCGGGACAGCACGGTGACAGGGACTTTGCGGATTTCAGTGGTTGCGAAGATGAACTTCACATGCGCGGGCGGTTCTTCCAACGTCTTGAGCAGCGCGTTGAACGCGCTGGTCGAGAGCATATGAACCTCGTCGATGATATAAATCTTGTAACGCGCGCTGGCGGCGCGATAGCGGACACTGTCAATGATCTCGCGGATATCGTTGACGCCCGTACGGCTGGCGGCGTCCATCTCCATCACGTCGACATGGCGGCCTTCCATGATGGCGACACAATGTTCACACTGACCGCAGGGCTCGGTCGTGGGGCCACCGGTTCCGTCGGGTCCGATGCAGTTCATCCCTTTGGCGATGATCCTTGCGGTCGTGGTTTTGCCGGTGCCGCGAATGCCGGTCATGATGAAGGCCTGCGCGATCCGGTCGGCCGCAAACGCGTTTTTTAGGGTGCGCACCATGGCATCCTGACCCACTAGATCGGCAAAGGTTTCCGGGCGATATTTGCGGGCGAGAACCTGATAGGCGGGGCTGGAGCTGTCTGTCATGTCTTCTCGTTGGGATTCGGTGCTTGGGCACAGCGTAGTGGCCACCGTTGCCCGCGTCCACAGCGGGGCGCGATGATTTTTGATTTAGAAACGAGTCGCTTTCGCACTAAACTGCATCAGCGGATTTAATGGCTCATTTTTGTAAAGAGTTCTTTGGGGAGGACAGGATTCATGTCGCAGTTGGTGATCTACGCCCTGCAAGTTGGTGGCGGAACGCTGGCACTGACCTCGATGCCCGGACGCGGCGGAGATTACTCCAGCGATCTGGATATGATCGCAGCCTGGCAGCCGGGGCTTGTTGTTTCGATGACGACGGATGTCGAAATGCTTCAGGACGGGGCGCAGGAATTTGGCAGCGATATTCAAAGCCGCGCCAGCCGATGGGTTCACCTGCCGATCGAAGATTTCGGAGCGCCCACAAAAGCGATTGATGACGCGTGGCCGTCCGTCAGCGCCGCAGCCCGGCACGCGCTTTCCGGCGGAGGTCGCGTATTGGTGCACTGCCGCGGGGGATGTGGCAGGTCAGGTATGGTTGTCCTTCGGCTTATGGTCGAATGCGGCGAACGCGCGGACACGGCGCTGCAACGATTGCGGGCGGTGCGCCCTTGCGCCGTCGAAACGGATGCGCAACTGGCCTGGGCCTCTCGGCGCGCCCAGGCACAGGTCAGTCTGGATTCAGATTGAAATCTGCACGGGCGCGCAAGCAGGTTTCCAAGGCCGGATCGTGGAAACTTCGATCATCGCGCAGGGTGGAGGATTCACGACGCCGGATGGCATCGCACTGAACGTGTTTCCGAAGATCAGGTCGGCATAGCCGTTCAGCGGCTCAACTGCGGTTTCGGGCTGCGTCCCGCAAAAAACACGAATGCTGTCTGATTGCGCGCGGAAAATTGCATGACATCCTTCGGTGCAATGTGACAGCTCACTGCTGCCCTCAATCTCGAAATCGTCACTTGTGGCCGAGGTCGCCTGGGCCATGGCTTCGGATATCGAGCGCGCCAGCCGCGCCAAAGCGGGGCAGGTTTTACCCGTCCGCTGACATACTGTTGCACTGAATTCATGTGTTTTTGTCTTCCAGATCATCCTGCGCCCTCCGCGCTTGGTGGACAGGATATTTTGGACAGGTGGGACATCGTGATGCCGTCAGGACCTGCCCGGACACCCCGCCCGAGTTTTGGTTTCGTTTCCGATGGCAGGTCTCCTGACTTGCGGGTCATCGCTTTGCCAACCTTCCCAGCCTTCGGGGCCAGTGGTGTTTCGGCATCGCTTACCGCTTACAGTTGCGGGGGCAGTCGCGGATTTGGATGTTGCCTGCATGACCAGACATTACCGCACCGTGTTCCCTTTTCATCCCGACCCCTTGTGGAGGCCGGAAACCATCACACAACCGCTAGCGTTTGAGCACGCATCGAGTCAAGCCGATCTTTTGACCGGACGCTTGGTCATGCTGGATACGATGTTGGTTCATGCATAGTGTCGAGGGCGTTGAGGTTCTGAAACCGGATTTACCAAGCGCAAAGCCAGAGATCATGTTGGACACAGAGCAAACGGTATTGACCGAAGAGTTTTGCTTTCCTTCCGGGCAGAAAACACTGTCTGCCCGATTGTACAGCCCGCTGACCTCGCCCGAAATCGTCGTCGTGCTGAACAGTGCAACGGGTGTGCCGCGCGATTATTACCGTCATTTCGCACGATGGCTTGCTGCCGAGCAGGGTATGGCCTGCCTGACCTATGACTATCGCGATTACGGGCATTCCTTGACTGGCCGCCTGAAAGACTCGCGTGCGACCATGGCGGATTGGGCTTTGATCGACATGCCCGCGGCACGGGCGGAAATGCGCAGACGGTTTCCCGATTCGCAGCATTGGACCATCGGTCATTCGATCGGCGCGATGTTGGGGCCTGTGCAGCCGGATATCGATCTGATTGACCGGATGATCTGTGTGTGTTCGGGGCTGGTAACCGTAAGCGACCACCCATGGCCCTATCGGGGTCTGGCAGGATTGTTCTGGTATGGTCATGCCCCGCTTTTGGCCCGAGCCCTTGGCTACCTTCCCGGAAAGGCGATCGGGTTCGGCTCGGATCTGCCGGCATCGGTCTATTGGCAGTGGCGCAAATGGTGTACCGCGCCTTTGAATTATGTGCCTGAAATCGGGCATGAGTTACCTGCGGCGCAGTGGAAGGATTCTGGAACGCCCGTGGATTTGTTCACCTTCGAGGACGACCAGATGGTGCCGCCGGAAGCGGTTTGGCGGCTTGCGGATCTTTACGGCCCCGATGCCAACCGCCACCTGCTGAGCCCTGCCGATTTCGGGTTGCCCGAGGTTGGTCATATCGGAGCATTTGCCCGGCGCAATGCAGCGGTTTGGCCGCGACTGATCGCTTGATCAGACGCGTCGCAGGACGGGCCGGGCACCGTCCAACAATCACCGGTTGCGAAGTTTCTTTTCCTTCATGACGCCACGGACCATCTTGCCGAACGCTTTGTCCCGCGCCCGGGACTGCGCGACGGTCTCAGAGTTGCGCTGATCTTCGCGCCGAAGCTTGCGCCACCGGTCCAATCGAGCCGGATCAAGCGTACCGTGGCTTATTGCCTTTTGCACGGCACATCCGGGCTCGGAGCTGTGCTGGCAATCCGAAAAACGGCAGTCCCGGCTCAACTCGGCAAGGTCCGAGAAAACGTCGTCGATCCCGTCCTGAGCGTCCACCAGGCGCAACGCGCGCATTCCGGGTGTATCGATCAACCAGCCACCGTTGCGCATCCGGTGCAATGCGCGTGCGGTCGTCGTGTGCCGGCCCCTTGCGTCATCCTCGCGAATGTCCGAGGTGGCAAGATCCTGATCGGTCATGGTATTGGCAAGTGTCGTCTTGCCAACGCCCGACGAACCAACCAGCGCTCCGGTCTGGCTTTTTGGGCACCAGGACAGCACCTTTTCAACCTCTGCCGGGTCCAGCGCGTTGATCGCCAGAACCGTCAGGAACGGGTCCAGTGATTGCACCTGTCCCGAGAAACTGTCAGGGTCCGCCGATTTGTCGGCCTTTGTCAGAACAACGACCGGGTAACACCCGGCCTGATACGCAAGCGCCAAATACCGTTCCAGCCGGGGCAGGTTGAAATCGGCATTGCACGAGCTGACGATGAACAGCACATCGACATTGGCTGCGATCAGTTGCGTCGCGGCGCCTGTACCGGCGGCGCGTCGGTGCAGCAGGCTGCGCCGGTCGAGCAAATGGCGCACGCGTTTGTCGTCATCGGCGAGAACCCAATCGCCAACGGCATAGCTGCCGGTCGTTTGATCGGGGGTCAGCAACGGGACTTCGCCGTCAGGGTTCAGCCCGATCAGGCGGTCCCGATGAACGGAAGTGATGCGAAAAGGTGTGCAGGTAGGATAAGCCGCGTGTTGCGCAGCAAAGTGAGAGGACCATCCCAGGTCCGAAAGTGCAAGAAACATTGGTTTGCCTGTCGTCAGAAACAGCACTCCCGACGGATGGCGATCGCTCATCCCCGGGTCATGTGTTCAGGCAGTCAGTCGATACCGTGAGGTCAGAACCGTGCTGCCCGAAGGGTCTTTGCTACAATCATAAAGCCCTCCTGCGGCTAAGGTTCGTAAAGTGAGAGGTTGGACATCGACCCAAGCGGGGCTCGTTGTGGCTGCTTCCTTCCGGACCTGACCAGGTTGGCGAGGCGCTCGCCCGCGCCAACCTCTCGACTCAGGATATAGGGAAGGCTTCGGCAAAAGACAACCCGTCAGAGCGTCAGCCGAATGCGTGCAAAACCGTTTTCGTCAGGTTCCAGAATCTTGGGGGCAAACCTGTTCAATTCGTCGACATACTTCAAAGCACCGGGACCGGTCCGAAGAATGGTTGTCATCCCCGATTTCGGCATCAGAGAGAACGGGTAAGGTTGCCGGGCCAATGGGTCGGGTGGCAGGCGGTGCGTCATGTAGTCCCGCAAAATGTCCCGGATATCCAGCGGGGGCAGATCGATGGCCGGGGCCGATGACACATGCGGGAAATGTCCGCCCCCGCTTGCGCGATAATTATCGAGCGCAACGACAAATGCCTGATCGGGCTGCACGGCCTGGCCTACGTAAGTCAGATGATGCACCCGCCTGTGGCCGGGATGGATCATTTGCCCCCCGACATCGTAACGCGCCGGTTGCGACGGGTCGATCTGATAGGACAGGCCAAAGATGACATCGAAATTGTATCCCGCCCGATCCCGGTCGAACAGCTCTGCCTCGGCGTCGGGGAATTGTTGGTTGAAGGCGCTGGCTGACATCTCCAACCACTCCAGCAGCTGCGCGCCCGTGATCTGAACCGCGCGCAACTCGTTGGGAAAGACATGCAGGTCCGCCACGTGACGCAGACAGATTTCACCGGGCGGCACGTCCGTATAGTGCCTGGGGCCAGAGCGTCCGCCGCATTTGGCCGGCGACGCGGCTGACAACAGCGGCAGCTCTGCAAGCGTGGTGCCGTGTAAAAAAGGGCGCAACGCGGCTGCCTGTGCGGCGGCCACAAGCGCCAACCCACGATCCGGCGCACAGAAGCTGAAATAGCTGTGCAATGTGTCCGAGACGTGCGCAACGGGCGCGGCCATGTCCTGACGGGTCTGCTGATGTGCGGGTTCAACCAGATGCGCGATTTCCAAATCTTCGCCAATCGCGGTGCCGCCCACCGAAACCGGGCGCAATTCGGCGTTGCTGTCGACAACACACAGCCCCGACTGGGGCTGTACGGTAACGGCCAGATCGATTACTCCAAGATATGCGCCTGCCGAGCCGGGCATGACAACCGGCGTTCCATGCACCAGCCCTTTCACGTCATCCACATTCGGGGTTTGCGCGCCGGTGCGTGCGGGAAGGGTCAGGTGAGTGTGCCCGGCGACAACAGCGTCGATGCCCTCGATCGCGGCCAGGGGAATAACGGCATTTTCAGTGTCGGTCGCTGCGTCCGGGTGTCCAAGCCCGGAATGGGCGAGCGCCACGATCAGATCGCACCCCTTTTCGCGCAAGATACGCGTCAGGGACCGTGCCGCGACAACGATGCCGTCCGCCGCTACGGTTTCGTTCAGATTGTGTTCTTCCCAACGCGTCGTCTGCGGCGGCAGAACCGAAAACACGCCGACGCGAATGGGCACATCCTTGTTTCCCACTCTCACGACACGGTCAAGGATCGTAAAACGCTGCCATGATTGTTGTTCTCCGGACCGATGAAGATTGCCGCACAGAACCGGGCACGGGGCTTGTGCAAGGGTCTTGTCCAATGTCGGCAGCCCGAACCCGAAATCATGGTTGCCCAGACCAATCGCATCATAGTCCAGCGCCTTGAATGCCTGCATCATCGGGTGGGGATTGTCGTTTCGAATGGCCCATTCGCCCATCGGCGTTCCCTGAAGCGAATCCCCGTTGTCGAAAATCAGCACCAGCGCGTCTGTGGCCTCGTGTCGGGCCTTGCGGATCAGGCTGGCGGTGCGTGTCAGCCCAAGCGTCGGGTCCGGTGTGTCCGCGTAATAGTCAAAACCGGTCAGATGCATGTGCAGGTCGGAGGTGGCAAGAATACGAATACGCCCACGGTCTTTTGTGGGTTGAACCTGCGTCGATGGGTTTTGCTTCACTTTTTTTGTTCTGCTTTTGAATGTGGTAATGGGCTAAAATCATCAAAGCGCAGTCTAGATGATTTTTCCGAGGCCGCCATGCGGCTTTTCGGCGGCGCGTCTCTGCGTTTTGCGTATTGAAATGCCATTGCAACAGGGCCTGAGACATGGCAGCCCTGTGCGCAAGACCAGAAGGAATTCCAATGAAAAACGCAGAGCAGGTGACTTTCGGCGGCTCGGGCCTGCATCGGGCAGCGCATCTTCGTGGGGATTCAGAGAAGCTGTCCGAGATGGCGCGCGACCCTGCTGCGCGATGCATATTGCTGTGGCGAGGCAAGCTTTTGGTCGTGGGCGCGGCGCTGGATCAGCTTGCCCTGACGCAGATGACCCACCCGCTGGTCAGCGATGGCCCCGGCGGCGTGATCGAAGCACCGGTTTTTCTGGGCCTGAGCGCAGAGGGCGCACCCCTGTTTGCTGCGGATATCTCGGCCTGGGCGGCAGAGGGATTGGATCTGACCGGCCTGGGAGAGTTCGTGGACAGATCCGAACAGCAGCACCCGGATTTGCCTGAAGGGCATGTTTTCGCCGAGCTTCGCCGGATCATGGCGCGATTGTCGCCTCGTGATGCCGAACTGGCCGCATCCGCCAAGGCGGTTGTCGGTTGGCACGAAACACATCGCTTCTGCGCTCGCTGCGGCGCAGCCAGCGATATGTCGCAAGCGGGATGGCAGCGCAGTTGCCCGTCATGCGGCGGGCAACATTTTCCGCGCACGGATCCGGTTGTGATCATGCTGATTACGCATGGGGACAATGTGCTTATAGGGCGGTCTCCGGGTTGGCCCGAGGGCATGTTTTCCTTGCTGGCGGGATTTGTCGAACCCGGCGAAACGCTCGAAGCGGCGGTGCGTCGCGAAGTGATGGAAGAGGCAGGCGTACCTGTTGGTGCGGTGTCTTACCTGTCCAGCCAGCCCTGGCCGTTCCCGGCATCCCTGATGTTCGGATGCGCCGGCGAGGCCCTGTCGCGCGACATCGTTATCGATCCGGTCGAGATCGAAGAGGCGATGTGGGTCAGCAAATCCGAAATGATGCAGGCATTTGCCGGCGAACATCCCCGGTTGTTGCCGGCTCGCAAGGGAGCTATCGCTCATTTTCTGCTTCAGAACTGGCTTGCGGATACGCTGGACTGAGGAAAAACTGGTGAAGCCATAAACAGCAAAGGTCATTATGCAGTTTTCAGCGCGCGAAGATATCGAAGCCCCGATCAATTCGGTGTTCGACATGGTGTCGGATTTCGAAAGGTTCGAACGTATGGCGATGCGTCGTGGTATCGACGTGCGGCGTCTGGAGGCTGATGCAATGGTGGTTGCCGGCACTGAATGGAAAACCGAATTCAAGTTGCGTGGAAAGCCGCGCCAGATGTCGGTGGTGATGACGGATTACGACAAGCCGTCGCAAATGCGGTTCGAGGCGGCCAGCAAAGGGATGACCGGCCTGACGACAGTTGATTTTCTGGCCCTGTCTCCGCGCCGGACACGCCTGAGCATCGAAATGTCCTTGGCCGCAAAGTCCTTGCCCGCGAGGTTGCTGTTGCAGTCCATGAAGCTTGGACAGTCAAAGTTCCGCAAGCAATTCCAGCTGCGGTTCAGCGAGTTTGCGCGTGAACTGGAGCAGCGTCACCTGCACGGGGCGTGAACGGGGTCTGCTGGGCTGATCGGGGCAAGGATTGGAAAAAACCTCGGATGTCGCACATTATTTTTCTGCATGGTGCATCAAGCAGCGGAAAATCGACAATCGCGCAGGCTTTGCAACAGAAGATAGCGAAGCCATTCTGGCATATCTCGATCGACCACCTGCGCGAT
Organism: Ruegeria sp. THAF33; assembly: GCF_009363615.1. Lineage (NCBI taxonomy): Bacteria > Pseudomonadati > Pseudomonadota > Alphaproteobacteria > Rhodobacterales > Roseobacteraceae > Ruegeria > Ruegeria sp. THAF33. Next base: position 2,809,315 of record NZ_CP045384.1, on the reverse strand, counting down.
TGTGGTGTTCTGCCGCTGGATCGCTATCGCCGTGGCGAGTTCGATTGGTCCGACGACCGATCGGCAGTCTTTGATGGGTTTCATCAGTCGCTGGCTGCCTACGCGGCCTCGGGCAACAATCTGATTTTGGAACCTATTCTGGATACGCCGGGGTGGGACAAAGATTTGCGCGACCTTTTCCGCCCGTTTGATGTTCTGTTCGTGGCTGTCCATTGCCGGTTCCCGAGTTGAACGCGCGCGAACGATTACGCGGCGACCGTCCGGTGGGAAGCGCCCAACGGGACCAAACCATGATCCACGCAGGTAGAGTTTACGATATCGAGATTGATTCCATGGACGGCATTGAAGCCAACGTGCAGACAATTCTTCAGGCATGGCGCAGTGACCTGCGCCAATCGGAATTCAGCCAGTCTTTCACGTGACCTGTCAGCCGCGAGGATGGGCCGCAGGGTAGACGCCAAGAACCTCGACATTGGTCGTGAAGTGTTCCAGTTCGTCCATTGCCAGCTGCACATTGCGGTCTTCGGGATGTCCAACGATATCCGCATAAAACTGCGTTGCAGTGAAGGACCCGTCGACCATATAGCTTTCCAGCTTGGTCATGTTGATCCCGTTGGTGGCAAAGCCACCCATGGCCTTGTACAGCGCGGCCGGGATGTTGCGGACCTGAAACACGAAGCTGGTGATCATTTCATACTCACCCCGACGTGACAGATCCGCCTCTCGTGACATGACAAGAAAACGGGTCGTGTTGTCGTCATTGTCCTCGATATGGCGGGCCAGCACGTTCAGGTCGTAGATTTCAGCCGCAAGCTCGCTGGCCAGAGCGGCGGAATGCAAATCCCCGATTTCGGCCACTTCGCGCGCGGCGCGGGCATTGTCGGGACTGACACGGCCGCGAATACCGTGTTCCTTCAGAAATCCTGAACATTGCGGCAGCAGCACCAGATGCGAATGCGCTTCGGTGATGTCTTCCAGTTTTGCGCCGGGTACACCAAGAAGGTTGATGTGAACACGCACGAACGCTTCATCGATGATGTGAAGCCCGCTATGGGGCAACAGCCGGTGGATATCGGCAACCCGACCGTAGGTCGTATTTTCGACCGGCAGCATCGCCAGATCGGCCGCGCCCGAGCGAACTGATTCGATCACATCCTCGAATGTGCGGCAGGGCAGGGCCTCCATTTCGGGGCGTGCGTTGCGGCAGGCCTCGTGACTGTAGGCGCCGGGTTCGCCCTGAAAAGCAATGCGATTGGTCATTTGGTCGATTCCATGCAACAAGTTCGCGATTTGGTCGTTTCGTCGCGGTGTCTATACCTTGCCTCTCGCAAGTGGAAGCCTTAGACACCTGCGCAGACAGCTGAAATGGACACGCGATCAATGTTCGACACGATGACAGTTACGAAGGCCGCCGCAGGCCTGTTCGGCACTTTCCTGGTGCTGCTTCTGGCCAAATGGGGGGCTGACATTCTCTATTCTTCCGGTGGCCATGGCTCGGCTGAGGCCGCCTACATTATCGAAACCGAAAGCTCGGGCGAAAGCGCCGACGGCGAAGAAGTGGTCTTTGAAGATCTGCTGGCCGCCGCTGACGTTGAGAAGGGCGCGAAAGTATTCCGCAAGTGCACCGCGTGCCACAAGCTGGAAGACGGGGCGAATGGAACCGGCCCTTACCTGTATGGCGTAGTTGATCGCCCGGTTGCCTCGGCAAAAGGTTTCACCGGTTACTCAGCCAGCATGCAGGCCCATGGCGGCAACTGGACGCCCGAAGCGCTGGATGCCTTCCTGGAACGCCCAAGCGCCTATATCTCGGGAACATCGATGAGTTTTGCTGGCTTGAAAAAACCTCAGGACCGCGCGGACTTGATTGCTTATCTGCAGACAATTGGCAACTGATTGCCTGAGAGACTATTGAAGTTCAGAGCCGCTGCCCCGCGCAGCGGCTTTTTTTTGTCTGAAGGGAACTTCACAAAGCGCTCACGCATTCTAAACTTGAAACTGTCAGCGTTGGCACTTTAGCTAGCGTATGCGACATAAAAGATTACAATAACCCAGAGGATGAGCCCCATGATATCCCTAATGCCTGCTGCACGTGATCTTAAGGTCAGGCCATTGGCTGGCATATTCGGGCTTTGTGCTGTTCTGCTCTCTTCGCAAGCCGCTTTGGCATTGGATGAGGGGGTTACCCGCAGTCATGGATATTCGTATTTCGGCAATCTGGATTACCCTGCTGACTATCCGCATCTGAATTACGTGAACCCTGATGCACCGAAAGGTGGTGAGTTGTCCTTGGCGGCTTCGGGGACGTTCGATTCCCTGAATCCCTATTCCCGCAAGGGGCGCGCAGGCGCCTTGACGACGCTGCAATATGACCGCCTGTTCGAAAGCTCTGATGACGGTGTCGGACAGTATTACGGCGTGTTGGCGGAAAGTCTGGAATACGATGAAGGGCGCAACTACGTCATTTTCCATTTGCGGCCCGAAGCAACCTTTTGGGATGGCACGCCGGTGACGGCCGAGGATGTTGTCTACAGCCACCGCCTGTTCATCGAACAGGGTCTGCCTTCTTACGCCCAGGCCGTGGGCCGCATGGTGACGGGGGCCGAAGCGCTGGATGATCACACGGTCAAGTTCACGTTCAATCCGGAAGTCACACGCCGCAGTTTGATCGAGACCGTTGGGTCGACCCCCGTCTTTTCGAAAGCATGGTTCGAGGCGGACGAGTCCCGGCGTCTGGATGAGCCGCGTCTGGAAGTTGCGGTCGGCTCGGGCCCCTACAAACTCGACAGCTATGACATCAATCGTCGTATCGTTTACAAGCGACGTGACGACTATTGGGGTAAAGATCTGCCATTCAATGTCGGTCGCAACAATTTCGATACCATTCGCGTCGAGTATTTCGCCGATCAGACAGCGGCGTTCGAGGGGTTCAAGGCCGGTGAATACACGCTGCGGATTGAAAGCGATCCCAAGCTTTGGGCGACGGCGTATGATTTTCCGAAGCTGAACGAAGGTGTGATCGTTCGGGACGAGATACCGGATGGCAGCCCGCCAACACCGTCAGGCTTCGTCTTCAACCTCGGAAAACCGCAGTTCTCCGACAAAAAAGTACGCAAGGCCCTGGCCTTGGCCTTCAATTTCGAATGGGCAAATGAATCCCTGCTGTTTGGTCTGAATTCGCCGCGCAACTCCTTTACGCAAGGCACCCCGCTGGAAGCGCAAGGCCTGCCCGAGGGCGATGAACTGGCGTTTCTTCAAGCGCTGGGTGAGGTTGTGCCCGAGGACCTTCTTTCAGAACCTGCCGTGACGGTTCACGAGTCAAACCCCGCGCGCCTGAACGATCGCAGAAATCTGCGAAAAGCCGCGAAGCTGCTGGACGAGGCCGGGTGGCCTGTCGGCGATGGCAACGTGCGGCGCAACGCGGAAGGACAGACGCTCAAGGTGGATTTCCCCTATCCTTCAAATCTGCCGACTTCGACGGCCACGATGATTGAAACCTATGTCCAGAACCTGCAAGCCATTGGCGTGGATGCGTCGGCGGAAAAGGTTGACCCGGCGCAATACACGCTGCGCAGCCGCGAGCGGGACTATGACATGGTCTATTCCACTCGTTACGGGTCTTTTTTGTCGACCGGTGGCGGGTTGAGCCAGATGTACGGGTCGGAAGAGGCCGCATTCAGTCTTTTCAACCCGGCCGGATTGGCCAGCCCATTGGTTGACGCAATCATCGAAGCATCCTTTGATACTGACAATCAGGCGGATCAGGACATGGCGTTGAAGGCGTTGGATCGCGCTTTGCGGTACGAGTTCTTCGTGATCCCCGTAGGATACATCGCTGACCACTGGGTGGCATATTACGATATGTATGAATACCCGGAAAACCTGCCGCCTTATTCGCTGGGCTATCTGGATCTGTGGTGGATCAATCCGGAAAAAGAGGCCGCACTGAAAGCGAAAGGCGCGCTGCGATAACATGGGCGCCTATATTCTAAGACGTTTGTTGCTGATCATTCCGACCCTTCTGGGCATCATGATCGTCAACTTTACGCTGGTACAATTCGTGCCCGGCGGACCGGTTGAGCAGATCATTGCCCAGATCGAGGGTCAGGGGGATGTTTTCGCCGGTTTTGCGGGTGCGGGCGATGCCGGCGCGGGGTCAGAGCCGGCGGGCGGCGTTTTCGACGACAAATATGTCGGTGCGCGGGGCCTGCCGCCCGAGTTCATTGCTGAACTTGAAAAGGAATTCGGCTTCGACAAACCGCCCCTGGAACGTTTTCTGATCATGATGGGCAACTATCTGACGCTGGACTTCGGCGAGAGCTATTTCCGCTCGATCAGCGTGATTGATCTGGTGCTCGAGAAAATGCCGGTCTCGATCTCGCTGGGCCTGTGGTCAACGCTTATCGCCTATCTGGTTTCGATCCCTCTAGGCATTCGCAAGGCGATCAGGGACGGTTCGCAGTTCGACACGTGGACCAGCGCAGCGATCATCGTGGCCTATGCGATCCCTGGCTTCCTGTTTGCCATTCTACTGCTGGTGCTTTTCGCCGGTGGATCCTATTGGCAGATCTTCCCGTTGCGGGGGCTGACATCCGACAACTGGGACAGCCTGAGTCTTTTTGGCAAGATCGCAGATTATTTCTGGCATATCGCGTTGCCGACCATTGCGCTGACGATCTCGGCCTTTGCGACATTGACGCTGCTGACCAAAAACTCTTTTCTTGATGAAATCAAAAAGCAATATGTCATGACCGCCCGCGCCAAAGGCCTGAGCGAACGCAAGGTGCTGTATGGCCATGTGTTCCGCAACGCGATGCTGATCGTCATAGCCGGATTTCCGGCCGTGTTCATCGGCGTGTTCTTCGGAGGTTCGATCATCATCGAAACGATCTTCTCACTTGATGGTCTGGGACGTCTGGGTTTTGAAGCCGCCGTGGCGCGGGATTACCCGGTGATTTTCGGCACGTTGTTCATCTTTGGCCTGATGGGTCTGGTGGTCGGTATCATCAGCGATCTGATGTATGTGCTGGTCGACCCGCGCATCGATTTTGAAAAGCGGGAGGGGTAAATGGCATTGTCCCCCCTGAACCAGCGCCGCTGGAGCAATTTTCGCCGAAACAAGCGCGCTTTCTGGTCGTTGATCATCTTCGCCGTGTTGTTCGGCCTGTCGCTGTTTGCCGAGTTCATCGCCAATGACAAACCGATTCTGGTGAAATACCGGGGCGAGTTTTACATGCCGGTCTTCAACTTCTATGCGGAAACCGAATTTGGTGGCGATTTCCAGACTGAAGCCATTTATCGCGATCCCGAAGTTCAATGCCTGATCGATAGCGGTGGACTGGAAGAGTGTTTCGACGATCCCGAAGGTATCATTGAACAAATCGACGCCGGGACTTTCCAGGCGGAAGGGTTCGAGCGTGGCTGGGCGCTTTGGCCGCTGATCCCCTATTCCTACAACACGTCTGTGGATCGCCCCGGGGCTGCACCTTTGCCGCCCAACGGCCAGAACCTGCTGGGCACCGATGACACCAAGCGCGATGTGCTGGCACGGGTGATTTACGGCTTCCGCTTGTCGATCCTGTTCACGCTGCTGGTGACGGGCGCTGCCAGCCTGATCGGTATTTTTGCCGGTGCCATACAGGGTTTCTTCGGCGGTTGGCTGGATCTGATCTTTCAGCGGATCATTGAGATCTGGTCAGCGACGCCTTCGTTATATGTGATCATCATCATGTTCGCGGTTCTGGGCCGAAGTTTCTGGCTGCTGGTCGCGTTGATGATCCTGTTCAGCTGGACCGGGTTGGTTGGCGTGGTGCGCGCAGAATTCCTGCGGGCGCGAAACCTTGAATATGTGCGCGCTGCACGGGCATTGGGGGTGGGCAACATGACCATTATGTTCCGCCACATGCTGCCCAACGCAATGGTGGCCACGCTGACCTTCATGCCCTTCATCGTTACGGGCACCATAGGCGGGCTGGCTTCGCTGGATTATCTGGGTTTTGGTCTTCCGTCTTCGGCCCCCTCGCTGGGGGAGCTCACCTTGCAGGCAAAACAGAACCTTCAGGCCCCATGGCTGGCTTTCACGGCCTTTTTCACCTTTGCCATCATGCTGTCTCTGCTGGTCTTCATCTTTGAAGGCGTGCGGGATGCGTTCGATCCCAGAAAGACCTTCTCATGAGCCTGCTGGATGTAAACAACCTGAAGGTCTCGTTCCGGCAGGACGGTCAGATCAGTGCTGCGGTTCGGGGCGTGTCATTCCATGTCGATCGCGGGGAAACCGTGGCGCTGGTGGGTGAATCCGGATCGGGCAAATCTGTGACCGCGCTCAGCACCGTATCTTTGCTGGGCGACAGCGCGATCGTCGAAGGGTCCGTCACCTATGACGGACAGGAGATGATCGGCGCCTCGGAGCAACGCCTGATGGATGTGCGCGGCAATGACATCAGCTTTATTTTCCAAGAGCCGATGACATCGCTGAACCCGCTGCACACGATCCAGAAGCAGATGGCGGAATCGTTGGCCCTGCATCAGGGGGTCACGGGTGATGTCGCGCGCGAACGAATTCTTGAATTGTTGAACAAGGTCGGTATCCGCGACCCCGAAGACCGGCTGGACAGCTATCCGCACCAGTTGTCTGGCGGACAGCGGCAGCGCGTGATGATCGCCATGGCGCTGGCGAACAAGCCGGACATCCTGATCGCCGATGAACCGACGACGGCGTTGGATGTAACCATTCAGGCACAGATCCTCGAGTTGCTGGCCAGTTTGCAGAAATCCGAAAACATGGGGATGCTGTTCATCACCCATGATCTGGGCATCGTGCGGCGCATCGCCGACCGGGTCTGTGTGATGAAGGATGGTGAGATCGTCGAGACCGGTGCGACCGCCGAGATCTTCGACAACCCGCAGCACCCCTATACCCGCAAGCTCTTGGCCGCGGAACCTTCGGGCCAGCCAGTCGCCGTTGCAACAGATGCCGAGGAAGTCGCGCGCACCGATCACCTGAAGGTCTGGTTCCCAATCCAGCGCGGGTTTCTGAAACGCACGGTCGGCTATGTGAAGGCGGTGAATGACGCCACGCTGAGCGTGCGCGCGGGTGAGACCTTGGGGATCGTGGGCGAAAGCGGGTCGGGCAAGACCACGCTGGCGCTGGCGATCATGCGTCTGATCGCGTCCGAAGGCGGCATCACCTTCCGCGATCAGGATGTTCGGAAATGGTCCACACGAGAGCTGCGCCGGCTGCGCAAGGATATGCAGATCGTGTTTCAGGACCCGTTCGGCAGCCTCAGCCCACGCATGACCTGTCAGCAGATCATCGCGGAAGGTCTGGCCATTCACAATATTGATCCTCATCGCGCGCCGCGTGAACTGGTCGCTGAGGTGATGACCGAGGTGGGCCTGGATCCTGCGGCAATGGACCGGTATCCGCACGAGTTTTCGGGCGGTCAGCGTCAGCGCATCGCGATTGCGCGCGCGATGGTCTTGCGCCCCAAGCTGCTGGTTCTGGACGAACCGACCAGCGCGCTGGACATGACGGTTCAGGTTCAGATCGTCGATCTGCTGCGCGATCTGCAAAAGAAATACGGGCTGGCGTATCTGTTCATCAGCCATGACCTGAAAGTGGTGCGGGCGATGTCGCACAAGGTGATCGTCATGCGAAACGGAGATGTGGTTGAAATGGGCACGGCCGAGGATTTGTTCGAAAATGCCCAGACCGACTATACCCGCGAATTGATTGCTGCGGCGGGCTGAAATCAGCCCGCCACCGTCAGTCCATCAGGCGCTGGCTTTCTCTTTGGCCGCCGTTTTCGGCACCGGCCCGCGCAGTTCTTCATAGTGATCAAAGCTCAGCTTGACCCACCCGGTTCCGCGCGTGGCACTGGCAAGAGTGCGATGCAACTCATCCTCGGCCACGGCGGGAATCAGGGCGTTGAAAATCTCCCAGCCTGATGCGTTCGGGTTGCCCTCAAATCCCAGAACCTGCCCTTGCAGAGAGCTGATCGTCGGCACGAGGTCGCCGACAAAATCAGAAGGCAGGTGGATTTCGGCGTTCAGGATTGGCTGCAAAACAACGGGCTTGGCCTGTGGCAGCGCTTCGCGCACGGCGTTCTTGCCCGCGGTGCGGAAGGCATAATCGGAACTGTCCACGTTGTGATGTTTGCCGTCATGCAGCGTGACCTTCACATCCACCACCGGAAAGCCCTCGGGGCCTTGCTCCAGCGCGTCTCTGGCGCCCTGTTCCACGGATGGGATGTAATTCTTGGGCACCGCGCCGCCCTTGACCACCTCTTCGAACTGGAACCCAGATCCGCGCGGCAGCGGCGCGACCGAGATCACGACATCCGCGAACTGCCCAGCCCCGCCGGATTGTTTGCGGTGTCTGTGGCGATGTTCGACAGGTGTTCGGATGGTTTCGCGATAGGCGGTTTCGACCGGGTCGGCTTCAATCTCGATCCCGAAATCCTCGGCCAGTTTGGCGGTCACGCGTCGCATGTGCTGCGGACCTTGAGACCCAAGAACGGCGTGGCCGGTAAGCTCATCCTGTTGCAGGTGAAGGCCGGGGTCGATTTCGGCCAGGCGGCTCAGGGCGTTTGACAGGCGCACATCGTCCCGCTCATGCGCGGGCGAGACGATCTGACGATGCGCCACCGGATGCGAGGCTGCCCATTCCGGCAGTTCCGTCGCCGAATTGCTGTCGTAGATATAGCCGGGGTTTAGGTGATCGGATTTCACCGCCAGACCAATCTGCCCGGCCTCAAGCGTGGCGATCTGGGTTTTGGCATCCAGCGTTGTCAGATTGCCGACGGTCTCACCGCCCAAGGCTTCATGGGCTTGCACGCCGTCCCCCAGGCCGCGCAGAACCACGATTTTTCCGATGTGCTTTTTGACATCTGCAAAACCGGCAATGGCGCGGGCGCTGTCTGCGGCCTCGTCGCGCCCGGCGGCGATGTCAAATTCGGGGGCTTCGTGCCGCAGCGCCTTCATCAGACGCGTCAGCCCGTTGCCGTGACTTGCGGCACCCAGGCAGGCGGGAATCAACTGGTGGTTCTTCAGGACCTGTGCCGCCAGATCATAGACCTCGTCACTTGGCGGCTGTTTGTCTTCGATCAGCTGTTCCAGCAGGTTGTCATCGAAATCGGACAGGGTTTCGAGCAGCTCGGTTCGCGCTTCCTGCTCGCGGTCTTCGACGGATTGAGGCAGTTCGATCAGGGCCGAGGGCTGGCCCTCCTGATATTTCCAGGCCCGTTCCGAGATCAGATCAACCGCCCCGATGATCGTATCCCCTTCGCGGATCGGCACCTGACGCAGGGCAATGTGGTGGGTGCAGTATGTTTGCAGAGCGGCGATGATATCGCGGACGCGGCCATTGGGGTTGTCCATCCGGTTGATGAACAGAAAACAGGGGATGCCGGCCTCTTCGACCAATCGCAGGTAGGGCGCGCACAGAACGGCGGCATTCGGGTCGGGGGGCACCACGACCACGGCGGCGTCCGAAATCGCCATTGCAGGGCCGACATAGGCCAGTGCATCGCCGCCCCCATCGACGTCGATCGCGCACCAGGGCTCGTCCAGGTAAGAAAAACCGTGCAAATGCACGGTTCCGGAAACATCGAATGTGGTGGGGCGCCCGTCGAGGCGGCTGATGGCCTCGACAAGCGTAGATTTGCCCGATTGGCTGGGCCCGAGGACGGTGAAAACGCGCATGAGTGTTGTCCCTCTTTCAGGTTGCAGATTGGCTACACGAAAGGGACCGACCGACGCGTTGGCGCCGACAAGGATTGTCTGTATTTTGCCCGCCTCAGACCGCAGAGCGAGATGCCGCCCTACAACATGAGTGTGGGAAAAACCGCAGGCGTGCGTCAAGCCCCTGATGTGTTTTGCGCGTCACGGGCCGAATGTTGCCCGCCGAAAAAGGGTCAGATGGCCGAGCTGTGCCCGGCTTTGCTGAGGTCATAGGCGTCAAAGCTGCGGGCGATCATCCGGGTCAGCGCCCGCGCTTCGGGCGGTATGAAAAGCCCGGCTTCGGTGATTTGCAGCATCCCGTCGAAAGATGCGTTGGCTGCGCGGTACATCTCGTCCAAGTCAGAGGCCGAAATATCGTGATCCCGCAGGATTTCCGCCGAGTCGATCTTGAAATCGCACATCAATGCCTCGATCAGGCGAGCACGAAGAATGTCCTGACCTTTGAAAAGGTGCCCTCGGGATGTCGAAAACTGCCCATCGCGAATGGCTTTGGTATGGGCAGAGGTGGCCGGGGCGTTCTGCGCGTAGCCTTGCGGGAAACGAGAGATCGAGCTGGCCCCGACACCAATCAGAACATCGGCCTGATCGTCGGTGTAACCCTGGAAGTTCCGCTTGAGGCGGCCCGCGCGCAAAGCGTGTGTCAGACCGTCATCCACAGTGGCGAAATGGTCGATACCGATCTCGGCATAATTGTCCCAAAGGAACAAACGTCGGGCCGTGTCGAATAGTTCAAGGCGCTGTTCCGGTGTGGGCAGGGCGTCCGACGGAATCAGCTGCTGCCGCTTGGCCATCCAAGGCACGTGGGCATAACCGTAAAGTGCCACGCGATCCGGGTTGAGCGACACGAGTTTCTGCACGCTTTCCGTCATGCGCGCCTTGGTCTGATGTGGCAGACCGTAGAGGATATCCGCATTCAGGCTGGTGATGCCACGTTCACGGATCATGTCAATAGCGTCGCGCGTGGTGTCATAGCTTTGAATACGGCCTATGGTTTTTTGGATTTCGTCATCGAAATCCTGCACCCCGATCGAGGCGCGGTTCATGCCCGCGTCTGCCAGCGCATCCAAACGCGCCTCGTCAATCTCGTTCGGATCAATCTCGACCGAGAATTCGGCATTCGGCCCCATGGGCACGATACCCAGGATGTGTTGCGCCAATTCGCGCATCAATTGGGCGTTCAGCAATGTTGGTGTGCCGCCGCCCCAGTGCAGGCGCGACAGAACCACACCCTCAGGCAGACGTGCGGCCAGAAGGTCCAGTTCGGCCTTCAGAACATCGACATAGGCGATTACCGGATTGTCGGTTTGTGTCCCTTGTGTCCTGCAGGCGCAGAACCAGCATAGCCTGCGGCAGAATGGGACATGAATGTACAGCGAAATTGCACTGCCGGGTTTGATCCCGGAAATCCAGTCGCCGAACATGTCTGATCCCACGTCGTTGCTGAAGTGGGGGGCGGTGGGGTAGCTTGTGTAACGCGGTACTTTCGCGTCAAAAAGTCCAAGCTTTGCCAATTGTGGTTTCACTATCATGGCGATACCCTTATGCGACAGGCGACACAGGTGCTTTGATGGAGATCAAGTGGGAACGCGCATGACAGTAAAAGCACAATTTGACCATTCAAATTGCGGAGATTGCCCGATTCGTCATCGCGCCGTCTGCGCCCGTTGTGATGCCGATGAGCTGGAAGAGCTTGAAAGCATTAAATATTACCGCAGTTTTGAAGCGGGTCAGACGATCATCTGGTCTGGGGATCAGATGAGTTTTGTCGGCTCGGTTGTGGCTGGTATCGCGTCGTTGACTCAGACAATGGAAGATGGCCGCACCCAAATGGTTGGTCTGCTGCTGCCAAGCGACTTCGTTGGCCGCCCGGGTCGCGATACTGCGCCCTATGATGTTCAGGCCACGACGGATGTCGTGATGTGCTGTTTCCGCAAGAAACCGTTCGAAGAGTTGATGGACCACACCCCGCATATCGCCCATCGTCTTTTGCAGATGACTTTGGACGAGCTTGATGCCGCCCGCGAGTGGATGCTGGTTCTGGGGCGCAAAACGGCGCGTGAGAAGATTGCCAGCCTGCTGTCGATCATTGCGCGCCGGGACGCTTCGGTCAGCCAAAAGGGTCTGACTGGATCTATCGTGTTCGACCTGCCCCTGACCCGAGAAGCAATGGCGGATTACCTGGGTTTGACATTGGAAACGGTCAGTCGCCAGATATCAGCTTTGAAAAAAGACGGGGTGATCACACTTGAAGGAAAGCGACACGTGACCATCCCCGATCTGGGCCGCCTGATGGAAGAGGCAGGTGACGATTCGGATGGCGGCTTTCCGGTCTGACGTAATCGGCTTTTGACCACGAACAGCCGCCGCAGTCTTTTTCGCGAGATATCTAATTCAGGAGCTCGGCATGGAATTTACCAGTTTGTTGGCAATGCTTTTGGTCGGCGCAATCGCCGGTTGGCTTTCCGGAAAGATCATGGAGGGCAGGGGTTTTGGTCTTTTCGGAAACATAGTTGTCGGAATCGTAGGTGCGTTTCTGGCGGGGTTGATTTTTCCGGCGCTTGGATTCGCCGTTGGCGGCGGCCTGCTGTCATCTATCCTCTTCGCAACAGCAGGTGCCGTGATCCTGTTGTTCCTGATAGGCCTGATCCGCAGAGGATGACAAAAGAGAGGATGACAAAAGCCGCCACGTCGGGCGGCTTTTGAAGGGCGGATCAATGGGCCAGGAATACCGGTACGGTAGACTGCTCCAGCATGTTGCGGGTTGCGCCGCCCAGAATGGCCTCGCGAAAACGGGAATGACCGTAAGCGCCCATGACGATCAGATCCGATTCTGTATCGGATGCGTGACGGTTGAGAATATCCGACACGCGCGTCATGCTTTTGCTCAGCACATCAATCTCACATTTGACCCCGTGTCGGGCCAGCATCTGTGACAGCATTCCGCCCGGATCAGACCGGTCCGGCCCATGGCGGGGCGGATCGATGACCACGATTCGGACCAGCTCGGCCTGTTTCAGGAATGGCAGGGCGTGACGAATGGCGCACATGGCCTCTACGCTTTCGTTCCAACCTATCATGATATTGCGCGGCACCGTCAGGGGCTCGGCGTCGTCCGGTACGACCAGAACCGGGCAATGCCCCTCGAACATGGCGGCTTCGATGATCGGCTCGGCCTCGGCAGCGCGGTCTTTGCCATAAGGGTGCGGCAGGACCACCAGATCGGAAAACCGTGCCCGATGCGCAACATGGCGTCCGATATCGGCAATCTGCGCGACGCCGTGCTCGGCGGACCAGCGAACGCCGGACTTGCCAAGGTAGTCATTGGCAAAGTTCAACAGCTCCTGGGCCTCGGCATTGGCCCGGCTCAGTGTTTCCTGAACGATAAGCGCATTGGCACCCGCATAGTAATAACCTGTCTGACTGCGATCGACGCCAAGGCACAGGGCTTCGGCATGTGCATCCTGCGATTCTGCCAGGGCCACCATCTGCGCCAGAGCGGCGGGTGCCGTCTGCGTTTCGGTCATGACAGTGAGTAGTGATTTGTAAGTCATTGCGACCTCATGATTCGGGCATTTGGTCTCATGTGACCAGTCGGCCTATTTCCTCTACAATGCGTGTCACAGAAAACGCAGAACTGTCTTGATACAGATCAAAGCAGTAACAGCTGCCGTGCTTCAGAACGGCAGCCAGTCAAATGGGTTTCGCGCGTACAAGAATCAAAAACGCGCGGGGCATGGCAAAGGGACGCAATATGTCGAATTACATCAAGCTGATCGTGCTTGGTCTGATCGCGCTGTTTGCAGCGATCGGAACCAATTATGCACGCGATTTGGCGTATCAGGTACATGCACTGCTGGTGATGCTTATCGCCGGTGGCCTGTTTATCTGGACGCTTCGAAACACTGACGAGCCAGATATTCTAGTCGATCGCTCGGGCGAATACATGGATGACGTGATCCGCTATGGCGTGATCGCAACCGCCTTCTGGGGCGTGGTCGGGTTTCTGGCCGGGACCTTCATCGCGTTTCAGCTCGCCTTTCCGGTGCTGAACTTTGAATGGGCACAGGGGTATCTGAATTTCGGTCGTTTGCGTCCGCTGCATACGTCGGCAGTGATTTTTGCCTTTGGTGGCAACGCGCTGATCGCAACGTCGTTCTACGTCGTTCAACGTACCAGCGCCGCGCGTCTTTGGGGCGGCAATCTGGCCTGGTTCGTTTTCTGGGGCTATCAGCTGTTCATCGTTCTGGCGGCGACGGGCTATGTTCTGGGCGGAACGCAGTCCAAGGAATATGCCGAGCCTGAATGGTATGTCGATCTGTGGCTGACCATTGTCTGGGTCGCCTACCTGGCCGTGTTCCTGGGCACGATCGTCAAGCGGAAAGAGCCGCATATCTATGTGGCCAACTGGTTCTACCTCGCCTTTATCGTCACCGTCGCGATGCTGCACCTGGTCAACAACATGACCGTTCCCGTCAGCATCTGGGGTTCGAAATCGGTCATCGTCTGGTCGGGCGTACAAGACGCCATGATCCAGTGGTGGTACGGCCACAACGCGGTGGGATTCTTCCTGACTGCCGGCTTCCTGGGCATGATGTACTATTTCATCCCGAAACAGGCCGAACGCCCTGTATTCTCGTACAAGCTGTCGATCATCCACTTCTGGGCACTGATCTTCCTGTATATCTGGGCCGGTCCGCACCACCTGCACTATACCGCGCTGCCTGACTGGGCTTCGACGCTGGGCATGGTGTTCTCGGTGGTCCTGTGGATGCCGTCTTGGGGTGGTATGATCAACGGTCTGATGACTCTGTCGGGCGCATGGGACAAGCTGCGCACTGACCCGGTGATCCGGATGATGGTGATCTCGGTCGGCTTCTACGGCATGTCCACCTTCGAAGGCCCGATGATGTCGATCCGCGCGGTGAACTCGCTGTCGCACTACACAGACTGGACCATTGGTCACGTGCATTCGGGCGCGCTGGGCTGGAACGGCATGATCACCTTCGGTGCGCTGTACTTCCTGGTGCCCGTCCTGTGGAAGCGTGAGCGTCTGTATTCGCTGCAAATGGTCAGCTGGCACTTCTGGCTCGCCACCATCGGTATCGTGCTTTACGCCGCCTCGATGTGGGTCACCGGTATCATGGAAGGCCTGATGTGGCGCGAAGTGGATGCCAACGGCTTCCTGGTGAACTCGTTCGCCGACACCGTGGCTGCCAAGTTCCCGATGTATGTGGTGCGTGCTCTGGGTGGCGTGATGTTCGTCGCCGGTTCGCTGATCATGTGCTACAACCTGTGGATGACTGTGCGGAAAGCGCCGGCCAAAGAGGCCAGCCTGACCGTCGCGGTCCCGGCTGAATAAGGAGGGCCGGAGCAATGGCAATTCTCGACAAACACAAGATCCTCGAGACCAACGCGACCCTCCTGCTGATCTTCAGCTTTCTGGTCGTGACCATCGGCGGCATCGTTCAGATCACCCCGCTGTTCTATCTTGAGAACACGATCGAAAAGGTGGAGGGCATGCGCCCTTACACCCCTCTCGAAATGGCGGGGCGCGAGATCTACATCCGCGAAGGCTGCTATGTCTGCCACAGCCAGATGATCCGCCCGATGCGGGATGAGGTCGAACGCTATGGCCACTACTCGCTGGCGGCGGAATCGATGTACGATCACCCGTTCCAGTGGGGGTCCAAACGGACCGGACCGGATCTGGCGCGTGTCGGTGGCCGCTATTCTGACCAATGGCATGTCGACCACCTGCGGGACCCGCAATCCGTTGTGCCGGAATCCGTGATGCCGAAATACGGCTTCCTCGAACATCGCAAAATTGACGGAAAGTACATCGGTGATGTGATGGCCGCCAATGCTCTGGTCGGTACGCCCTATTCCGAAGAGATGCTGGAAAACGCACAAGCCGACTTCCTCGCTCAGGCTGACCCGGACAGCGACTATGACGGGCTGCTGGAGCGTTACGGCGACAAGGTCAACGTGCGCAACTTCGACGGCCAGCCCGAGTTGACCGAAGCTGATGCGTTGGTTGCCTATCTTCAGATGCTGGGCACGTTGGTCGATTTCTCGACCTTCACCCCGGACGCAAGCCGCTAAAGGAGGATCGTGATGGAAGAATACACAATTCTCAGGCAGTTCGCGGATAGCTGGATGCTGCTGCTGTTGTTCGCCTTCTTCGTTGGTATCGTCATCTGGGTTTTCCGCCCCGGTGCCAGCAAGGAATACAAGGACACCGCCAACATCCCCTTCCGGCATCAAGACAAACCCGCCACATCCAAGGAGGCGCGG
Source organism: Ruegeria sp. THAF33 (assembly GCF_009363615.1). NCBI lineage: Bacteria > Pseudomonadati > Pseudomonadota > Alphaproteobacteria > Rhodobacterales > Roseobacteraceae > Ruegeria > Ruegeria sp. THAF33. The sequence continues at coordinate 2,793,283 of NZ_CP045384.1, read as the reverse complement.
CAATGAGCAAGACACCTGAAAAACAGCCGGGTGATCCGAACACAACCGGGCACAGCTGGGACGGGATCGAAGAGTTCGACAACCCGATGCCGCGCTGGTGGCTGTGGACCTTCTACGCCACTATCTTCTGGGGCGTGATCTACACGATCATGTATCCAGCATGGCCCCTGGTGCAGTCGGCAACTGCTGGCGTGCTGGGCTGGTCTTCACGGGCTTTGGTCCAGCAGGAGATGGTCGCATTCGAAGAGGCAAATGCACCCTGGAACGCCAAACTGGTGGAAACACCATTGGAAGACATCGCGAAGGACGCTGAGCTTCAGCAATATGCCGTGAACTCTGGCGGTGCCGTGTTCCGTACCTGGTGTGCACAGTGCCACGGTTCCGGTGCGCAGGGCGCGCCGGGTTTCCCGAACCTGCTGGATGACGCCTGGCTGTGGGGTGGTACGATGGAAGATATCGTCTACACCGTCAGCTATGGTATCCGGAACGAAGAAAGCGACGATGCGCGCTATTCCGAGATGCCTGCCTTCGGTGAAATCCTGGAGCATGACGAAATCACGCAGGTGGTTCAGTATGTCATGTCGCTGAGCAACGCTCAGACCGATGACGCGGCGGCACAGGCGGGCAAGGTTGTCTTCGAAGACAACTGCGCGTCCTGCCATGGTGAAGATGGCAAAGGTGACATCTTCCAGGGGGCGCCGAACCTGACCGACGCGATCTGGCTTTATGGCGGTAGCGAAGAAGCTCTGACCGAAACTGTGACTTACAGCCGCTTTGGTGTCATGCCGCCATGGGATACCCGACTGACCGAGGCGCAGATCCGTGCGGTTTCCGCCTATGTCCACCAGTTGGGTGGTGGCCAGTAAGACCTAGAGGGCACCTTCGGGCGGTTCGCCGCCCGAAGGCTGTAGCACCGGCTGTTCCATCTGTTCGCGCGTTTCCTGAACAGCCGGTGCTTTTTTACACTGAATTCCTGTTGTTTTGCCATTCCGTTCTTTGCAAAGACGGCTGACCATCCGCGTCCGGGCAGGTCTGACCCGGGGCTGCGACAATTGGCCGGTACTTTGAAAACTGCAATTGCGATTTGCAGCTGGTATCGCGCCACAAGCAGATTTTGCGCCAAAATCGGCTGAAAATCGGGTAAAATGATTTAATTCCAGCGCCGGCAGGATGCGCTGATCTTCAAAAGATGTTTGCTCGATGCGCTTTTTGACCCATGTCAAAGTTCGCCTAGGCATGATCTGGAACAAGACGTCTTCAGAAGACCCATTTGTGGAGCCAGCCAGTGAGCGATTCCGATCCCGCCCCCAGCCTTTACGCCGCGCGTGAGCCGATTTTTCCAAGACGTGTTTCGGGGCCGTTTCGAAACCTGAAATGGATCATCCTCATCGTGACACTGGGCATCTACTATGTGACACCCTGGATCAGATGGGATCGTGGCCCCAGCCTGCCTGATCAGGCTGTCCTGCTGGATCTTGCAAATCGACGTTTTTATTTCTTCTGGATCGAGATCTGGCCGCACGAATTCTACTTTGTCGCTGGTCTGCTGATCATGGCAGGGTTGGGTCTGTTCCTGTTTACGTCCGCTCTGGGTCGCGTTTGGTGCGGATACGCATGCCCGCAAACCGTCTGGACGGACCTGTTCATTTTGGTCGAGCGGTGGATTGAAGGCGACAGAAACGCCCGCCTGCGCCTGCACCGTCAGGAAAAGCTTGATCTCCGAAAGGCTCGCCTGCGGGTCACCAAATGGGCGGTCTGGTTTCTGATCGGTTTGGCGACAGGTGGTGCCTGGGTGTTCTATTTCGCGGATGCACCTACGCTGGCCCGTGATCTTGTGACGGGCAACGCGCATCCCATTGCCTACACGACGATGTTGATCCTGACGGGTACAACCTTCTTCTTCGGCGGGTTCGCCCGCGAGCAGATCTGTATCTATGCCTGCCCATGGCCGCGCATTCAGGCGGCGATGATGGATGAGGACACGCTGGTTGTCGGCTATCGCGAATGGCGGGGTGAACCGCGCGGCAAAGGCAAGCGGACGGCCGATTCTGAATTGGGGGATTGCATCGACTGTATGGCCTGCGTGAATGTCTGCCCTGTCGGGATCGATATTCGGGATGGTCAGCAGCTGGAATGCATCACCTGTGCCCTTTGTATCGACGCGTGTGATGACATGATGGCCAAGATCGGAAAGCCACGAGGGCTGATCGACTACATGGCGCTGAGCGATGAAGAGCATGAGCGATCCGGCGAGCCCGCCAAGAATGTCTGGAAGCACATTCTAAGGCCGCGTACGATCATGTACACCGCATTGTGGGCGCTGGTCGGGTTCGGGCTGTTGTTTGCACTCTTCATCCGTTCTGACATCGATCTGACTGTTGCACCGGTCCGCAACCCCACTTTCGTCACCCTGTCGGACGGTACAATCCGCAACACCTATGACGTTCGACTGCGCAACAAGCACGGTGAGGACCGTCTGTTCAAACTGTCTTTGGCGGGCGATCCGGCGATGCGACTGGAAATCGAGGGAACCAAAATCGATACTGTGAATGTCACGGCGGATACGGCACAATTGACCCGTGTATATATCGTGGCCTCCCGCGATAGCGATCCGGCCGCAGCAGAGGCGACGCCAGTACGGATCTGGGTCGAAGACCTCAGCAGCGGCGAACGCGCCTACAAGGACACCACGTTTAACGGACGAGGGAACTGATCATGGCCGAACGTAAATTCACCGGAAAGCACGCTTTGGCCGTGTTTGTCGGCGCTTTTGGCGTGATCATCGCGGTGAACCTCGTGCTGGCGTATAATGCGGTGAAAACCTTTCCCGGGCTGGAGGTCAAGAACTCCTACGTCGCCAGTCAGGAGTTCAACGAGCGCCTGAAAGAGCAGCAGGCGCTGGGCTGGACAGTTCGGGCGGAAACCAAAGGCGGCCTTCTAATCCTGCACATCACCGACGAAAGCGGTGCGCCAGTTGAGGTGAGCGAATTGCAGGCCGTGGTCGGCCGGGCAACCCATTTGCGCGACGACTTCGTGCCGGATTTTACGTTCGACGGTACAGCCTATGCCACGCCTGCTACACTGGGTAAGGGCAACTGGAACATCCGATTGGTGGCGCGTGACGGAAACGGTGCCGAATTCTCGCAGCGCGTCCCGCTTTACGTGAAGGGGTAAGCATGACGGCTCAGCTTTCATCCGGCACAGCAGCTTGCCCGGGCTGCCTTGCGGCCCCGGCAGAACCGGCCCGGCCCATACCGGAAGATGTACAGATCGCCTTGTCGCTGCCGGGCATTCATTGCTCGGCCTGTATCGCGACGGTCGAGCGTGAACTGAACGCGCATCCCGGCGTCGAAGACGCCCGGGTGAACCTGACGCTCAAACGCGCGATGATCAAAGCCACGCCGGAAACGCGTGCAAGCGATCTGATCCCGGTGCTTGAACAGGCAGGATTCGAAGCACATGAGCTTGATCCGGGGGCTTTGTCCGCAACGCAGACGGACAAGGCCGGGCGTGATCTTTTGATGCGGCTGGCCGTGGCCGGGTTTGCATCCATGAACGTGATGTTGCTGTCGGTGTCGGTCTGGTCCGGTGCGACGGATGCAACGCGGGACATGTTCCACTGGATTTCAGCGGCCATCGCGCTGCCCGCCATTGCGTTCTCGGCCCAGCCGTTCTTTGCCAATGCCTGGAGCGCCCTGCGCGTGCGACGGCTGAATATGGATGTGCCGATTGTGCTGGCGATCCTGTTGGCGCTGGTCACGTCGTTGTGGGAAACCGCGTTGAGCGGCGAGCATGCCTATTTCGACGCAGCCCTGACATTGACCTTCTTTCTGCTGGCCGGACGGTATCTTGATTACCGCACCCGTGCCGCGGCGCGATCTGCGGCCGAGGAATTGACCGCGTTGGAAGTTCCCCGCGCCATTCGTGTCGCCGATGGGGTTGAAGATGAAGTTCCCGTTGCCGAGTTGCGCGTCGGAGACCTGATCCTTGTGCGACCGGGTGGGCGCATGCCCGTGGACGGCCAGATCGTGTCGGGTCAGTCCGAACTGGATCGATCCCTTCTGACAGGCGAGACGGTGCCAGTCTTTGCCGAAGCCGGGCAGACTGTGAGCGCGGGTGAAGTCAATCTGACGGGTCCGTTGACAATCCGGGCAACGGCGGTGGGTGAAGACACGTCGCTCCATCGTATGGCTGATCTGGTCGCCATCGCCGAGTCTGGCCGGTCCCGTTATACCTCGTTGGCCGACAAGGCCGCCAAGCTGTATGCGCCGGGTGTTCACATTCTGTCGGCGCTCAGCTTTGTTGGGTGGTACATCTATTCCGGTGACTTGCGCACGGCGCTGAATATCGCGGCGGCTGTTCTGATTATTACCTGCCCCTGTGCGTTGGGTCTGGCCGTGCCAGCAGTAACCACGGCCGCGTCGGGCCGGTTGTTCCGCAAGGGAATGCTGATCAAGCACGCCACAGCTCTGGAACGGCTGTCCGAAGCCGACACGGTTGTATTCGACAAGACGGGCACGCTGACATCCGGCGCACCCGAACTGGTCAATCTGGCAGACCATGCACGCGCCAAGGTCGAGGTCGCTCTGGCGCTGGCCGAGGCTTCTGCACATCCTTTGTCCGTATCACTGGCAAAAGCGGCGCGTGCGGCAGGGATTAAACCAGCAAATGTGCGGGGAATAGCCGAGGTTCCCGGCTATGGCACCGAGGGCGAATTCCGTGGTCAACGTGTTCGTCTGGGGCGGGCGGCCTGGGTCGGCGCGGATCAGGGCGCCGATACTTCAGCCTGGCTTGCAATCGGCGAGGACGCACCCGTGGCCTTCCGATTCTCGGACGCGTTGCGCCCCGGCGCTGCTGAGGCGGCGGATGCCCTGCGTGCTTCGGGCAAACGTGTACTTTTGATTTCAGGGGATTCGCAGGGGGCGGTGCGCGCCTTGGCCGAAAAACTGGGAATCACGGATTGGATCGCCGAGGCTTTGCCGCAGGACAAGGCAAGACGCATTCAGGATCTCAGCGATGAAGGCCACAAAGTTCTGATGGTTGGCGACGGGCTGAACGATACCGCCGCTTTGGCCGCGGCGCATGTGTCGATCTCTCCGGCCTCTGCGCTGGATGCGGCGCGGGTCGCGTCGGATATCGTGCTGTTGGGCAATGATCTTTCGCCCATTGCGGATGCGTGTGACACGGCCGTCAAAGCCACCAGACGCATTCGCGAAAACTTCCAGATCGCAACCGTTTACAACGTGATCGCCGTTCCTCTGGCCGTGATCGGATTGGCGACACCGCTGATCGCGGCCTTGGCGATGTCGACCTCGTCCATTACCGTGTCCCTGAACGCCCTGCGGCTGAGGTAACCTGAATGGAAGTGCTTGCTTATCTGATCCCGATTTCCCTGTTCCTGGGGGGCGTTGGTCTGGCTGCCTTCGTATATACCGTTCGTACGAACCAGTACGAAGACCCCGAAGGTGATGCGCGCCGGATCCTGAGCGACGAATGGGATGACAAACCCAAACCCTGAACGAATGCCCTATAGAGGCAGAGTTGAACCAACTGCCCTTGAAATTGCCGCAATGCCCGGCTATGTCCGGCCCATCCGCTAGCAGAGAGAACACGCCAAATGGCCACCACCAATCCGATCCAGTTCATTCAGCAAGTCCGTGCCGAAGTCTCCAAGGTCGTCTGGCCGACCCGGCGCGAGGTGCTGCTGACCACGGTAATGGTCTTCATCATGGCGGCGCTGACGGCTGTATTTTTCGCTTTGGTCGATTTGGGTATTCGGGGTGGTCTTCAACTGATCCTGGGTGCTTTTAGCTAGACGGGATCAGCGCGCTGAAACGTCTCTGCCCCCTTGCGCTGCGGGCAATGTCAGAGTAGGTGACGCGGTACTATTCGGAATGGGCGTGTGGCGATTCGGGCTGCGCGCCGCTTTTTATTCCGGATGGCGTGACAAGATTTTAATGACGGGTGTGTCCGGTACGCTTGATGCCCCGAAGAAAAACAAGGACGACAGGTTCATGGCGAAACGGTGGTACTCGGTCAGCGTTCTTTCGAATTTCGAAAAGAAGATCGCAGAACAGATCCGCACGTCGGTGGCTGAACAGGGCCTTGAGGACGATATCGACGAAGTTCTGGTGCCCACCGAAGAGGTGATCGAAGTGCGCCGGGGCAAGAAGGTCACGACCGAACGCCGCTTTATGCCTGGTTACGTTCTGGTGCATATGGAAATGTCGGATCAGGGGTATCACCTGATCAACTCGATCAACCGCGTCACCGGTTTCCTGGGCCCGCAAGGCCGCCCGATGCCGATGCGCGACGCCGAAGTGAACCAGATCCTGAACCGTGTTCAGGAAGGTGAAGAAGCACCCAAGCTGATGATCAGCTTCGAGGTCGGTGAGAAGGTCAAAGTCAACGACGGCCCGTTCGAAGATTTCGACGGCATGGTCGAAGGTGTGGACGACGAGAACCAGAAGCTGAAGGTTTCGGTTTCGATCTTCGGCCGGGAAACTCCGGTCGAGCTGGATTTCACGCAGGTCACCAAGCAGAGCTGAGGAAACATTCCTCGAGAATTGAAACGCCGCGATGCCAAGGGCAACGCGGCGTTTTTTGTTTGGGTATTCGCTGAAAACGGATCGACCTATTGCGCCTGAACCATGGCCGCGCGCAAGAGTTGCGGGCGGTCGGTCTGCGAGGGCAGGAACACAGCCTGCGATCCGGCATCCAGTGCCGACAGGCTCGCGTCATACCACTGCATCGCAAGATCGCGACGTTTCTGTACACCGAAGCCTTCGCGCAGATGGTGGCCAATCAGCTCGCCATAGGCGGGCTCACCCATTGCGACCAGCATCAGGGCAGACCCAAGAGCGGCATCCATGTTGTCCTGACGATAGCCAATCGCCAGGCAGACCTTGCTTGTCGCGGCAAGATCTTGGGGGCTGAGGCCCGAGTCCAGCGCCAGCTTACGCATCTGGGTTTCAGCCTCGGTTTTCGAGTTGATAGACAGAGCATCAACCTGAGGCGCCACCATTTCACCATACGAGTCGCATTGAGCACTGACCTGATCCGGCGTGAGCCCCTGGATATCCTGAATCAGATCTTCACCGCGCGCCATCGCGTAGCTGCGGGCAAGACAGAACTGTTCGCTGAGCGCAAAGTCGGGATCCGACATGTTCGCCAGGGTCGTATAACCGCCATTGGTAGATGTTTGCAGCATGACCCCGCTACAGCGATTGGCCAGCGACGGGCCTCCGGTGCCGCCGGAAAACAGGCTCGGCAGGCTGGCAGACGTTGTTTCGGTTGTCTCCGGCTCAGGTTCTTGCGGTGTCGCAACCGGAACAGGTTGTGCCGGGGCGGCTTGTGCCGGAGCTTGCGGGGCAGTAGCCAAAGCAGATCCCGTCTGCACCTGACGGCGATACGCCATCAGAAGTGGTTGGCCCGCAAGTTGAGTCGTCGCCTGTCCACCGCTTGTGGCCCAATAGTAGGCTTGCATCAGAAAGTCATACTGATACGGCTGAAAATCATAGCCGTTTATAGGATAACCCATCGAGGCCTGATAGCGTTCGATTGCGGACCGGGTGCCGCGACCGACCTGACCATCGACCCGTCCTGCATTGTACCCGAAGTAATTGAGCGCGGTCTGAGTTTGCGCGCCTTGCGTGGTCGATGGAATACCTGACCGATAGGTGCGGTTCGATGAAGTTGTTCTCTGAGATTTTTTCTTTTGTTGGTCCTTGCCGATCGCGTAACCAACGATCCCGCCGACGACCGCACCACCAAGAAACTCTCCAGCGTCGGCCCGCGCCGTTTGAGGGATAGCAGCAGCAAGAGAAAAGGCGATGCCAAGAGTTAAAGCTAAACGAAGTATCATAATTAATCTCCACCAATAATCACAATTTTTAAGGAGTATAGCACGGTCATCTGCGTTGTGGCGAAGCAAGCGCCAATGTCGCGTTCAATTGGCGGCAAACTGGCGGTTTTACATGTCTTTGCAGATTGTTAGAGGAATTCGAAACTGTACGGACATTCGCGTGCAATCACGCAGGCAGAAAGAATCCTCTCAGGGTTTGATTCGGTACAACCCGAATGGTGCACCAACCACTTGTCATCTCTCCTGATCCCATGTAAACGCCGCCTTTATCGTCTTCGGGCGAGATTCTCTCGTGGGAGGTTGCTGGGGTCGCGATCCCGGACCGGACCACGCAACATAATCTGGGTGGGACGCGTTTCACCCAAGTTGAAAGGAAAACCAAATGGCCAAGAAGCTTGCTGGTACAATGAAACTGCAGGTTCCTGCAGGTCAGGCGAACCCGTCGCCGCCAGTTGGTCCGGCGCTGGGTCAGCGCGGTATCAACATCATGGAATTCTGCAAGGCGTTCAACGCCAAGACAGCAGACATGGAGCCCGGCGCTCCGTGCCCGACCGTGATCACCTATTATCAGGACAAGTCCTTCACCATGGACATCAAGACGCCGCCCGCGTCTTATTACCTGAAAAAAGCAGCTGGTCTGAAGCCGGTCGGCAAGCGTAACCGTCCCCGCGGCGCGGAAAACCCAGGTCGTGAGACCGTGGCAACCGTGACCTCGAAGCAGGTTCGCGAAATCGCCGAAGCCAAAATGAAAGATCTGAACGCCAACGACATCGAAGGCGCAATGCAGATCATCCTGGGCTCGGCCCGCTCCATGGGCATCGAGGTGAAGTAAGATGGCAAAACTCGGTAAACGTACCCGCGCTGCGCGCGAAGCCGTCGTCGGCAAGGAAAACCTGTCGGTTGATGAAGCAGTTGCCCTGGTCAAAGCCAACGCAACCGCGAAATTCGACGAGACCATCGAAATCGCGATGAACCTGGGCGTTGACACCCGTCACGCAGACCAGATGGTTCGCGGTGTTGTCGGCCTGCCGAACGGCACCGGTAAAGCGATGCGCGTTGCTGTTTTCGCTCGTGGCCCCAAGGCAGACGAAGCGAAAGAAGCAGGCGCGGATATCGTTGGTGCAGAAGACCTGATGGAAACCATTCAGGGTGGCACCATCGAATTTGATCGCTGCATTGCTACCCCGGACATGATGCCGATCGTCGGTCGTTTGGGTAAAGTTCTGGGCCCCCGCAACCTGATGCCGAACCCCAAAGTTGGTACCGTGACCATGGACGTGAAAGCGGCCGTGGAAGCAGCCAAGGGTGGTGAAGTTCAGTTCAAGGCGGAAAAAGGCGGCGTTGTGCATGCCGGTGTTGGCAAAGCGTCGTTCGACGAAGCCAAACTGGCTGAAAACGTCCGCGCGTTTGTCTCAGCTGTTGCCAAGGCGAAACCGTCGGGCGCCAAAGGCACCTACATGAAGAAAATCGCGCTGAGCTCGACCATGGGCCCCGGTGTGACCGTTGATGTAGCAGAGGCCTCGGGCGAGTAAGTCAGACAAATCTGATGAAAAGAATTGATCCCGGGTGGTGCAAACTGCCCGGGATTTTCATTTTGCCGGGTTCGGTGCGAAGATAAATCGCATGCATTTCAGTTCTAGGAATCGAACGGACCATGGCTATGGAAACTAAGCGCGAACTCCTCCAAAGATTTCTTAAGGGTTTGGAGACCGGTGACGCCATGGCGGCAGCGGTTGTGAATGAAGAGAAGTACATCCAGCACAACCCTCAAACTCACGAAGGCAGCGAAGGTATTGCCGACCTGTTCGCAAGGCTGTCCAAAACCTCACCCAAGGTTACATTTAAAAGGGTTTTCGAGGATGGCGACTTTGCCTTTGCGCATATTGAGTACGATTTCAGTAGCCTGCGCGCCGCGTTCGAGGTGTTTCGGTTCGAAGATGGCAAAGCCGTAGAGCATTGGGACAACATTCAGCCCTTGCGCAGTCCAAACCTTTCTGGGCGTGGAATGCTGGATGGCCACACCGAAGTAACGGACCTGGAGAAGACGGAAGAAAACCGGGCCGCTAGCAGCATGTTTGTCACAGAGGTTCTGATAAAGCGCAGGTTTGACAGATTGGCGGACTTTGTTGCAGAGGATCTAAAACAGCACAATCCGGACATGGCCGACGGAATCGTAGCGCTCAAGAACGTGTTGGAAGGAACAAACGAAAGCGGGACAAAATTTGTCTACAAGCATTTGCATCGGGTTTTGGCAGAGGGAAATTTCGTCCTTTGCGTGTGTGAAGGGGAAAGAAATGGGGTGCATTCCAGCTTTTATGATTTGTATCGTTGGGACGCTGATCAGATCGTCGAACATTGGAGCACCATCGAAGCGGTTCCGCCGCGCGAGGAATGGAAAAACGACAACGGGAAGTTCTGAAAAGATGCCCTTGGAATTTGGGTGCTGTATGATCTGAATTGGGTGCAATTTACCCCTTGGAAACCCCCTCCATCTGCCCTAAGAAGACCTGCGGAACAAAGCGTGCGATTCGTCGTGCGCTTTGTTTCGTTTCGTCCAAGACGGTGGGTGGGTCCGTTCGGCCCCTTAATTCCCTGCCTGAGACGGGTAAGACCAAAGAATTCTGGGGGTCCCACCCTCGGGCGCATTTTGGCCAATCCCGTAACAAGGACCTGAACGCCGGAGCGAAAGCTGCGGCAAATATGAGCCGGGGTGAGATTTCGCCCCTAACTTGGAGAGAACTGTGGATAGAGCCCAGAAAGAGAAAGTGGTCGAGGAACTCGGCCAAATCTTCGAAAGCTCTGGCGTCGTAGTGGTTGCCCACTACGCCGGTCTGACAGTTGCCGAGATGCAGGACCTGCGCGCGCGTGCACGCGAAGCGGGCGGTTCCGTGCGTGTTGCCAAGAACAGGCTCGCCAAAATCGCCCTTGAGGGTAAGCCGTGTGCAAACATGGCCGACCTGCTGACAGGGATGACCGTTCTGACCTATTCCGAGGACCCCGTGGCAGCAGCCAAGGTAGCCGAGGACTTCGCCAAGGAGAACAAAAAGTTCGAAATCCTTGGCGGTGCAATGGGCGAGAACGCTCTGGACCGCAAAGGCGTCGAAGCTGTTTCGAAAATGCCGTCTCGCGAGGAGCTTATTGCTTCGATCGTTGGCTGCATTGGCGCACCTGCTTCGAACATCGCCGGCGCGATTGGCGCACCTGCAAGCAATATCGCAAGCATCCTTTCCACCATCGAAGAGAAGGCGGAAGCTGCGTAAGCGGTTGGCACTGAATGATCTGCGTGGGGCATGTGCCCTGACGTTGGAACACACACTGTAAACGGAAAGAGCTGATAAAATGGCTGATCTGAAAGCACTCGCAGAAAGCATCGTGGGTCTGACCCTGCTGGAAGCACAAGAACTGAAAACCATCCTCAAAGACGAATACGGCATCGAGCCCGCAGCTGGCGGCGCCGTAATGGTCGCAGGTGCAGCTGGCGACGCCGGCGGCGCAGCTGAGGAAGAAAAAACCGAATTCGACGTCGTTCTGAAGAACGCCGGCGCATCGAAAATCAACGTCATCAAAGAAGTTCGCGGCATCACCGGCCTGGGCCTGAAAGAAGCCAAGGAACTGGTCGAAGCCGGCGGCAAGATCAAAGAAGGCGTGGACAAAGCAGAAGCAGAAGACGTCAAAGCCAAGCTGGAAGCAGCTGGCGCCGAAGTCGAACTGGCCTAAGCTTATTCTCAGGTGCATCGCTGATGTGCCGAAAAATTTGGCTGGGTCCGGAGAAATCCGGGTCCAGCCGAACCTGTCTTAGAAAAGGCCTCAAGACGCGAGGCGTTTTCTAAGGCACGGTTTTCGGATCGGGAGGCCGCCTTCGGGACGGTGGCCATGAATTGATCCGTACGTGTTGTCTCGATTGTGCAAGATGCCGGGGCCCGACGGTGTCTTTGCCCGCTGAGAACATCGAAAGGTGACATCTGACATGGCTCAAACGTTCCTTGGCCAGAAACGTCTTCGTAAATATTACGGCAAAATCCGCGAAGTGCTGGAAATGCCGAACCTCATTGAGGTCCAGAAATCTTCTTATGATCTTTTCCTGCGCTCCGGCGATGCAGAGCAGCCCACCGACGGCGAAGGCATCAAAGGCGTGTTCCAGTCGGTTTTCCCGATCAAGGATTTCAACGAAACCTCCGTTCTGGAATTCGTGAAATACGATCTGGAAAAACCCAAATACGACGTTGAAGAATGTATGCAACGCGACATGACCTACAGCGCGCCGCTGAAGGTAACACTGCGTCTGATCGTTTTTGATGTCGATGAGGACACCGGCGCAAAATCGGTAAAGGACATCAAGGAACAGGATGTCTTCATGGGCGATATGCCTTTGATGACGCCGAACGGCACCTTTGTCGTGAACGGGACCGAGCGTGTGATCGTATCCCAGATGCACCGTTCGCCCGGCGTGTTCTTTGACCACGACAAAGGCAAGACTCATTCCTCGGGCAAGCTGCTGTTTGCCTGCCGCATCATCCCGTATCGCGGCAGCTGGCTGGACTTCGAGTTTGACGCCAAGGACATCGTGTTCGCCCGGATCGACCGTCGCCGCAAACTGCCTGTGACAACCCTGCTTTATGCGCTGGGTCTGGATCAGGAAGGCATCATGGACGCGTATTACAACACCGTGTCCTACAAGCTGGACAAGAACAAGGGTTGGGTCACACCGTTCTTCCCCGAGCGCGTGCGCGGCACCCGCCCGACCTATGATCTGGTTGACGCCAAATCCGGTGAAGTGATTGCCGAAGCGGGCAAGAAAGTTACCCCGCGCGCGGTCAAGAAGCTGATCGACGAAGGCACCGTCACTGATCTGCTGGTTCCGTTTGATCACATCGTCGGCAAGTTTGTCGCCAAGGACATCATCAACGAAGAAACCGGCGCGATCTATGTCGAAGCCGGTGATGAGCTGACCCTGGAATACGACAAGGATGGCGACCTGATCGGTGGCACCGTCAAGGAACTGATCGATGCGGGCATCACCGACATCCCGGTTCTGGACATCGACAACGTCAATGTAGGCCCCTACATGCGCAACACCATGGCTCAGGACAAGAACCTGAACCGTGAAAGCGCGCTGATGGACATCTACCGCGTCATGCGTCCGGGTGAGCCGCCTACCGTCGAGGCTGCGTCGGCTCTGTTCGATACGTTGTTCTTCGACAGCGAGCGGTATGATCTGTCCGCTGTTGGCCGCGTGAAGATGAACATGCGTCTGGCTCTGGATGCGCCGGATACTCTGCGTACCCTGCGCCGCGAAGACATCGTGGCCTGCATTAAGGCGCTGGTGGAACTGCGTGACGGCAAGGGCGACGTGGACGATATCGACCACCTCGGCAACCGTCGTGTGCGTTCGGTCGGCGAACTGATGGAAAACCAGTACCGCGTCGGTCTGCTGCGCATGGAGCGCGCCATCAAAGAGCGTATGTCGTCGGTCGAGATCGACACCGTCATGCCGCAGGACCTGATCAACGCGAAACCGGCGGCGGCGGCTGTTCGTGAATTCTTCGGCAGCTCGCAGCTGTCGCAGTTCATGGACCAGACCAACCCGCTGTCCGAGGTTACCCACAAACGCCGTCTTTCGGCGCTTGGCCCCGGTGGTCTGACACGTGAACGTGCGGGCTTTGAGGTGCGCGACGTGCACCCGACCCACTATGGCCGGATGTGCCCGATCGAAACGCCCGAAGGTCCGAACATCGGTCTGATCAACTCGCTGGCCACCTTTGCCCGCGTGAACAAGTATGGCTTCATCGAAACACCGTACCGCGTCGTCAAAGACGCCGAGGTGACCGATGAGGTTCACTACATGTCCGCGACCGAGGAGATGCGTCACACCGTGGCGCAGGCGAACGCGACCTTGGATGCCGATGGCAAGTTCATCAATGATCTGGTTTCGACCCGTCAGGCCGGTGACTACACGCTTGCCCCGCGTGAGAATGTGGACCTGATCGACGTGTCGCCGAAACAGCTGGTCTCGGTCGCTGCATCGCTGATCCCGTTCCTTGAAAATGACGACGCCAACCGCGCTCTGATGGGCTCGAACATGCAACGTCAGGCGGTTCCGCTGCTGCGGGCCGAGGCACCGCTGGTCGGTACCGGTATCGAGGAAAAGGTTGCGATTGACTCGGGTGCTGCGATTCAGGCGAAACGCGCCGGTATCATCGACCAGGTCGATGCCCAGCGTATCGTGATCCGCGCCACCGAGGATTTGGAACTGGGCGACGCTGGCGTTGACATCTATCGTTTGCGCAAATTCCAGCGTTCGAACCAGAATACCTGCATCAACCAGCGTCCGCTGATCAAGGTGGGTGACACCGTCCAGAAGGGCGAGGTTATTGCCGACGGTCCGTCGACCGATATGGGTGAACTGGCTCTGGGTAAGAACGTGGTCGTCGCGTTCATGCCGTGGAACGGTTACAACTACGAAGACTCGATCCTGATCAGCGAACGTATCGCGCGTGATGACGTCTTTACCTCGGTCCATATCGAGGAATTCGAAGTCGCCGCCCGTGACACCAAGCTGGGCCCGGAAGAGATCACCCGCGACATCCCGAATGTCGGTGAAGAAGCGCTGCGCAACCTCGACGAGGCGGGCATCGTTTACATCGGCGCGGATGTTGAACCGGGCGATATTCTGGTCGGCAAGATCACTCCGAAGGGCGAAAGCCCGATGACCCCGGAAGAAAAGCTGCTGCGCGCCATCTTCGGTGAAAAAGCATCTGACGTGCGCGACACCTCGCTGCGCGTGAAGCCGGGCGATTACGGTACGGTCGTTGAGGTTCGCGTGTTCAACCGTCACGGCGTCGAGAAAGATGAGCGTGCGCTGCAGATCGAGCGTGAGGAAGTCGAACGTCTGGCCCGTGACCGGGACGACGAGCTGGCGATCCTTGACCGCAACATCTATGCGCGTCTGCAAGGTCTGATCCTGGGCAAAACCGCTGTCAAAGGCCCGAAAGGCGTCAAGGCAGGGTCGGTGATCACCGAGGAGCTGCTGGAAACCCTGACCCGTGGTCAGTGGTGGCAGCTGGCGCTGGAAGACGAGCAGGATGCACAGATCGTCGAAGCTCTGAACGAGCAGTACGAAGTGCAAAAGCGTGCTCTGGACGCCCGTTTCGAAGACAAGGTCGAGAAAGTCCGTCGTGGCGACGATCTGCCGCCGGGTGTGATGAAGATGGTCAAAGTCTTCATCGCCGTGAAGCGCAAGTTGCAGCCGGGCGACAAGATGGCTGGTCGCCACGGGAACAAAGGTGTGATTTCCAAGGTTGTTCCGATGGAAGACATGCCGTTCCTGGCCGATGGTACGCCGGTCGACTTCTGTCTGAACCCGCTGGGTGTGCCGTCGCGTATGAACGTCGGTCAGATCCTTGAAACCCACATGGGGTGGGCCGCACGCGGTCTGGGTCTGAACATCGATGAGGCGCTGCAGGAATACCGCCGTTCGGGCGACCTGACGCCGGTACGTGACGCGATGAAACACGCCTATGGCGAGGATGTCTATGAAGAGGGCATCAGCGGCATGGACGAGGACCAGCTGATCGAAGCGGCCAGCAACGTCACCCGCGGTGTTCCGATCGCAACCCCGGTCTTTGACGGCGCCAAAGAGGCTGACGTCAACGACGCACTGGTGCGCGCGGGCTTCTCGGAAAGCGGTCAGTCGATCCTGTTCGACGGTCGTACCGGTGAGCAATTCGCGCGTCCGGTCACCGTGGGCATCAAGTACCTGCTGAAACTGCATCACCTGGTGGACGACAAAATCCACGCGCGTTCGACCGGGCCGTACAGCCTGGTGACCCAGCAGCCGCTGGGTGGTAAGGCGCAGTTCGGTGGTCAGCGCTTTGGTGAGATGGAAGTCTGGGCTCTGGAAGCTTACGGCGCCGCCTACACCCTGCAGGAGATGCTCACCGTGAAATCGGATGACGTCGCCGGCCGGACCAAGGTCTATGAGTCGATCGTCAAGGGCGAGGATAACTTTGAAGCGGGCGTACCGGAATCGTTCAACGTTCTGGTGAAAGAAGTCCGCGGCCTCGGCCTGAATATGGAACTCCTGGATGCGGAGGTTGAGGAGTAAGGGCGCTGCCCTTTCTCCCGTCCCCCCTTCCGCAAGATTTGAGGTAACAAATGAACCAGGAAATCACCAACAACCCGTTCAACCCGCTGACGCCCCCGAAGGTTTTCGACGAGATCAAGGTCTCGCTGGCGAGCCCTGAGCGGATTCTGTCTTGGTCCTATGGCGAGATCAAGAAACCCGAAACCATCAACTACCGGACGTTCAAGCCCGAGCGTGACGGTCTGTTCTGCGCGCGTATCTTTGGCCCGATCAAAGATTACGAATGTCTGTGCGGCAAATACAAGCGGATGAAATATCGCGGCGTTGTCTGCGAAAAATGCGGCGTGGAAGTCACCTTGCAGAAAGTCCGCCGCGAGCGTATGGGCCATATCGAACTGGCCGCGCCCGTCGCACATATCTGGTTCCTGAAATCGCTGCCGTCCCGCATCGGTCTGATGCTGGACATGACGCTACGCGATCTGGAACGTGTTCTGTACTTTGAAAACTACGTCGTCATCGAGCCCGGTCTGACCGACCTGACCTACGGCCAGATGTTGACCGAAGAAGAGTACATGGATGCGCAGGATGCTTATGGCATGGACGCGTTCACCGCGAATATCGGTGCCGAAGCCATCCGTGAGATGCTGGCCCAGATCGATCTGGAAGCCGAAGCCGAGCAGCTGCGCGCTGATCTGGCCGAAGCAACCGGTGAACTGAAGCCCAAGAAGATCATCAAGCGTCTGAAAGTTGTCGAATCCTTCCTCGAGTCGGGCAACCGGCCCGAGTGGATGGTGATGACCGTAATCCCGGTCATTCCGCCGGAACTGCGTCCGCTGGTTCCGCTGGACGGTGGCCGGTTCGCGACTTCGGATCTGAACGATCTGTATCGCCGCGTCATCAACCGGAACAACCGTCTGAAGCGTTTGATCGAGCTGCGCGCACCTGACATCATCGTCCGCAACGAAAAGCGGATGTTGCAGGAATCCGTGGATGCCTTGTTCGACAACGGCCGTCGTGGCCGCGTGATCACCGGCGCCAACAAGCGTCCGCTGAAATCGCTGTCGGACATGCTGAAAGGTAAGCAGGGCCGCTTCCGTCAGAACCTTTTGGGTAAGCGCGTCGACTTCTCGGGCCGTTCGGTCATCGTTACCGGTCCGGAGCTGAAGCTGCACCAGTGTGGTCTGCCCAAGAAGATGGCGCTGGAGCTGTTCAAGCCGTTCATCTACTCGCGCCTTGAAGCTAAGGGTCTGTCTTCGACCGTGAAACAGGCGAAGAAACTAGTCGAGAAAGAGCGTCCCGAAGTGTGGGATATCCTCGACGAGGTGATCCGCGAACACCCTGTCATGCTGAACCGTGCGCCGACGCTGCACCGTCTTGGCATTCAGGCATTCGAGCCGGTCCTGATCGAAGGTAAAGCCATCCAGCTGCACCCGCTGGTCTGTTCGGCCTTTAACGCCGACTTCGACGGCGACCAGATGGCCGTTCACGTGCCCCTCAGCCTTGAGGCACAGCTGGAAGCGCGCGTTCTGATGATGTCGACGAACAACGTTCTGTCGCCTGCAAACGGCGCGCCGATCATCGTTCCGTCGCAGGATATGATCCTGGGTCTGTACTATGTGACCCTGGAACGCGAAGGTATGCCGGGCGAAGGCAAGGTCTTTGGGTCGATCGAAGAAGTTCAGCACGCGCTGGATGCGGGCGAGGTGCATCTGCACTCGAAAATCACGGCCCGGATCACGCAGATCGACGAGGAAGGCAACGAAGTTCAGAAGCGCTATGAAACCACTCCGGGCCGTCTGCGTCTGGGTGCTTTGCTGCCAATGAACAACAAGGCGCCGTTCGATCTGGTCAACCGTCTGCTGCGGAAGAAAGAAGTGCAGCAGGTGATCGACACCGTCTACCGTTACTGCGGTCAGAAAGAGTCGGTGATCTTCTGTGACCAGATCATGTCGATGGGCTTCAAGGAAGCGTTCAAGGCGGGCATCTCGTTCGGCAAGGATGACATGGTCATTCCGAAGGACAAGTGGAGCATCGTCGATGACACCCGCAGCCAGGTGAAAGACTTTGAACAACAGTACATGGACGGCCTGATCACTCAGGGCGAAAAGTACAACAAGGTTGTTGATGCCTGGTCGAAGTGTAACGACCGCGTGACCGAGGCAATGATGAGCACGATCTCGGACGTTGCCAAGGCCGAAGACGGGTCGGACATGGAGCCGAACTCGGTCTACATGATGGCCCACTCGGGTGCGCGTGGCTCGGTCACTCAGATGAAACAGCTGGGCGGTATGCGTGGCCTGATGGCCAAACCGAACGGTGACATCATCGAGACGCCGATCATCTCGAACTTCAAAGAAGGTCTGACCGTTCTCGAGTACTTCAACTCGACCCACGGTGCCCGTAAGGGTCTGTCGGATACCGCTCTGAAGACGGCGAACTCGGGTTACCTGACCCGTCGTCTGGTGGACGTGGCGCAAGACTGTATCGTTCGTGAGATCGACTGCGGCACCGAGCGTGCGATCACTGCCGAAGCAGCCGTTAACGACGGTGAGGTTGTCGCCTCGCTGGCCGAGCGCGTGTTGGGCCGTGTGGCCGCTGACGATGTTCTGCGTCCGGGCACCGATGAGGTGATCGTCGCAGCCGGTCAGCTGATCGACGAACGTATGGCCGACACCATCGACGAAGCCGGCGTTCAGTCGATGCGCATCCGCTCGCCTCTGACCTGTGAGTCCGAGGAAGGCGTCTGTGCGACCTGCTATGGTCGTGACCTTGCACGCGGTACGATGGTGAACACAGGTGAAGCCGTCGGCATCATCGCGGCTCAGTCGATCGGTGAACCGGGTACACAGCTGACCATGCGGACCTTCCACATCGGTGGTGTTGCGCAAGGTGGTCAGCAGTCGTTCCAGGAAGCCAGCCAGGAAGGTATCGTTTCCTTCGAGAACCCGCAGATTCTGGTCAACGCAGCCGGCGAAAGCCTGGTCATGGGCCGGAACATGAAGCTGGTGATCAAGGACGAACACGGCGAAGAGCGTGCCAGCCACAAGCTGGGCTACGGCTCCAAGCTGTTCGTCAAGGACGGCACCAAGGTGGCCCGTGGCGACAAGCTGTTCGAGTGGGACCCGTACACCTTGCCGATCATCGCCGAGAAAGCCGGTACTGCGAAATATGTCGATCTGGTTTCGGGCCTCGCTGTCCGCGACGAGACCGACGAAGCAACCGGTATGACGCAGAAGATCGTGATCGACTGGCGCGCCGCCCCCAAAGGCAGCGACCTCAAGCCCGAGATCATTCTGGTTGGCGAAGATGGCGAGCCGGTCCGCAACGATGCGGGTAACCCGGTTCACTATCCGATGTCGGTCGATGCGATCCTGTCGGTCGAAGACGGCCAGAAGGTCGAAGCCGGTGACGTCGTCGCGCGTATCCCGCGCGAAGGTGCCAAGACCAAGGACATCACCGGTGGTCTGCCGCGTGTGGCCGAACTGTTCGAAGCGCGCCGTCCCAAGGATCACGCGATCATCGCCGAGGCCGATGGTTATGTGCGCTTTGGCCGCGACTACAAGAACAAGCGCCGCATCAGCATCGAACCGGCTGACGAGTCCATGGAGACCATCGAGTACATGGTACCCAAGGGCAAGCACATCCCGGTCGCCGAAGGGGACTTCATCCAGAAGGGTGAATACCTGATGGACGGTAACCCGGCTCCGCATGACATCCTGTCCATCATGGGTGTCGAAGCGCTGGCGGATTACATGATCGACGAGGTGCAGGACGTGTATCGTCTGCAGGGCGTGAAGATCAACGACAAGCACATCGAGGTCATCGTGCGCCAGATGCTGCAGAAGTGGGAGATCCTGGATTCAGGCGACACCACCCTGCTGAAAGGCGAGCATGTCGACAAGCAAGAGTTCGACGCGGCCAACGAAAAGACCATCGCCCGCGGTGGTCGCCCTGCTCAGGGTGAGCCGATCCTGTTGGGGATCACCAAGGCCTCGTTGCAGACGCGCTCGTTCATCTCGGCGGCGTCGTTCCAGGAGACCACCCGCGTGCTGACCGAAGCTTCGGTTCAGGGCAAGAAGGACAAACTGGTCGGCCTGAAAGAGAACGTCATCGTCGGTCGCCTGATCCCCGCCGGTACCGGTGGTGCAACGCAGGCTGTCCGCCACATCGCGCAGTCGCGTGACAACGTGGTGATCGAAGCCCGCCGGGAAGAGGCCGAGGCCGCCGCCGCCCTGGCCGCGCCGATCATGGATGATGATATGGTCGGGGATGAGCTGGACGTTCTGGTCGAAACACCGGAAAGCCGCGAATAAACCGCGTCATTCAGAACCAAAAAAGGCCCTGCGATTTCGTGGGGCCTTTTTTCGTCGCCTCTCCTGCTACGCAATTGTGAACCGTCGTGACAGAGCACAGCCTTTGACGCGATTGCATCAGGCTTGTGGTTCTTCAATCGGTGGTTTAGCGATATTCTGTGTTTTCGGATTATTTTGAGCTGAACAATGGACACCAAAAGCAACTCTTTCGAGGACCGTGTGGCGCGGATCAAAAAGCGTTCGGCAGAAAACACACACAACTCGCCTATGCCTCGAACCGAGAGTATCTGGCAACGTCTGGGGTATCCCGCTGCGTTTATGGGGGCTTTTTTACTGGGTGTTTTTGCGGTCTTCCTGTCCCGCCTGATTCAATACCAATCGGTTGGCATTCCGGTGCCCGGAAAGGTGGGAACGCAGGATTTCGTAAGCCTCGGCCTTGCAGGCGGGGCCTGCATCATGGTTATGCTGTTTCTGAAAGGTAAACTGCGAGAGTTCGCCGGGGCGCTCACGGTTGGTGCGTTGGTGACGACCTTTTCCTTTCATAATTTCGTGTGGAAATATCCTGTGTTTTTCGAACTTGTATACGGGGAAGACTGGGTAGAGTTTGTAAAAGACACGACAGAGCCTTCCAGCCTGAACCTGTTCGGGACCATCCTTCCATTCGGTTGATGATCTCTGCACCCCTTGGAGCGTTGTTGACATCCAGCCCGACTCGGCGGCCAATGCGGGGCAATCAATTGCCCCGGAGCCCGAAGCAGCATGACCCCAAACACCAAAGGCGCTTTGCTGATGATGGGCAGCATGGCTGCCTTCACCCTGAACGACACGCTGGTGAAGGTTGCCTTGCAGGATCTGCCATTGTTTCAGCTGGTGGCCATGCGCGGGTTTCTGGCGGTATTTCTGATTTATGTGCTTGCCCGGTCACTGGGCACGTTGCATCTGAATTTTTCGCGCCATGACAAGTGGCTGGTTGCACTGCGCTGCCTTGCAGAGCTGGCGGCGACATTCTTTTTCCTGACGGCGCTGAAGAACATGCCGCTTGCCAATGTTACGGCCATTCTTCAGGCATTGCCTCTTACGGTAACATTGGGTGCTGCTTTGGTTTTTTCCGAACAGGTTGGTTGGCGACGCGCTTTGGCAATCGCCGTGGGTTTCGTCGGAATGCTGCTGATCGTAAGACCCGGGCCAGAGGGGTTCAGCGTGTATTCCATCTATGCGCTGGTTGCAGTGGTTTCGATTACAGTTCGGGACCTCATCACGCGACGCATGTCAGCCGACGTGCCGTCAATGCTGGTTACCCTGGCCACATCGGTTTCCATAGCGGGGGCCGCGGCAATAGCTTCGGTTTTCGAAGGATGGGTTGCGGTTTCGGCAACGGCGGGTTCCCTGGTCGCGGCGGCGGCCGTGTTTGTGCTGCTTGGCTATTTGTTCAGCGTCATGGTCATGCGTCAGGGAGATGTCGGATTCGTTGCACCATTCAGATATTCCAGCCTGATCTGGGCGCTCGGGTTGGGTTGGGTCGTGTTTGACGAATGGCCTGACAGCCTGACGATGCTGGGTGCTGTCCTGATCGTGGGTGCCGGTCTGTTCACCTTGTTCCGGGCACGTGCGCGTCAGGGCTTGGCGTGACGCCGTCTGACCACGTCCGGATCAATGGCGAAACGGGTTTGAAACTCGAGCTCCTGCTGCCGGGTAAGAGGGTTGAGCGCGACATCCGTGTTTCTGGTTCGCGGTGAGTCATTGAACCGGTTCAATCCCCGTACCCACATCGGACTATCGGGTCGGGTCACAACGGGCATCGCGCGGTTGATCCTGTTATGGGCAAAATTCATGATCGATTTCCGCTGCCCGCCCCGCACGTACATTCCCAGACCGGCAGTGATCAACGGGCGATGCACGCGCGTGGCCTGTATCCCCTCGGAATTGGCGCGAGCCAGATAACCGCAGTTGAAGTCAACGGCGACCATCGCGTGCCTTTCGAACAAGCCAACGCATTCCCTGACACAGCCCCGGAACCGCTCGACAAAATCCACGGCCACTGCATCATCATCGTCATGGCGAAACTGAAGGCAGGGTTGATCGGGATCGTTCCGCGCCGAATTCAGGACATCCTGCATGATTTTTCTGTGCCGCCCCGGAGGTTTCGCGACAATGCGCACCTGTTTCAGCCCACCGGTCAGATCGTTGAGGCGGTCAAATGCCGGCTTGGGCAGGCAGTCACCGACCACGATCACCAACTGGAAATCTTCGTCGGACTGTTTTTTGAAACCGGGCAGGGCGACCGTCTCGAACAAGCGAAACCGTTCTTCCAACCTGTCGTGCTGGTACAGGAATTGCCGTCTTTCTTCGACACTCTCGTGCGTTGTCTGAAAGCCGCCAATTGCGGGATAGGAAAACCGACAAAGGCCAATCACTTGCATTTTCTCAGCGCGCCGCATATCTGGCCTCGAACGCGTCAGGGTCGATCGAGAACCGTACCCGCAAGCCTTCTGCCTGTTCAGGCGTGAAAGGCGATAGCTCGCTGGTATCTTTGCGCGCGTGGTCCGAGTCGTTGAAATCGTGCAGCATCCTTACCCACATGGGCGTGTCCGGATAGCTGACCACGGGCATGAACCGGGCGAGCCTGTTGTGCAACCGGTCAAAGATCGTCCGCGTGCTGCCGGCTTGAACATACATGCCCAGGCCAACGCCCAGCAGCGATCGATAGACCCGAGCGGCCCGAATTCCGCGGGCCTCGCGCCGGGCGATGTACCCTTGATTGAAGTCTATACCGACGGACTCGCTCTGCTGCATCAGCCCTGTGTTTTCGACAACAGCAGCGCGAAGGCGTTCCATGAAATCAACGGAAACGGCGTCATCGTCATCATGCCGAAACTGTAGGCAGGGCTGATGCGGGTCCGCGCGGGCGGTGTTCAGCACCTCTCGCACAATCTGCTTATGATACCCTGGTTCTTTTGCAATGATACGGATCTGTTTGATCCCGGCGGTCAGGTCGCGCAGCCGGTCCGCATGGATCTGAGGCAGGCACGTCCCGGTCAAAACATACAACTCGAACGTCTCATCGGTCTGGGTGCCAAAACCGGGCAGGGTGATTGCCTCGAAAAGACGAAAGCGTTCTTCCAGCCGGTCGAGGGCATACAGAAATTGCCGTTGTTCTTCAATCGTATCCCGGTTCAGCCGAAAACCGCCGGTTGCGGGATAGGAAAACCGGCAAAGGCCAATCACTTGCATCTGTAATCCATCAGCAGATATTCGACCCGACTATGCCCTTGCCGCGGTTCAGCCGCAACCGGGACAGCGGCGCGCAGGAAAGGCAATCCTACAGGCTGCATTCAACGCGCGCGCCGGGGCGCTGGGATAGGGCTGTTGACACTTGGGACGACTCCCCCTATACGCGCGTCATCTCGGTACCGGGGGCCGCCCCGTAGCCGATTCCAGTAATGAACTGGTCAAGGCCCGGACAATTTTATAGTTCGCGCCCTCTGAGAACCAACCGCGACGTTCACCTCGGAATGGGAACGCTCGTGGGTTTTGCGCTTGTGGACGCATAAGTGCAGCGAATTTAGCCGCACGCAACGCGCGTGCATGTCATGTGTGTTGCAAAACGGGGAAAGAACCGGAATGCCAACTATTCAACAGCTGATCCGCAAGCCGCGGCAGCCCAAAGTCAAACGCTCGAAGTCCATGCACCTGGAGCAGTGCCCGCAAAAGCGCGGTGTCTGCACACGTGTCTATACCACAACGCCTAAAAAGCCGAACTCGGCGATGCGTAAGGTTGCCAAAGTGCGCCTGACCAACGGGTTCGAGGTCATCTCGTACATCCCCGGTGAAAGCCACAACCTGCAGGAACACTCGGTTGTTCTGATCCGTGGCGGCCGTGTGAAAGACCTTCCCGGTGTGCGTTACCACATCCTGCGCGGTGTTCTGGATACTCAGGGCGTCAAAGACCGTAAGCAACGTCGTTCGAAATACGGCGCGAAGCGTCCCAAGTAAGAAGGAGAGGCTGATATGTCACGTCGTCACGCCGCCGAAAAACGCGAAGTCCTGCCTGACGCCAAATTTGGCGACAAGGTACTGACCAAATTCATGAACAACCTGATGATCGACGGCAAGAAGTCGGTCGCAGAGCGCATCGTCTACAACGCATTTGACCGCGTTGAGAACAAGGTAAAGCGCGCTCCTGTCGAAGTGTTCCACGAAGCGCTCGACAACATCAAACCTTCGGTCGAGGTTCGCTCGCGCCGGGTTGGTGGTGCAACTTACCAGGTTCCGGTCGAAGTGCGCCCCGAGCGCCGTGAAGCACTGGCCATCCGCTGGCTGATCACCGCTGCGCGCGGCCGCAACGAAAACACCATGGAAGAACGCCTCGCCGGCGAACTGCTGGACGCCGTACAGTCCCGCGGTACTGCCGTTAAGAAGCGCGAAGACACCCACAAGATGGCCGAGGCGAACAAAGCCTTCAGCCATTACCGCTGGTAATTCTAGAGGCTTATCCAAATGGCACGCGAATATCCGCTCGAACTATACCGTAACTTCGGTATCATGGCGCACATCGATGCAGGCAAGACGACCTGCTCGGAACGCATCCTGTATTATACTGGCAAATCCCACAACATCGGTGAGGTGCACGATGGTGCCGCCACCATGGACTGGATGGAGCAGGAGCAGGAACGCGGCATCACCATCACTTCGGCTGCGACCACCACGTTTTGGGAACGCACCGAGGACGGTAAAACCGCCGATACCCCCAAGCACCGCCTGAACATCATCGACACCCCCGGCCACGTTGACTTCACCATCGAAGTCGAACGCTCGCTGGCGGTTCTCGACGGTGCCGTCTGCGTTCTCGACGCAAACGCCGGTGTTGAGCCCCAGACCGAAACCGTGTGGCGTCAGGCTGACCGCTACAAGGTTCCGCGTATGGTTTTCGTCAACAAGATGGACAAGATCGGCGCGGACTTCTTCAACTGCGTTCGCATGATCGAAGACCGCACCGGCGCACGTGCTGTTCCGGTTGGTATCCCGATTGGCGCCGAATCCGAGCTGGAAGGTTTGATCGATCTGGTCACCATGGAAGAATGGCTGTGGCAGGGTGAAGACCTGGGCGCAAGCTGGATCAAAGCTCCGATCCGCGACAGCCTGAAAGACATGGCTGAAGAATGGCGCGGCAAGATGATCGAAGCGGCCGTCGAAATGGACGACGACGCGATGATGGAATACCTGGAAGGCAATGAGCCCGACGTTCCGACCCTGCGTAAACTGCTGCGCAAGGGCACACTGGAAATCGCGTTCGTTCCGGTACTGGGTGGTTCTGCGTTCAAGAACAAAGGCGTTCAGCCGCTGCTCAACGCTGTGATCGACTATCTGCCCAGCCCGCTGGACGTTGTCGATTACATGGGCTTCAAACCCGGTGACGAGGACGAAGTTCGGGACATCGCCCGTCGTGCTGACGACAACATGGCGTTCTCGGGTCTGGCGTTCAAAATCATGAACGACCCCTTCGTCGGTTCGCTGACCTTCACCCGGATTTATTCGGGCGTGCTTAACAAGGGTGACTCGATCCTGAACTCGACCAAAGGCAAGAAAGAGCGCATCGGTCGTATGATGATGATGCACTCGAACAACCGGGAAGAGATCGAAGAAGCATTTGCAGGCGACATCATCGCGCTGGCGGGTCTGAAAGACACCACCACCGGTGACACCCTGTGTGATGCGAAGGATCCGGTGGTTCTGGAAACCATGACCTTCCCCGATCCGGTGATCGAGATCGCGGTCGAGCCCAAAACCAAGGGCGACCAGGAGAAAATGTCTCAGGGTCTGGCGCGTCTGGCGGCCGAAGACCCGTCCTTCCGTGTGGAAACCGATCTGGAATCGGGTCAGACCATCATGAAGGGCATGGGCGAACTTCACCTGGACATCCTGGTTGACCGCCTCAAGCGCGAGTTCAAGGTCGAGGCCAATATCGGTGCGCCGCAGGTGGCCTATCGTGAAACCATCTCGATGCCGGTCGAGCACACCTACACCCACAAGAAACAGTCGGGTGGTTCGGGTCAGTTCGCCGAGGTCAAGCTTGAGATCACTCCGACCGAGCCGGGCGAAGGTTATTCGTTCGAAAGCCGCATCGTTGGTGGTGCTGTTCCGAAGGAATACATCCCGGGTGTCGAAAAAGGCATCCAGTCTGTCATGGACAGCGGCCCTCTGGCTGGCTTCCCCGTGATCGACTTCAAGGTTGCCCTGCTGGACGGTAAGTTCCACGACGTTGACTCGAGCGTTCTGGCGTTCGAAATCGCTGCCCGTATGTGCATGCGTGAAGGCATGCGCAAAGCCGGCGCGAAACTGCTGGAACCGATCATGAAGGTCGAAGTGATCACCCCGGAAGAATACACCGGCGGTATCATTGGCGACCTGACCTCGCGTCGTGGCCAGGTGTCTGGTCAGGAACCGCGCGGCAACGCAATCGCGATCGACGCGTTCGTTCCGCTGGCGAACATGTTCGGCTACATCAACACTCTGCGTTCGATGTCGTCGGGCCGTGCCCAGTTCACCATGCAGTTCGACCACTACGATCCGGTTCCGCAGAACATCTCGGACGAGATCCAGGCGAAATACGCATAAGCGAAGATTTGAGGGAGCGTGGGTATCACGCTCCCTTCATTACCGAAAAAGGAGGCCATCATGGCAAAGGAAAAGTTTGAGCGTACAAAACCGCACGTCAACATCGGCACGATTGGCCACGTTGACCACGGCAAGACCACGCTGACCGCAGCAATCACCAAGTATTTCGGTGACTTCAAAGCGTATGACCAGATTGACGGTGCGCCGGAAGAAAAAGCGCGCGGCATCACCATCTCGACCGCCCACGTGGAATACGAGACCGACAACCGCCACTATGCGCATGTCGACTGCCCCGGCCACGCTGACTACGTCAAGAACATGATCACTGGTGCGGCGCAGATGGACGGCGCGATCCTGGTTGTGAACGCCGCTGACGGCCCGATGCCGCAGACGCGCGAGCACATCCTGCTGGGCCGCCAGGTTGGCATCCCGAAGATGGTCGTGTTCCTGAACAAAGTTGACCAGGTTGACGACGAAGAGCTGCTGGAACTGGTTGAGATGGAAGTTCGCGAACTGCTGTCTAGCTACGACTACCCCGGCGACGATATCCCGATCATCGCAGGTTCGGCTCTGGCGGCGATGGAAGGCAACAACCCGGAAATCGGCGAGAACAAGATCCGCGAGCTGATGGCGGCTGTTGATGAGTATATCGACACCCCCGAGCGTGCCGTTGACCAGCCGTTCCTGATGCCGATCGAAGACGTGTTCTCGATCTCGGGTCGTGGTACCGTTGTGACCGGTCGTGTCGAGCGTGGCGTGATCAACGTTGGTGACGAGATTGAAATCGTCGGCATCCGCGACACCACCAAGACGACCTGCACCGGCGTTGAAATGTTCCGCAAGCTGCTGGACCGCGGTGAAGCGGGCGACAACATCGGCGCGCTGCTGCGTGGTGTTGACCGTGACGGCGTTGAGCGTGGCCAGGTTCTGTGCAAGCCGGGTTCGGTGACCCCTCACACCAAGTTCGAAGCCGAAGCCTATATCCTGACCAAGGAAGAAGGCGGTCGTCACACCCCGTTCTTCGCGAACTACCGTCCGCAGTTCTACTTCCGGACCACGGACGTGACCGGCACCGTGACCCTGGCCGAAGGCA
Source organism: Ruegeria sp. THAF33 (assembly GCF_009363615.1). NCBI lineage: Bacteria > Pseudomonadati > Pseudomonadota > Alphaproteobacteria > Rhodobacterales > Roseobacteraceae > Ruegeria > Ruegeria sp. THAF33. The sequence continues at coordinate 2,765,315 of NZ_CP045384.1, read as the reverse complement.
CCGAGATGGTCATGCCCGGCGACAACGTGTCGTTCGGCGTTGAGCTGATCGCGCCGATCGCGATGGAAAACGGCCTGCGTTTCGCGATCCGCGAAGGCGGCCGCACCGTCGGCGCCGGCGTTGTGTCGAAAATCATCGAGTAATTCGCGCAAGCGAATGATCAGACGGAAAGGGCGTCCCGCGGGGCGCCCTTTTTCATTTTCGTAAACGCACAACGAGATGCTACCCTTTTCTGTATTGAAGCATTGCAATTCGAAAGAGGTCATAAGATGCACGTATCGGCACGTTCACTCTGTCTTGTCGCAGCAATCGCGTTTTCATCAACCTCGGCATCGTCCCAACAAATCGCGGATCGCATTTATCTTGGCGGTCCAATCGTCACGATGAATGACGAAGGCCCCTCTGCCGAAGCGGTTGCAGTCAAAGACGGGCGTATTCTGGCCGTTGGATCGCTGTCTGATCTATCTGCGTACCAAGGTGATAGAACGGAAACCTTCGATCTGAACGGACGCGCGATGCTGCCGGGCTTTGTGGACAGCCACGGGCATGTTGTCATGGGAGGTTTGCAGGCACTGTCAGCCAACCTTCTCGCGCCGCCGGATGGAGATGTCGTTGATATCGCAAGCCTGCAATCAACACTGTCCAACTGGGCCGCTGAGAATGCGGAAGCCGTTGAGCAGGTGAAAATGATCGTTGGCTTTGGTTACGACAACGCGCAGCTGAAGGAGCTGCGTCACCCGACACGGCAAGAACTGGATATGGTGTCCCAAGACTTGCCGGTCATCATCATTCATCAATCCGGGCATTTGGGGGTCGCAAATTCAAAAGCTCTGGAGTTGGCAGGTATCACCGCCACCTCAGAAGCACCTCCGGGCGGTGTGATTCAGCGCGATGAAGCTGGTGAGCCTAACGGCGTTCTGGAGGAATACGCGTTCTTTTCGGTTCTTGTTCCTATGCTTGGAAATCTGGGTGAGAAAGGCTTGGCGGCATTCGCGAAGGCCGGAACAGAGCTTTGGGCAAAGTTTGGATATACAACCGGACAAGAAGGCCGATCGTCCGGCGAGATTGTCGAGGTTCTCAGGAAAGTTGCTGCCGAAGAAGGGCTGCCCATCGACGTGGTCGCGTTTCCAGACGTTTTGGAAGCTCGGGAGTTCATCAGAGAAAACACATCGGCAGACTATGAGAACCGGGTCCGGGTTGGGGGTTGCAAGCTGACAATCGACGGTTCACCGCAGGGTTTCACAGCCTTGCGGGATCGACCCTATTACAATCCGGTTGGAAATTATGCCGCCGGGTATGCCGGATATGCCGCCATAACGATGGAGCAGCTTCAGGACGCGGTGAACTGGTGTTATGAGAACGGCTTCCAGATCCTTGTGCATTCCAACGGCGAAGGAGCATCCGATATGCTGATTGCGGCCCTTGAAGAAGCGCAGATCAAGTATGGCGACCCAGGCAACCGCCCCGTTCTGATACACGGCCAGTTTCTGAGGGAGGATCAGGTTGCCAGTTTCAAACGGCTTGGCGTGTTCCCGTCGCTTTTCCCGATGCACACGTTCTATTGGGGCGATTGGCACCGGGATCATACTGTGGGACCGGTCAATGCCGACAACATCTCACCCACGGGATGGCTGCGAGAAAGGGACATGATGTTCGGCACACATCACGATGCCCCGGTCGCGTTTCCCGACAGTATGCGGGTTCTTGCCGCGACGGTCACTCGCCGCACCCGTTCGGGCGACATATTGGGGCCGCATCAAAGGGTGGACGTCATGACTGCACTTAAGGCCATGACTATTTGGCCTGCGTGGCAGCATTTTGAGGAAAACGAGAAGGGGTCGATTGAAGTCGGAAAAGTTGCAGACTTTGTGATCTTGTCTGACGATCCTACGACGGTCGATCCAGAGACCCTAGCCGAGCTCAAAGTGCTTGTAACCGTCAAAGGTGATGAGGTTGTTTACGAAGCTGAAGAAGGTGTCAGAGAGGGAAAGATGCGTTTTTCTCCATTTTCCAGTGACCCAGTTATTGCGCATCTTTTTATGCACGCGGTTTACCAAGGAATGAAGGTCGAAAGTCCATGGTTAACCAATGGCGTTTCTGGAGGTGAATAGAAGGTTTTCATTCTGGCATTTGCCTCTTGCAAAAACGCTCAGGTCGCTATAGTACGCGCGGGTTCTCAATAAGAACATCAAGGCGGGGTGATTCCCGCCTTTTGGGTTCGATGAGGGTTGGCGATGCGCGTCTGTCCTCCTCTCAACTCCAACGCCTGAATAAAAGGCTGTTAATATGCAAAGCCAAAACATCCGTATTCGGCTGAAGGCATTTGACTATCGCGTTCTGGATGCCAGCACGCAAGAGATCGTCAACACTGCCAAGCGGACCGGCGCGAACGTGCGCGGACCGATCCCGCTGCCGAACAAGATCGAGAAGTTCACGGTTCTCCGTGGCCCTCACGTTGACAAGAAATCCCGCGACCAGTTCGAGATCCGCACGCACAAGCGTCTTCTCGACATCGTTGATCCGACCCCCCAGACCGTTGACGCGCTGATGAAGCTCGACCTCGCTGCTGGTGTGGACGTCGAGATCAAGTTGCAGTCGTAATCGGAGGGTATGAGAATGCGCTCTGGTATTATCGCAAAAAAAGTTGGCATGACCCGCCTGTTCATGGAAGACGGCAAGCAGATCCCTGTGACCGTTCTTCACTTGGACAACCTGCAGGTCGTTGCACAGCGGACCGCTGACAAAGATGGCTACACTGCCGTTCAGCTGGGCGCCGGTGCTGCCAAGGCAAAACGCACCTCGAAAGCCATGCGCGGTCACTATGCCGCTGCCAAGGTCGAGCCCAAGCGTAAGCTGGCCGAGTTCCGCGTCTCCGAAGATGGCCTGATCGAAGTGGGTGCCGAGATTTCGGCAGAACACTTCCTGGAAGGTCAGAAGGTTGACGTTTCGGGCACCTCGATCGGTAAAGGCTTTGCCGGTGCGATGAAGCGCCACAACTTCGGTGGTCTGCGCGCCTCGCACGGTGTTTCGATCAGCCACCGTTCGCACGGTTCGACCGGTCAGTGTCAGGACCCGGGCAAGGTGTTCAAAGGCAAGAAGATGGCCGGTCACATGGGTGCTGCCCGTGTAACGACCCAGAACCTGGAAGTCGTCAAAACCGACGCCGAGCGTGGTCTGGTCTTCATCAAAGGCGCCGTTCCCGGACCGAAATCGGGCTGGGTCACCGTCAAGGACGCCGTGAAGAAGAAAGCACCGGAAGGCCTGCCTTTCCCGGCTGCTGTGAAATCGGCTGCATCTGATGCACCTGCGGAAGAAGCTCCCGCGGAAGGTGGTGAAGCATGAAACTTGATGTAATCAAACTGGACGGCGGCAAAGCCGGCGACATCGAGCTGAACGCCGATCTGTTCGGTCTCGAGCCGCGTGCAGACATCCTGCACCGTGTGGTCCGTTGGCAGCGCAACAACGCGCAGGCCGGCACCCACAAGGTCAAGACCCGCTCGGAAACCAGCTACTCGACCAAGAAGATCTATCGCCAGAAGGGCACCGGTGGCGCACGCCATGGTGACCGCAACGCGCCGATCTTCCGCAAGGGTGGCATCTACAAGGGCCCGACCCCTCGTTCGCACGGCCACGACCTGCCGAAGAAGTTCCGCAAGCTTGGCCTGCGCCACGCTCTGTCGGCAAAAGCCAAAGCAGGTGAACTGGTTGTGATCGAGAGCGCCGAAGCCGAAGGCAAGACCGCCGCTCTGGCCAAACAGGTTGCAAACCTGGGCTGGAAACGCGCTCTGGTCATCGACGGTGCGACCGTGAACGAAGGTTTCCTGAAGGCGTCGCGCAACATCGAAGGTCTGGATATCCTGCCGTCGATGGGTGCAAACGTTTATGACATCCTCAAGCGTGACACCCTGGTGCTCACCAAAGCGGCTGTCGAAGCACTGGAGGCTCGACTGAAATGAGCGCGAAGGCAGAACACTACGACGTGATCCGCAAGCCGATCATCACTGAAAAGTCGACCATGGCGTCCGAAAACGGCGCGGTTGTCTTTGAAGTGGCGATCGACAGCAACAAGCCGCAGATCAAAGAGGCCGTTGAGGCGCTGTTTGGCGTGAAGGTCAAAGCGGTGAACACCACCGTGACCAAAGGCAAGGTCAAGCGGTTCCGCGGCCAGCTGGGCAAGCGGAAAGACGTCAAGAAGGCCTATGTGACCCTGGAAGAGGGGAACACCATCGACGTGGCCACCGGTCTCTGATCGGACCCGTCACTTGGACAATCAGAACCCCCGCGCAAGCGGGGGTTTTTTGTTTGGCACACGTCGTTTGCTCGTTGCCCCGGACGGCTTCCTATTCAGCTTGCTTGCGCGCGGTTTCGATGAAGGCCTGCCAGCCATCCGACTTGCCAAAGGCGCGCATCTTTTCGTGCAGCAAGGGGCCGTAGATTTCCCACATACGTTTTCGCAGCTCTTTCCCCTTGTCGGTGATCTTCAGGACTTTACCCCGCCGGTCACCGTCAAAGGACACATATGTGATCAGCCCTTCTGCAACCAGGCGCCTGCTCAAATGGGACAGGTTCGATTGCTCGAATATGGTGTCCTGAGCCAGCTCGTAGGGACGCAGTTGGCCGCCGTGCCGCTCGAGGGACCAAAGGATATCGTACCATTTCAAAGGCGGCAGGCCAGCGTCTTTCAGGGCGGCACTGATTTCAAACTGGATGAGCCGTGTCGTCCGGTTCATTGCAACCCAGATGTCGGTTTCCAGTGATGTTGGCAGATCACTCTTCACAACTTCGTGTTCTCCTAGATTCAGATTGCGGTTTCTAGCGTGTTCAATTAGATGAAAATTCAACTAATATCCAGCCCCTACCGGATGAAAGGAACTTAGCCATGAGCTTTTACTCTATGATCGCTGCCGCCGCCCTGACCGTTGCCGTGGCACCTGCCTTTGCGCAGACCTACAAGACTGACCAGGGGCATACAGAAGTCCGCTTCAGCTGGAGCCATGCAGGCGTGTCCACCCAGCATGGCGAATTCACCAAAGTCGAAGGTGTGCTGGATCTGAACGCTGATGATGTAGAGGCATCGACACTGAACGTGACGATCGACACTAACAGCTTGTCCTCGGGGTTTGGGCCTTTGGACGATCACCTTAAGTCGGCGGATTTTCTCGAGGTCGAAACCTATCCGGAAATCACTTTCGTCAGCACGGGAATTGAACGGACGGGCGACACCACGGCGGATGTGACCGGCGACCTCACCATTCATGGTGTAACCAAACCCGTAACTCTGAAAGCCACGCTGACTCACCAAGGCCCGCATCCGCTGGGCGGTGCCATTGAATACTATCAAGGCGACTGGGTGGCGTTCTCGGCAGAAGCTGAGATTGACCATACGGAGTTTGGCGTCGGACCATTCTCGACCGGGCCGATCACCATCCTCATCGACACCGAGATGAAGGCTGACGGGTAAGAATGGTAAGTCAGCCCGCTGGCGCTACATTGAATGCTATGGCTGACTCAAAGAACACACCGCAGCATGGAAAAAAGCAGCACACCCTGCTACGACGCTTGCTAGGTGGTTTCGCGACCTCGGCGGATCAAACCGACGAGGTCGCTTTCGTCTCTGATCCATCAGCTGAACGTGAGCAGGTGCTGGAGAAGATGCGCGCGTTTAACGGTGAGCCGTATTTCCAGATAGCAGATGAAAAGCTGGGGCTCTTGTCGGTATTCGATGATCTGAAATACGATCGGGCGGATGTGGACATGATCTCTCCGGCGATGCGTAAGCATGTTGTCACCAAGCTTGGTCCGCTGGGGTTTCGACAGATTTCCGGTACGGTGCTGGAGCATGTGAAAGCCGACATGCGTGTACATATTCCAAAGTTCCACGCCCTCGGCGCGTCGCCCTTTGACATTACGCGCTACACAGACAAGCGCGCTCAGGACTATTGCCTGCTGACCCCGACGCAGGTGGCTTGCCAGTTCATCGATCATTATATTTTGGACGACGCCGTGCAGCGGATCGAAGTGCTTGTTGAGAAGCACCCAATCAACCTGCTAAAACTGGCGGATTATCTGGAAGGCAAACCCAAGCACCGTGCGTTTCGAGAGGTTCTTGGCCATATCAAGCTCAAACAGCGGATTGCAGTGGAGTCTGAACCACTCTGCCGCAGGCGGTCTTTGGGGTAGGGCGTCAGAAGGCCAGGGGTCAGGGAAACGTATGTTGCGGGAGCCCACGGTTGGAAAGCGCCGTAGAGCCGGATTTTAGCTCCGTACAGCGGCATTGTGATCTTCAGTGGGCCTATCCTGCTGTTACGCGTTTACTGGTCGTGCTGTGAGCCAACGCGTGATACAAAAAAAGGCGCCATTCGGCGCCTTTTTGTATTTCTGCGGATTATCCGCGATCAAGAGCAGTAAACATGTTTGTGCGCAATATCTGCGATGTCGCAGCGGCGGATGCCGATGTCATCCAGTTCGCGGTTGGTCAGGCTCTGCAGTTCGCGGTATGTGCGCTGATATTCAGCGGCCCGTTTGCGTGCGGTTTTGATCCGTTCGATCATGTCCATGATCCGGGTGCCGAAGTTGAAGCCGGTATTTGTCAGTGTTGCGGTTGTCATTTCTGTGTTCCTTTCTCAAATCAGGGCGAATTCCCTGACGTCACCTTTTGTGTTCCTTGTTTGGACAAGGCTGAGATAGGGCTGATGGTTATCGCTAACAATATAGGTTTCGGTCTAGCCGTTATGCGTTTTCGGTATGACAAAGGTTGATCCCAACGCATTACGGATCGCGCAAGACATTCGGAATATTATGTACTTGCGTCAGAAGCACTCAGAAACTGCTGTAACGGCGCTTCTCCTATTGAACGCAGGCCGTGTGGCAGTGCTAACACCTTGCGATAAACCTGTACGAAATGCCCTAAAAACCGACTATTTCCTAATCTTCCCCTCGTATCGCTCTTTTTGTTCATTAACCAGAATCAGTTTGCCGTTGTTCACGACGTAAAGATCAAACCGGGGGTTTTGGTATCCAATGCAACGCATCCCGTTGTCATAGAATTTGTATGAGTTTGCTTTCCATGTTTGGCCATCCCTTTTGTAGGAATAGGTTCCGTCGGAAAAATATGTTTCTGTGTCTTTGCCAGTGTAAACGACTTTGCGTCCCGCAAGGTTGTTTTGGAGCCAGGCTGCATTCACTTTCTGGTCGCCGTCTGAGAAATAGCTTTTCGAAAGTTTTGGAGCCTTGTTAGGGCAGGCTGCGTGCGCTGAGACACCAATGGCCGTCGCGCAAAGCGCGGATAGGAACAGTTTCATCTTTTCTCACTCTTTAATCAAAATGGATCAAAACGATACGTCAGACGCAGTTAAACGCAAGAAAAAACGCCCCTGAAAAATATCAGGGGCGTTTCGAACTCTGCGAAGATTTAGCGATTAGCCGCGCTCTTCGACGATCTCTACCAGATGCGGGATCTTGCGGATCATGCCGCGGACCGAAGGAGTGTCTTCCAGTTCACGGGTTTTGTGCATCTTGTTCAGGCCCAGACCGATCAGAGTTGCGCGCTGTTCGGCGGGGCGGCGGATCGGGGAACCGATCTGCTTGACGACGATGGTTTTTGCCATGGGTCGCTCTCCTTATGCTTCTGCTTCAGCAGCAGCCGGTGCTTCGTCCCGCTTGGGCAGGATGTCGGCAACCTTTTTGCCACGACGTGCGGCAACCGAACGCGGGCTCTGCTCTTTTTGCAGGCCGTTGATGGTGGCGCGGATCATGTTGTACGGGTTCTGCGAGCCCAGCGACTTGGACACAACGTCCTTGACGCCCAGCATTTCGAACACGGCACGCATCGGACCACCGGCGATGATACCGGTACCTTCAGGTGCGGTACGCATAACCACTTTACCAGCGCCGTGACGGCCTTCGATATCGTGGTGCAGGGTACGACCTTCGCGCAGTTGCACGCGGATCATCTGACGCTTGGCTTGTTCGGTCGCCTTACGGATGGCTTCAGGTACTTCTTTCGCTTTACCTTTACCAAAGCCGACGCGGCCTTTCTGATCGCCGACAACCACCAGAGCGGCGAAGCCAAAGCGCTTACCACCTTTTACGGTTTTCGACACACGGTTGATCGCAACCAGGCGATCTGCAAATTCCGGTGCTTCGTCACGGTCGCGGCCACGGCCCCGACGGTTTTCACGTTCTGCCATCTTGGCATCCCTTTTCTCTAGAGGCGCTCTCGGCGCCGTTTGTTCAATCCAAGTGAGCCCCGACTAGTGCCGAGGCCCCCGGATCATCGGGGCGGATCGAAACCCGCCCGCAGGTCTTAGATCTTCAGACCACCTTCACGCGCAGCGTCGGCCAGAGCCTTCACCTTGCCGTGGAACAGGAAGCCACCACGATCGAAATAGGCCTCTTCGACGCCTGCCTTCTTGGCACGCTCTGCAATGGCCGCGCCGACTTTGGTCGCCGCATCGATGTTGTTTTTGCCAACAACGCCCAGATCCTTTTCCAGGGTCGAGGCCGAGGCCAGGGTCACGCCACGTACGTCGTCTATCAACTGAACAGAGATGTTCTTGTTCGAACGGTGTACGGACAGACGCGGACGACCCGCGTTGACCTTGCGAAGTTTGTTCCGAACGCGCAGGCGGCGCTTCAGAAACAGGGTTCTTTTGCTGTTTGCCATTGTGTTCGTCCTTACTTCTTCTTGCCTTCCTTGCGGAAGATGAACTCGCCCTTGTAGCGGATGCCTTTGCCTTTGTAAGGCTCGGGGCGGCGCCATTCGCGGATTTTGGCCGCGGTTTCGCCCACCAGCTGCTGGTCGATACCTTCCACAACGATCTCGGTCTGCTTCGGGGCGGTGATGGTGACACCTTCCGGAGCAGTGAAATCAACATCGTGGCTGTAGCCCAGGTTCAGCTTCAGGGTGTTGCCCTGCATCTGAGCCCGGTAACCAACACCCTGGATCTCCAGCTCTTTTTTGAAGCCAGTCGTCACACCGGTTACCAGGTTGGCAACCATGGTGCGGCTCATGCCCCATTGCTGGCGAGCACGTTTGGACATGCCGCGGGGGTCGATCTTGACCACGTTGTCTTCAACCGACAGCGTTACGTCGTCGGTGGCGGTAAAGCTGCGGGTGCCCTTCGGACCTTTCACTTCGATGGTCTGACCCGACACAGTGGCGGTAACGCCGCTGGGCAGCTCGACCGGTTTTTTACCAATACGAGACATTGCAGACCTCCTTAGAAGACGGTGCAGAGCACTTCGCCGCCAACATTGTTGGAGCGAGCGTTTGCGTCCGACATCACACCTTTCGGAGTGCTGACAATCGACACACCCAGACCCTGACGGACCTGCGGGATGTCATTGACGCCCATGTATACGCGACGGCCGGGCTTCGAGACCCGCTTCAGTTCGCGAATGACAGGGGTGCCTTCGTAGTACTTCAGGCTGATTTCGATGGCCGGATGACCGTTTTCACCGGTCGTTTTTTCATAGCCACGGATGTAGCCTTCGTCCGCCAGCACGTCCAGAACCCAACCGCGCAGCTTGGAAGCCGGGGTGGAAACGGTGGACTTGCCGCGCATTTGCGCGTTGCGGATACGGGTGAGCATATCGCCGATAGGATCATTCATATCTATGTCTCCCTTACCAGCTCGATTTCACCATGCCGGGGATCTGACCAGCAGAACCCAGCTCGCGCAGCGCGATACGGCTGACCTTCAGCTTACGGTAGTAAGCGTGGGGACGACCTGTCAGCTGACAGCGGTTGTGCAGACGAGTGGCCGAGCTGTTGCGCGGCAGCTTCGCCAGTTTCAGACGCGCTTTGAAGCGCTCTTCCATCGGCTTGCTTTCGTCATTCGCGATTTCTTTCAGCTCGGCACGCTTTGCGGCATATTTGGCCACCAGGCGTTCGCGCTTCTTTTCGCGTTCGATCATTGCTTTTTTAGCCATGTCTCAATCCTCCCGGCGCTTACGCGTTGAACGGCATGTTGAACGCTTTCAACAGTGCCTTTGCTTCAGCGTCGGTTTTCGCTGTGGTGGCAATTACGATATCCATGCCCCAGACCTCGTCGACCTTGTCGAAATCGATTTCCGGGAAAACGATGTGCTCTTTCATGCCCATGGCAAAGTTGCCCTGACCATCGAAAGAAGGCTTTACACCGCGGAAGTCACGCACGCGCGGCAGCGCGATGGTGATCAGACGATCCAAGAATTCGTACATCCGGTCACCACGCAGGGTCACTTTCGCGCCCAGCGGCATGTCTTCACGGACGCGGAAGCCCGCGATCGATTTCTTTGCCTTGGTTGCAACGGCCTTTTGACCGGCAATCGCAGTCAGATCCTCGACCGCAGCTTTCGCTTTCTTCGAGTCTTTGACGGCCTCGGCACCACAACCGATGTTCAGAACGATCTTCTCCAGCTTGGGCAGCTGCATGTCGTTCTTGTAACCGAACTCTTCTTTCAGAGCGGCACGGATGGTTTCAACGTACTGAGTTTTCAGACGCGGGGTGTAGGTTGCGTTATCAAGCATCGATCACGTCCCCTGTGGTCTTGGCGAAGCGGACCTTCTTGTCACCTTCCATGCGGAAGCCAACGCGGGTCGCTTTGCCGTTCTTGTCCAGCAGTGCCAGGTTCGACAGGTCGATCGGGTTTGCCTGAGGCAGACGACCACCTTGCGAGTTCTGCGACTGGCGGGTGTGACGGATGGCGATGTTGATGCCATCAACAACAGCTTTTCCGGCTTTGGGGTCAACCGAGGAAATGGTTCCCTCTTTGCCCTTGTCCTTGCCGGCCAGCACGACGACCTTGTCGCCTTTGCGGAGTTTAGCAGCCATGATTACAGCACCTCCGGAGCCAGCGAGATGATTTTCATGAAGTTCTTGCCGCGCAGTTCACGAACAACGGGGCCAAAGATACGGGTACCGATCGGCTCGTTGTTGTTGTTCAGGATGACGGCGGCGTTGCGATCGAAACGGATCGCGGTGCCGTCTTCGCGACGGACTTCCTTGGCGGTGCGTACGACGACGGCCTTGCGGACGTCACCTTTCTTCACGCGACCGCGCGGGATGGCTTCCTTCACCGAGACGACAATGATGTCGCCGACGGAGGCGTATTTACGCTTGGAACCACCCAGGACCTTGATGCACTGAACTCGGCGAGCGCCGGAGTTGTCAGCGACATCCAGATTGGTCTGCATCTGGATCATGTGGTTTCTCCCGACCTGTGGGGGCTGGTCTTGTTAATTCCCCCAGGGTTTCGACAAATGGAAAGGTCTGGGGGCTTATGCCTCCAGAACCTCCCAACGTTTCGTCTTCGATTTCGGCGCGCATTCGATGATGCGTACAGTGTCGCCGACCTTGAAGGCGTTCTTTTCGTCATGAGCCCGGTATTTCTTGGACTTACGAACGGTTTTGTGCAGCAGCGGGTGCTTGAAACGGCGTTCAACCGAAACAGTCACGGTCTGCTCGTTGGCGTCGCTGGTTACTACTCCGGACAGGATACGCTTAGGCATGGGATTACTCCTCCGATGCCGCAGCAGCGGCCTTTTCGTTCAGAATGGTTTTGACGCGGGCAGCATTGCGGCGGGCCGCTTTGATGCCGGCAGTGTTTTCCAGCTGACCGGTTGCCTGTTGAAAGCGCAGGTTAAAGCTTTCTTTCTTCAGGTTGGCCAGTTCCTCGCGGAGCTGGTCCGGGGTCTTTTCACGCAGTTCTTGGGCGTTCATCGCCTTTTTCCTTTGCTCAAAACACCAGAAGGCCCCGTACACGGGTCACCTTGGACCTGGTGGATGAATGATAGACATGCGAATCTCCCGACAACGCCGGGCGACACGCAGGATGCCGCCGTATAAGGGTTTAGGGAGTGGGGGGCAAGGGAAAGTTTGACGTCTTCTTGATGGCGAGGGAATTGGATGCTCTCGGTCGCCGAACGGGTTACCAATCACGAAACTTCCGCGAAGTATTCCTCATCCAAACTCAGGCCAAGGTCTGTATTGCCAACGTGCCGCGTTCGGCGCCCAATAGAGAAGGCCCAAAAGCCTGAAGTTCACAGAGGAGGTAAGAAAATGACCAGCCCTTATTCAGGAGGATGTGAACACGTCAAGATAGTCGCGACGGCAGAACCGATAGACAACCATGAATGCCACTGTGATGTCTGTAAGTCCGTGACCGGACAGCACACAACCCATGTTGCGTTCTTTAACTACACAGACCTGTCAGCAGACCCCGAAGACAAGATGAACCGTCAACCATTCAACGCCAACAATCCCGATGGCCCTTTAGAGCTTTGCACCTGTTCTGAGTGCGGGGCCGCGCTGATGCTGGATGATAAGCAAAAACGCATACGCGTGGCTGTACCCAACGTGATGGGGTATGATGACAGCAAGTTTCCTGCAGCGACTTACCACGCGTTTTACGATGACAGCAAAGGGTACCCCAAGCCTGATGACGGACGACCGGTATATGAAGCGTTCCGTCCAGAATTTTCTTGGCCTTCACCTGCCGCCTGACAGGGCTTTCGTTCATTCTGGGCGGAGTGCCAACGGTGTTCTCCGGCATTCAAGATGCCGTTATTCGGTGGGAGCGTTCAGTCCCACCGATAGTTAAAACTGACAGATATCCGCTCTTCCTCGGCCATGTTCATCGGGACCTCGTGGCGCAGCCAGCTTTCCCAAAGCAGGACATCCCCCACCTGCGGTTTCATGTAGATGAATGGCTGCAAATCGCGCCGCCCGCCTTTCAGACGCGTCGGCGCAGCCATCATGCGGCCTGAACGGGGGTCCTCCAGTTTCAGCGCGCTCGCCCCCTCGGGCATCGCCACATAGGTCGTGCCCGAGATCACGCTGTGCGGGTGCAGGTGGCTGGAGTGCATGCCACCCTCGGGCAGGATGTTGATCCAAAGGTCTTCCAGTTTCAACGCGCCCTCGCCCAGATCGAACTCCAGATCCTTGGCAAAGGCCGCCACGTGCTGATCCAGTACCTCCACCAGATCGGCAAAGATCGGGAAGCGCCAGGGCAGATCGGTCAGCGAGGCATAGCTGGTGTAGCCGGGATAGCCGTTTTCCTCACACCATTGCTGCCCGGCCTCGTCATCTTCGGCGATGACAAGGCACGAGTCTTCCAACTCTTCCGCATCGATCGCGGGATCGAACTCGGACAGGGCTGCGCGATAAAGACGGGTTACGAAGAGAGATTCAATCTGTGCCATAGCGCCCTCTTAACCTAGCTTCATCGCGATTGCGATGGCTCTTTTGCGAGGCTCTGCCTCGCGCTCCGGGATATTTTTTGCCAGATGAAATCCGGATCCCCCGCTTCATCTGGCTTTAAATATCCCGGGGGAGTCGCGGCTTGCCGCGGCGGGGGCAGCGCCCCCAAATAATAAACCCCCGCCGGTTTCCCGACGGGGGTCAATTTTGTCACGAACGGGGAAACCCCGGATCGCTTACCAGTCTTCGCGAACCACGACGCGGGTCTTGATCGGCAGCTTCATCGCGGCCAGGCGCAGGGCCTCGCGGGCGATGTCGTCATTGACGCCGTCGATCTCGAACATCACGCGGCCGGGCTTGACCTTGCAAACCCAGCGGTCCACCGAACCCTTACCTTTACCCATACGAACTTCGATCGGCTTTGCAGTGACCGGAGTGTCGGGGAAGATACGGATCCAGACACGACCCTGACGTTTCATGTGACGGGTCATGGCACGACGTGCAGCTTCGATCTGACGTGCGGTGACGCGCTCGGGCTGCAAGGCTTTCAGACCGTAGGTGCCAAAGTTCAGATCAGAGCCGCCCTTGGCTTCTCCCTTGATCCGGCCTTTGTGCATCTTGCGGAATTTCGTACGCTTTGGTTGAAGCATCTCAAATCCTCCTTAGCGACGGCCGCCTGCACCGCGAGGTGCCGGACCATCCTGGAGTTCCTGTGCTTTACGGTCACGTGCCTGCGGATCGTGCTCCATGATCTCACCTTTGAAGATCCAGACCTTGATCCCGATGATCCCGTAAGGAGTCATCGCTTCGGCATGTGCGTAATCGATGTCGGCACGCAGGGTATGCAGAGGCACGCGGCCTTCGCGATACCATTCGGTCCGTGCGATTTCGGCGCCGCCCAGACGGCCAGCGACGTTCACCCGGATACCCAGGGCGCCCATGCGCATGGCGTTCTGAACCGAGCGCTTCATTGCGCGACGGAACGAAACACGACGTTCCAGCTGCTGAGCGATCGACTCGGCAACCAGCTGCGCGTCAAGCTCGGGCTTGCGCACTTCGACGATGTTCAGGTGCAGTTCGCTGTCGGTCATACCAGCAAGCTTTTTGCGCAGAACTTCGATGTCTGCACCTTTCTTGCCGATGATGACACCCGGACGTGCGGTGTGGATCGTTACGCGGCACTTCTTGTGCGGACGTTCGATGATCACACGTGCAACACCGGCCTGCTTGCACTCTTTCTGAATGAACTCACGGATCTTGATGTCTTCCAGCAGAAGATCACCGTAATCCTTGGTGTCAGCGTACCAGCGGCTGTCCCAGGTGCGGTTGACCTGCAGGCGCATGCCGATCGGATTGACTTTATGTCCCATTAGGCTTGCTCCTCAACTTGACGCACCTTGATGGTGATCTCCGAGAACGGCTTCATGATCTTGCCGAAACGGCCACGGGCACGCGGGCGACCGCGCTTCATGACCAGGTTCTTGCCAACCCAAGCTTCGGCGACGATCAGTTCGTCAACGTCCAGGTTGTGGTTGTTTTCGGCATTCGCGATTGCGGACTGCAGGCACTTCTTGACGTCCTGCGCGACACGCTTGTTCGAGAAAGTCAGGTCGGTCAGAGCCTTCTCGACTTTCTTGCCGCGGATCATTTGCGCAACCAGGTTCAGTTTCTGCGGGCTGGTGCGAAGCATGCGAGTTTTCGCCATTGCTTCGTTTTCAGCCACGCGGCGGGGGTTCTTTTCCTTGCCCATGACTTACTTCCGCTTCGCTTTTTTGTCTGCGGCGTGACCATAGTAGGTACGAGTTGGCGAGTATTCACCGAACTTCTGACCAATCATGTCTTCCGTGACGTTTACCGGGATATGCTTCTGGCCATTGTACACACCAAAGGTCAGACCCACGAATTGGGGCAGAATGGTGGAACGACGCGACCAGATCTTGATGACTTCGTTGCGGCCCGACTCGCGCGCTGCTTCGGCTTTTTTCAGCACATAAGCATCGACGAAAGGACCCTTCCAAACAGAGCGAGACATAGATTAACGTCCCTTCTTCTTGGCGTGCCGCGAGCGGATGATCAGCTTCTGGGACGCTTTGTTCTTGTTGCGGGTACGCTTACCCTTGGTGTCCTTACCCCACGGTGTAACCGGTGTACGGCCACCCGAGGTACGACCTTCACCACCACCGTGCGGGTGATCGATCGGGTTCATTGCAACACCACGAACCGACGGACGAACGCCTTTGTGGCGCATACGACCGGCTTTACCGAGGTTCTGGTTCGAGTTGTCGGGGTTGGACACGGCACCAACGGTGGCCATGCATTCCTGACGGACCATGCGCAGCTCGCCCGAGCTCAGACGGATCTGAGCGTAGCCGCCATCGCGACCAACGAACTGAGCGTAAGTACCGGCCGCACGTGCGATCTGACCGCCTTTGCCAGGCTTCATCTCGATATTGTGGACGATGGTACCAATGGGCATGCCCGAGAACGGCATTGCGTTGCCCGGCTTGATGTCGGCCTTGGCAGATGCCACGACTTTGTCACCAACAGCCAGACGCTGCGGAGCCAGGATATAGGCCTGCTCGCCGTCTTCGTATTTTACCAGTGCGATGAATGCGGTCCGGTTCGGGTCGTATTCGATCCGCTCGACGGTTGCCGCGACATCAAATTTGTTCCGTTTGAAGTCAACGATCCGGTAGAGACGCTTTGCGCCACCGCCGCGGCGGCGTGAAGTGATCCGTCCGGTGTTGTTCCGGCCGCCCGATTTGGTCAAACCCTCAGTGAGAGACTTGACCGGACGTCCTTTCCAAAGCTCCGAACGGTCGATCAGCACCAGCCCGCGCTGGCCCGGCGTCGTCGGCTTGTACGACTTGAGTGCCATGCTTTCTGTCTTCCGTTTAGCAAGTGCGAGGGGGTTCCCCGCTATGTGAGAGGCCCCCGTAGGTGCCAAGGGTATAGGGCCCCGAAGGTCCCCGGTTCAAAATATCTAAGGCCCCGGAACGAATCCGAGGCCGCAAGATTGGGTGCGTTTAGCAGTGTTGGGGCCGGGTGACAAGAGAGAGTGTCAAACTTCTTCTGTGGCCGTGAAAACCGCACCCTGGCCGAACGCGTCGTGGTTTGCGGCCGGGATGTTAAACCCAGAAATGCACGAACTGTTGCTGGAACTCACAGAGCGGGAACAGGACCTGACAGAAAGGATTGAAACCGTTTCCTTTGAACTTCGGTGCAGTGAGTCCCGATCGGAAGGCTCGGAGATCGGGTTTATTGGTGTCGGGTCGGAAGGTTTCGCGTAAACCGATCTGGAAAGGTGCTGCCCCTGCAATCAGTCCAACATTATGTTTTGAGGTGCTGTTTCTTGGCGGCCGCATTCATGAGTGGGCTGGAGAAGCACACTACCGAGTGACCGCAATCGTCAATCTATCGCGGTATTATTGTGGGTCGGGTTGATCCGGGTTGGAGTGATGGTGTGACGGACGGCGCATTCGGAGAGCTGTAGGATGGGGTTTTACCCCATCATGCGGAAGGTCGGGTTTTGGAGGTGATTTGGTGCGCGGGAACAGATCGTGCGGGTGTTCGAGTAGGGTCGTTGGGTGAAAGATGGGGTAAAACCCCATCCTACGCTTGTTGGTCACTTCATGCTGTCGCGCAGAACGGCCAAACTTGCAAATGGTCCGCTAGCTGGAGATTTTACCTCTCTGCGAGGTCTTTTGTCCAATAGACTGTTCTTTTTTAAGTCGTTCAGGCGGTCCGAAAAGATCTCTCGCAGATAAGCGTAGTCTTGGTATTCTTCTGGGCAAACTTCATATGCGGCCAAGCGGCCTACCAACGTCGCAATCCAATCTGCGGCTTGAATGTTCTGGTTGAGGTAACTCTCCACTTCAAATGGCGGGCTTGCAAGGTGAATACACGGTTTATGCCCGAACATTGTTTTTGCGGCACATTCTAACAGTTCTTTACGTGCTGAATGTTGGTCGACGATAACTACGAAACTGCTATTGCGCGCATGGCAAAAACGATCAAGTTGCCGCAGCGTATGAGCGAAGCAGGTAGTGTAAAGACCTATTGAGTTCAGGTCCTCGTGTAGCCCGCGCTTTTTCTCTCGCCCGTAGTAGAATAGATGTCCCCCAGAATCGCCGACTTTTTTCATTACGCGATGTAACAAGCGACGAGCTTCCGTGTATTGCCGCATCGGCTTTGGTCGAATAAATGAGGTGCCTTTCTTCTCCCACTTCGCGGCCATCTTGCCAGTGCTATCGATTTCGGCTTTGAAGTTCAGCCCCTTTTGCTTAAGAAAATAGCTCGCAAAAGGGCGAACGGCTTCCTCCGGCAGTATTATCCCGGCTAGCCCAAAAACTGGGCTTTCATTGTGTTTTCTGGACGATCTTTCTATGTATGGGCCAATATGCCCAAACTCATCGAGGTAGACGAAGTACATTAACTCAGAAGCCCGCACCTAAAGTGCGGGCCCTGGAACGAGCGCGGAAAGGATTCCGCATCTCCTGAATCGCACTTAGCATTAAGAACCATACCTTTCAAGTGAATTAAAGATGAGCTTGGTGCCACTTTGTACAAGCAACACCGCGCGCTACAAAATGTAGTAGTTACCTCGCAAACTTCTTATGCTTCAACCGCTTGGGCTCCAGCGCATCCGGTCCCAAACGGCGCTTTTTGTCCTCTTCGTAGTCCTCGAAGTTGCCCTCGAACCATTCCACGTGGGCATCACCTTCAAAGGCCAGAATATGCGTACAGATCCGGTCGAGGAAGAAACGATCGTGCGAGATCACCACGGCGCAGCCGGCGAAATCGACCAGGGCGTCTTCCAGTGCGCGCAGGGTTTCGACGTCCAGATCGTTGGTCGGTTCGTCCAGCAGCAGGACGTTGCCGCCCTCTTTCAGCAGGCGGGCCATGTGGACGCGGTTACGCTCACCACCCGATAGCAGCGAGACCTTTTTCTGCTGGTCGCCGCCCTTGAAGTTGAAGGACGAGCAATAGGCGCGGGAATTGACCTGTGCGTCGCCCAGTTGAATGATCTCGGCGCCGCCGGTGATTGCCTCCCACACGGTGTCGTTGTCTTTCAGGTCGTCGCGGGACTGGTCGACATAGGACAGCTGCACCGTGTCGCCGTATTCGATGATGCCGGCATCGGGCTTTTCATGGCCGGTGAGCATTTTGAACAGGGTCGATTTACCGGCGCCGTTGGGGCCGATCACACCGACGATGCCACCGGGCGGCAGGCTGAACGAGAGATTTTCGATCAGTTGCTTGTCGCCCATGTGCTTGGCCAGCCCGCTGACCTCGATCACCTTGCTGCCAAGGCGCGGGCCGTTGGGGATGACGATCTGGGCGCGGGTCAGCTTTTCGCGTTCGGACTGTTCCGCCAACTCGTTATAGGCGTTGATCCGGGCCTTGGATTTGGCCTGACGCGCCTTTTGACCCTGACGCATCCATTCCAGTTCGCGCTGAAGCGTCTTCTGCTTGGATTTGTCCTCGCGGGCCTCTTGCTCAAGCCGCTTGGCTTTCTGCTCCAGCCACGAGGAATAGTTGCCCTCGTACGGAATGCCACGGCCGCGGTCCAACTCGAGAATCCAGCCGGTGATGTCATCCAGGAAATAACGGTCGTGGGTGACGATCAGGATGGTGCCTTTGTAGTCGATCAGGTGCTGTTGCAGCCAGGCGATGGTTTCCGCGTCCAGGTGGTTGGTCGGTTCGTCCAAGAGCAGCATGTCGGGCGCTTCCAGCAGCAGCTTGCACAGCGCCACGCGGCGTTTCTCACCACCCGAAAGGTTGGCGATGTCGGCGTCGTCCGGCGGGCAGCGCAGCGCCTCCATCGACACGTCGATCTGGCTGTCCAGATCCCACAGGTTTTCCGCGTCGATCGCGTCCTGAAGGGTGGTCATTTCCTCCATCAGCTCGTCCGAATAATTCTCGGCGATCTCCATCGCGATCTCGTTGAAGCGGTCGACCTTGGCCTTTTTCCCGGCCACGCCCAGCATGACGTTTTCGCGAACGGTCAGGGATTCATCCAGTTGCGGTTCCTGCGGCAGATAGCCGACCTTGGCGCCCTCGGCGGCCCATGCCTCGCCGGTGAAGTCGGTGTCGAGGCCGGCCATAATCTTCATCAGCGTCGATTTACCGGCGCCGTTGACACCGACGACACCGATTTTCACGCCGGGCAGAAAACTGAGGTGGATGTTTTCAAAGCACTTCTTGCCACCGGGATAGGTCTTGGAGACACTCTGCATGTGGTAGACATATTGATAGGCGGCCATGTCGCGTCCTCTGGGTCGGGAAATTGGGTTGAAACGCTGGATATCCGAGCGGGACGGGCGGGGCAAGCTGGTGGTATTGTGAATTTCGTCTTTGGGTCGGGCGGCATAGTGTGGGTGCGTTGTAAATGGGGGTGTTATGTCGGAACTGGCCGAGTTGATTGCGGGTTGGGCGCAGCCCGGTTGCGTGACTTGGATCGGAGCGCGACCAGAGCGCCGGGCCGAGATGGTGTCACTCGAGGAATCCGTGATTACCGAGGCCGGTCTGATCAGTGACCGTGCCCGCGTTGGCAAGCGGGCGGTTACCCTGATCCAGCAGGAGCATCTGGCGGCGATTGGGTCGTGCCTGGGGCAGGGGCCGGTTGCGCCTGAAATCCTACGGCGCAACCTGGTGGTTTCGGGGATCAATCTGGTGGCGCTCAAAGGGCGCGAGGTGCAGGTGGGCGAGGCGATTTTGCGCCTCACCGTGATTTGTGCGCCGTGCAGCCGGATGGAAGAAGCGCTGGGCAAGGGTGGCTATTCCGCCGTGCGTGGGCACGGAGGATGGTGCGCCGAAGTCGTGCGGCCCGGGCGGGTTCGGCTGGGTGATGTGGTGCAACCTGTTGATTGACAACGCCCCGCAGTTCTGAACATCAGCAGGGTATGGAGCGGTACGGCATACCCTATGCGCGACCTGGGCAGGTCGTCGGTCTGTTCGGCGGGTCGTTTGATCCACCGCATCAGGGCCATGTGCATGTCACGCTTGAGGCGATGAAGGCGTTCGGGCTGGATCGGGTTTGGTGGCTGGTATCGCCGGGCAATCCGTTGAAGGAACGCGGGCCCGCGCCCATGGACAGGCGAATGGCGGCAGCGCGGAATGTGATGCAGCATCCGCGTGTCGAGGTGACGGACATCGAGGCGCTGACAGGTACACGCGCGACTGCGGATACTCTGACAGCGTTGCAGCGATTGTATCCACAGGTGCGATTTGTCTGGCTGATGGGGGCGGACAATCTGGCGCAATTCCACCGCTGGAAAGATTGGCGAGGGATCATGGACAGTGTCCCTGTCGGTGTGGTCGCACGGCCCGGCGACCGGATATCCGCCCGGATGTCCAGGGCGGCGCGGGTCTATGCCAAGTACAGGATCGACGGGCAGGCGCGGCATCTTTTGGGGCGGGCGCAGGCTCCGGCCTGGTGTTTCGTGAATGTGCCGATGGTTGATGTCAGTTCCACCGAGATTCGGACGCGCGGCGAATGGCGCGCGGAAGTGTTGCCGGAATAGCCTTGCGCGGCGCATAATCGCAGCGAGCGGTTGCGCGCATTTGATCTGTGGGATTTTATTCCAACTATGGCTGGTCGTTTTTCACGTCGTGAGTTTCTGGGAGGATTGGGGGCGTCTCTGATCCCGGCAGCTGGTCTGGCACAGGCGCCGCTGGTCTCGCTCAGGCCGCGCGCGCGTGTGGCGCTGTTGAGTGGCGCCGAGCGTTTGGTTGCGGCCGCAGGGTTGACGGGCGAAGTTGTTTTCGCCGTCGCGGATGTGGCGACCGGAAAGCCGCTGGAGGTTTTTGGTGAAGGTGCGGGCTTGCCCCCGGCCAGTGTCGGCAAGGCGATGACCGCGCTTTACGCGCTGGACGTTCTGGGACCCGACCACCGGTTCGAAACCCGTTTGATCGCAGATGGGCCAATTGAAAACGGGATTTTGCATGGCGATCTGATACTGGCAGGCGGGGGTGACCCGCTTTTGGATACGGATGCGCTGGCTACGATGGCGGCCAACCTGCGCGAGGCCGGAATCACCGAGGTTCGAGGAGCCT
Organism: Ruegeria sp. THAF33; assembly: GCF_009363615.1. NCBI lineage: Bacteria > Pseudomonadati > Pseudomonadota > Alphaproteobacteria > Rhodobacterales > Roseobacteraceae > Ruegeria > Ruegeria sp. THAF33. The sequence goes on along the minus strand of NZ_CP045384.1, from coordinate 2,744,073 downwards.
TCAAGGTCTATGACGGGGCGCTGCCCTTCGTGTTCAGCATTGATCCCGGTCAGCCGGATCATGTGGGGTACAGCCCGGCGGTAAGCGGGATATCGTTGAATTTCAATCGGGTCCATTTCGAGTGGAAGCGTGCCGGTAAGGGTTACGATGTGACCATGGATGCCCGCAGCGCGCGATATGTGCCGGCAGTTGATGTGGCAGCCATGCGGGTCGAGAACCGCAGCTTGCCGATCTATACCTATCAGCCAAGCGCGCGGCAGGACCGCTGGACCGTGGCCAAGGGCGCGCTGGGCAATGGCGGGGCACGCTGGCTGCCTGTGCGCAAACCCGCATTGTACGCAGGTGATGTGTTTCGCACTTTGGCCCGATCCAATGGAATCGTTCTGAACCACGCGCAAGTGACACGAGAGGCGCCAAAAGGCGTCGACCTTGTGGTGCATCGCAGCGATCCATTGAACAGTATTTTGCGCGGGATGCTGAAATACTCGACGAACCTGACGGCCGAGATGGTCGGACTGGCCGCAACCAAAGCGCGGGGCGTTGACCCGCGCAACCTGGCGGAGTCGGCGGCCGAGATGAACCGTTGGGCGTCTCAGAGCTTTGGCGTGAACGGGATCGCGATGGTCGATCATTCCGGTCTTGGCGATGCCTCGCGTATGGTGCCGGCGGATCTGGTCGCGGCCCTTGTCGCGGCCCGGAAAATGGGCGCATTGCGCCCATTGATGAAGCCTTTTGCCTTGACGGATCGCAATGGGCGGCCGGTCAAGAACCACCCGATCAAGGTCGATGCCAAGACAGGCACATTGAACTTCGTATCTGGGTTGGGCGGTTTCCTGACAACGGCGGACGGGGTCGATCTGGCCTTTGCCATTTTTACGGCGGACGTGGCCCATCGCGCCAAGATTCCCCGCGCACAACGCGAACGGCCTGAAGGCGCGCGAAGCTGGAACCGCAGGTCGCGGAAACTGCAACGGGCCTTGCTGGAACGTTGGGGTTCGCTCTACGGAAGCTAAAACTCGCAGATTGCCAAGATCAGACCGTGTGGCGCGCGCGTGCCCCGCGTTCGATTGCGGCGGCATGCAGACGGTCGATATTCAGTTCGTACCGGATTTCTTCCAGCAGGCGCAGTTCCGTTTCGGCCAGCGAACCATCGGCGGCTGCGACATCGCAAGCCAGCGCATAGGCCGTTTCGTTCAGACGCTCGGGGAGGTTTTCGCGGATCAGGCCAAACAGCGCATCCAAACCGTCTTCCTGTTCGAACAGGTCAAAAACAATCTGTGATACACGACGGGTCCGATCGATGTCATACCCGGCAAAGACCGGCAGCATGTTCACGGCAACCTCGATCTTGACCAGCTCGGCGGTTCGGATGTTTTCGTCAGACGCCGAGACTGCAACCATGATCGCCACAAGGCAATCCTGCGGGGACATCGGGTGGGGCACTTGCTCGGTCATGGGATGGTCCTGATTGGGGTCGTTCGAGGACGCACGATATGAGCGCAGCGGGTCAGGTTCAACACCTTGTTTCATCCATCCCGCGCGATCAGGTATTCATGACCATCATTCCCGAAATCAAAAGCGCGGCCCCCAGCCAGTAGCGCAGCCCAAGTGTTTCGCCGAAGAAGACGTGCGAGGCCAGTGGCACAAGAACGAAACTGAGGGCCATAAAAGGGTAGGCCTGGGACAGAGTCAGATACCTCAAGACATACACCCACAGCACTGTAGCCGAGCCATAGATGGCAAAGGCTGTCAAAAGGAAAGGATCGAACAGCGTCTGGATGAGGCCCGCCAATCCGGTGGCTTCGCGCCCATCAATCCGGTTTCCCGCCAGTTTGAACAGAATTTGCCCGGCCGAGATCATAACTGGTGTGAACAGCAAACCAGCCCAGACCAGTGTCGTTGGGGCGGGCGGAGTCATCCTTGGTGCTCCGGTTCCGGTTTTTCCTCGGGGCGGTCTTCGCAATAGTAGATGTCGCGCCCCAGGTCTTCGCAGACATGGATGTCCGGGCTGGGATACACCGCGCGCAGAAAGCTGTGGGTGTAGGGGAAAAAGTTGAAATGCGGATTGAAGGTGTACCTGCTTTCGCGTTCACGCGGGACGACGATAATGACGCGTTTTCGCGCGACACGACGCAGTTCAGCGATTGCTTGACGGTATTCCAGAAGATGCTCGATCACGTGGGTACAGATTACGGTGTCAAAGCTGTTGTCTTCAAACGGCAGTTCTTCGATCCGAGCTGCAACATAGTCGATATTGTCGATGGCAGCCGCATCATCGACGACGAAATCCACCCCTGTCAGTTGCGTGATGTCGGGCCGGGCGGCCTTTATGCGTTGCAAAAGAACTCCGGTGCCGCAGCCGATATCGCAGATGCTCTGCCCGACGATATCCGTGGCAATCCGCTTGATGCAGGCTTCGGAATTGTCGGTGCCCTGATGCACGCGCGGATGATCGCGGTAGAGCTTTTCGTATTCGTCATCCGTCAGATAGGTTGCGCGTTCACGGAATTCGGCAAGGCGCGTGATATGGTCGCCCCAAACCCTGCATGCCAGCCAATGAAACGCGGCGCTGTCACGCAGGATAGGCGGCACGATATCTTCGAGTACAAAGCGTATACGGTTGGTGGTTTCGCGTCGCATCCCGTTTCCTCTGGTCCGGGGAACCCCCCCGTGTCGCCTTTGTCTAACACTGCCCGGTGAGCGTGCGAAACAACCAGGTCAAGTTTGCGCCCGCGCGCGTGTCTTTTTTGTTTCGGGGGAACAATCGGCCCACCATTGTGGCCTGAGCAACACTGGCCGGTGAAAATGCAGCGCAGATATCCCGGACAGAGTGTTTGCGGGCCAAGGAACGTTTCCCTACCTGCCCGAGGGCGACTGTTTTTTGGCGCAGTGTGTCGCGAATTGCGCCACTGCTTTATTGACTCATGCTGCACTGGCACAATAGGAGGGGCCGGTCCGGTTGCATGGGGTGACCGCGACACTTTCCCCGATGGAGCACATTGAAATGTCTGAACTGCGTGAAACCGCGATGTCGTCCAAGGCCTGGCCTTTTGAAGAGGCGCGCCGGTTGCTCAAACGCTATCAGAAGGGCGCTCCGGAAAAGGGGTATGTGCTGTTCGAAACCGGTTACGGCCCGTCTGGCTTGCCGCATATCGGAACATTCGGCGAGGTCGCGCGGACCACGATGGTCAAGCGCGCGTTCGAGGCGCTTTCGGACATACCGACCAAGCTGATCTGTTTTTCGGACGATCTGGACGGGATGCGCAAAGTGCCCAGCAACGTGCCCAACCCGGAGGCGCTTGAAGAACATTTGCAGCGCCCGTTGACTTCGGTTCCCGATCCATTTGGCGAATACCCCAGCTTCGGCGAGCACAACAACGCGATGTTGCGCCGGTTCCTCGATACCTTCGGATTCGACTATGAGTTCTATTCTGCACGCGATTTCTATCGGTCAGGCCAGTTCGACGAGATCCTGAAGCGCGCGGTCCACAAGTATGATGACGTGATGGCCATCATGCTCAAAAGCCTGCGGGAAGAGCGCCAACGGACCTATTCGATTTTCCTGCCGATCCATCCGGAAACCGGGCGGGTTCTGTATGTGCCGATGAAGAAAGTGTGTGCAGAGACCTATACCGTCACATTCGATGACGAGGACGGCAAGGAATGGACCGTGCCCGTCACTGGCGGCAACGTGAAATTGCAATGGAAGCCTGATTTCGGGGCGCGCTGGGCAGCGCTGGGCGTCGATTTCGAGATGTACGGCAAGGAACATGCTACCAACGAAAAGATCTATGACGCGATCTGCCGTGCATTGGGCGGCCGTGCGCCCGAGCATTTTTCCTATGAGCTGTTCCTGGATGAGAATGGCCAGAAGATCTCGAAATCGTCCGGCAATGGCGTGTCGATCGACGAATGGCTGACCTACGCGCCGACCGAAAGCCTGGCGTATTTCATGTATCAAAAGCCCAAGACAGCCAAGCGGATGCACTTCGACGTGATCCCGAAGGCTTATGACGAATATCATCAACAGTTGCGCGCCTATCCGGGGCAGGACCTAAAAGCTCAGCTGAACAATCCGGTCTGGCACATTCACGGTGGCGACGTTCCCGAATCGACCCTGATCGTACCGTTTGCGATGTTGCTGAACCTGGCGTCGGTTTCGGGCGCGGAAGACAAGGAGACGCTGTGGGGCTTTATTCGCCGCTATGCGCCGGAAGCAACGGCTGAAAGCCATCCCGATCTGGATCAGGCCGCGGGCTTTGCGGTTCGCTACTTCAACGATTTCGCCAAACCAACGCGCAAACATCGCTCACCCACGGATCAGGAGCGTGAGGCGCTGGAAGCGCTGAAAGCCGCGCTTGAGGCTTATGATGGCCCGACCGAGGACGAGGCGCTGCAATCAGTGGTCTATTCCATCGGGCGTGAGCGGTTCGACCCCATGCGCGGTTGGTTCACGGCGTTGTACGAAGTGCTTCTGGGTGCATCGCAGGGCCCGCGTTTTGGCGGCTTTATCGCGCTGTACGGTGTGCCTGAAACAATTTCCCTGATCGACAAGGCGCTGGCCGGAGAGCTGGTCTGATTTGACCTGATCCCGTATGGGGCTACTCTTTTTTTGCAGGAGGTGGCCCCATGCGTCGATTTTTGCTTGCTGTATCCCTGAGTGTTGGGCTGGGGTCGGGCGCATTTGCGCAAAACGCAGAGATCGAAGCAAACATTTCGGCGCAGATACAAGCCTTCAAGGCGGATGATTTTGCCACGGCCTTCACCTTTGCCAGCCCCAGCATCCAGCGCCTTTTTCAGAACCCCGACAATTTCGGAGCAATGGTACGCAATGGGTATCCGATGGTCTGGCGTCCTTCCGAATTTCGTTTTCTGGAGTTGCGTGAAATTGCAGGAGCCCTGTGGCAGAAGGTGATGATCACCGACGCAAACGGGCGTGTGCACATACTGGACTATCAGATGATCCCTCTGGAGGACGGTTGGAAAGTCAACGGCGTCCAATTGTTGGGCACCGCTGACCCTGCGGCCTGAGGCAACACCACCGTCACGGTGATATGAGCCGTGGTTAACTCTCTTTCGGTATTCAGACTGACGCGTTCGGGGCGGACCTGGACACGGGGTTTGGACGCGTCGCCAGATTGGTGCGGCGCGATTTAGAAAGGGTTTTCAATGAACAAGGCAATCACTGACGGCATCGTCTTCATGCCGCCTCAATTCGCGAATGGCCTGACCGTTTGGTCTGCGGGGGACGGAACGCCCGGCTCGCCCACATATGGCGGATCCGGCACGGGGGTTTTCGTGCCTGCGGATGCCGATTTTGGTGGCTGTCTGGAGATCCTGAAAGTCCAAACCACCCAACAGCTTCGGTATATGGGCCAGACGCCGATTTTGCCCGGTTGCTATTTGCAGATCAAAGCGCGGGTCAAGGCGATCAGCGGCCCTTTGCCGTCGGTGCGCATAGCGGCCTGGGCCGGGGGCGCAGGGGACACGCATGTGGCAGGAGTCGTGGAGCAGGGGCCTGCCACACAGCTGTCGGGCTATGGAAGCGTGCATGAAATAACGGCGATCGTCGGAACCGGCAAACGCCCCGGCGTGGACATGCCTTGGGGGCTGGCCGCCCTGTATGGCCATTTCGGTCTGGATATTGAGGGCGCGAATGGGGCGCTGGTGCGTGTCGACGACCTGGAGATCACGGATGTCACCGGTGTTTTCCTGCGTGAGATGATCAGTGTTGTGGATGTGCGTGACTATGGGGCCATCGGCGACGGTGTGACGGACGATTCAGCTGCGTTTGAAGCGACCGATCAGGCGGCGGGTGGCCGTCGGGTTTACGTTCCGCAAGGGACTTATCATCTGGCCGAAAACACCAGTATGACCTCCGAAATGGACTTTGAAGGCACAGTTACCATGCCGGATGACAAGATGCTGTTGCTGACAAAGGATTTCCATCTGCCGGCTTACATTTCGGCTTTCGGAGACGAAGAACTGGCGTTCAAAAAAGCGTTTCAGGCCCTTCTGAACAATTCGGATCATGACTCGCTGGATTTGGGTGGTCGCAAGATTTCCGTCACCGCGCCGATCGACATGGCCGCAGCGGTTCCCAACAAGCAGAGTGGTTTTTCAACCCGTCGCGTGATCCGGAATGGTCAGTTTGACGTCAAAAGCAGTTCGGCTTGGGATACGGAAACGTTCACCTCGACTGCGACCTATGATCCGTCGGACAAAACGCGTCTGACCAATGTCGCGAATGTCGCCAACATTCCCGTCGGGTCCTACGTTGCCGGCAGCGGAGTCGGGCGTGAAATCTATGTACGGTCAAAGAACGTCGGTGCGGGTGAGATCACACTGAGCGCGCCCCTTGTGGGGGCGTCGGGGACCCAGTCCTTTTCGTTCTATTCATTCAAGTACCTGCTGGATTTCAGCGGCTTCAGCACGCTTCGAAAATTCGGCATGGAGCAGATCGAATTTCAATGCAACAGCCGATGCAGCGGAATTCGTTTGGCGGCCGCCGGCAGTACATTTTCGTTGAACGACTGTTTTGTCAGCCGCCCGAAAGACCGGGGGATCACGTCGACCGGAACGGGGTGCAAGGGCATGCTGATCGACAATTGCCAGTTCCTGTCAGCAGAAGAAGCCCTTGTCGTTACGGACCGGTATTCCATTGCGTTGAATACCAATTCAAACGATGTGAAGCTGCGCCACAACCGAGCCGTGCGTTTCAGGCATTTCGCTGTTCTGGGCGGTGACAACAACATGATTCTGGGCAACCATGTCTTTCAGGGCGATAGCATCCCGCAAGGTGTGCGTACGGCCGGTTTGATCATGATCGGCACCTACAACAGTTCCACTATCGCCGAGAATTATGTCGACAACTGTTTCATCGAATGGACGAATGAACGCGACCCGTCGCCGACATACACGAGTGGTTTTTCGTTCAGTGCGATGAGCATCACGGACAACATCTTTTATTCTAGTCAGGCCCCGTCCTGGTTTAGTTTCATCGTCATTCGCCCCTATGGGCCCGGGCATTTTCTCAATGGCCTGGTCGTGACCGGCAACAAGTTTCGTGCCACGAGCGGTGAAATCTTCCGAGCGGAACGGGTGGATACAAGCTTTGCCGACTTGAACAAAGACAGGCACACCAACGTGACCTTCCAGAACAATACGTATCATGGCGTAACCAGGAAATCCGCAAACCCGTTGAGGGTTCGCTATACGCAGAACTCGGTGTCCAATCTTTGGCCTGTTTCGGCAAACGGACAGTTGCCATTCGACGGCAAGGCACGAAGCTGCGATGGGGTTGCGACGATCGGTGTGCTCTCGGGAGTGTTCAACAACCATGTCTTCAGTGCGCCTCATGTTGAGGTCGAACAGGGGGCGACAGGCGACAGTTTTCTGTTGCGCTGGCCAGAGCATGTGAAGGGTACGGCCTCGGTTCTGATGCGCATGGAACGTTAAAAGGCTGTCTGGCCACTCCGAAACGGGTGGCCATTTCACTCTGATCTGACCGTAAATGACTGACCCGGTTTGCAAGGTCGGCAGGAAATAGGCGACGTTTCATTTTGATGTGTTAGGCTTGGGACAGAAAGTGGAGAATCCCGATGCTGAAAATCGCCAAAAACGCCAGTGTTCAAACAGTTATCACGACCTTTGAAATGACGCCTGGCACCTGTCAGGACCTTCTGGAAGCTTTGACGGATGCCTATGCCGAGTTCATTTCGAAGCAGCCAGGTTTCGTTTCCGCCGGGCTGCACGTCAATGACGCACAAACCCGAATAGCAAACTATTCGCAATGGGAGCGCCGCGAAGATTTCCTTGCCATGCTGCGCACGCCTGAAATGCGCGATCGCAACCGCAAGATCAACGAACTCTGCAAAAGCTTTGAGCCGGTCATGTATGACGTCGCTGAGACATTCGGCAGTTCCTGACCTGAATCAAAGCCTGCAATTCATATCTGTTTCAAAGTTAGCCTGCAAAATTGGAGGCTCACATCATGTATCACAACATTCTGGTCCCCATCTCGTTCGATGCTGAAAGAGATACATCCGGGCCTTTGAAGCTGGCCCAGATTCTGGCCACGCCAGACGCGCAGGTGACATTGTTGCATGTGGTCGAGCATATTCCAAACTATGCAATCTCGTATATGCCGTCCGAATATCTGACAGAGGCGCGTAAGGCGATTCAGACAGAACTGGATGAACTGGCATCGCAGCTGCCGAATGCCAAGGGTTTGGTGATCGAGGGACATTCCGGCCGGACCATTCTGGATTGGGCCGAGGCGAACAAGCCCGATCTGATCATAATTGCGTCCCACCGGCCGGGGATGCAGGACCTGCTTCTGGGCTCTACCGCGTCTCATGTCGTTCGTCATGCGGGATGTGCCGTGCATGTGGTCCGCTGATGGCTAGAAATCCTGTGCTGTAAGGCGATAGGCCTTGCCAAATCCGGCGTTCAAAAGACCGTCCTGAATGGCGAACCGGACCAGTCCGAAATCGGCGAAATCGATATAGAGTTTCGCTTTGGGCCGTCGCGCCAAGTACCGGTCGCGCAAGTCACCATAGCCTGCCATGTCCCGGTGAACTGGCTGAGCGATCACGTGCAATGTCAGGCGCGGATGGGTCAGCGGTTCGCCCTTGTCTGCGGGCTCTCCGATCAGAAGGGCGCAGTTGGGGCAAGTGCTCAGCGCGCGCGTATGTTCCGCAAGGGTTGAAATCAGCGAGACAGGGCAACCTGCTTCATCCGTGGCCAACGCGATCCGTGAGACAGACGGCAACTCGGTGTCAGGGCGCAGAAAGGCCAGTGCGGCAAATTTGGCCTTAAAGAGAAGGTCTTGTGCTTGCAAGCGCGCCGCTGCGTCGGGCGTGTGATAAGGATCGGATAGGGTCACGATATCGGTTCGGCAGCAAAAAATCGGGCAGATGACAGGTTCCCTGTCATCTTAAGTGCCTGAAATGGATTGCGCCATTTGTTTTACCTCAGCGATATGGGATTGCCTCGGCTTTGCCACAAATCGACGTTACAGATCAGGCAATGCTGTTCAAGAAACCCTCGCAGGATACGCCTGATCCGAAGCCGCGGCCGTCCAGACGACACCGGCGCGCAGAAGCGACGCGCAGGCATGCGCTGTCTCCGCTACGCATACTGGTCATGGTTCTGTTGTTGCCGCTGACCACCGTGCTGATCGCCACGGGTGTTTTTCTGCGCCTGTCCGAATTTGAGCGGGAAGAGGCGGTGATCCACCTGATCGCATTGGCAGGTTGTGATGCGACGCAGTCGCTGGGGGTGGGGCCGTTTTACGAGGGGCAGGCGGGTTATCACAAGCGCAATGACCCGGATGGCGACGGGGTCGCCTGTGGCGCTGCCAGCGTGCCGCGGGCAACTGCGCCGCCAGTTCACAACGATCCCGAACCGCAACAGCGGTCTCTTGGAACGGCAAAGTTCGTGCGCCCCTGACGGTTGTAATCGCGAAGTCCAGAAATTGTGCCTGGGCCGGGGCCAGTTGCTTGTGTCATCCAGCTTGACCCAAGCGAACGGGCGTCATGTCACAGAGGGATGGCAATGCAGCGGATCAACCCCATCTCATATAAATAGCAAAACAGGAGATCGTATGATGCAATGCCCGATTGACGGAACTCAACTGGTCATCACGGACAGAAACGGGGTTGAAATCGACTATTGTCCGCAATGCCGAGGTGTCTGGCTGGATCGGGGCGAACTGGACAAGATCATCGAGCGGTCAACAGCGTATTCTCCGCCAAAGCCCGGTTACGATGACCGAGCGGATCACGGCTATCGCAAGAAAAAGAAACGTGGCGGTTTTCTGGAAGATCTGTTCGATTTCTGACCCGGTCAGGACAGCTGAGCCCCGGCACATTCGCGGAAAATGCGAACCTGGGGCGCTGCACCGTCCAAGGGAAATTCACTCACCCTGTCCTGCGTAAACGCATAGGCGGTCCGGTTGTATTCCAGCCCGTCCAGCACGTTTCCAAATCCGGTATCGGTGACTGTCAGCATCGATGCACCGTCGGACAGAACATGATGCGGAGTGGCGATTTCGATGGGGTTCGGCCCCTCGAACCGCATCGCGAACCATGGGGTATTGGTCCAACCTTCGGTCATGCGGGTCACGGACAGGGTATAGAGCGGCTTTGCCGGGTCATAGGTCAGGAATATCTCTGCCGTGTCCGTTACGTGTGACAGGGTGCAGATCTGGCCCACCGTTGCTTCCCATGCGGCGGCGGGTGTGCCGAGGATCAATGATAACAGGACAACGCGCATGGGGCGGAGTCTAGCGGCCGAAAGGTCCGGGGCAAGGGCTGCGTCAGCCTTTCATCGCATTCAGCAATTCCAGCAACCCCTTGCGGTCGTCATCATCGGCATAATCGCCGGCGGCCAACCGTTCGGCGATCCGCAGGCGCAGACGCTCGTGCTGGGTGCGCACCTCTTCGCCTGCGGTTTCGGCCAGGGTCTTCATGATCACCGCCACTGCCTGCTGGCGTTTGGTGGTGGGGTTGGCGATGTAATCGACCAGGCTTTGTTGCCCGGAATCGAGGATGTTTTCGGCCAGCGCCCGCAACTGATCGCCATTGGGCAGCAACGGGGCGGCGGCGTCTTGGGGTGGCAGGATCTCGGGCGCGCTGCCTGGGGTTTCGGTCACGGCGTTGGCGCCGTCGACGAATGCCTCGGTGATCATGCGGGTGATCTTGATCGCGCGCGGGTCTTTGAACAGGGCCGAAGCGATGGCCACGCCGTAATCGGTATAGACCCAAGGATTAATCCGCCGCCCGCCGCGGCCCTTGGGTTTTGAGATCACATTCTGTGATTGCAAATCGGCGACCTCGGCATCGGTCAGCTGAAAACGGTAGCCCTCGAACAGGTCCTTGTTGCGCGAGACGGCCTGATTGAAGGCGCTGACGGATTTTCCGTAGAACTGCGCCAGATCCTCGGCAAGTACCACACGGGTGCCGCGCACCCGGTGAATGGCGCTTTGGACCTCATGCGTGCTGGGCAGATTTTTAGGGTTCGTCATGGCAACCGTTTGGAATCACAATTTGTGATTTCAAACGTGGAGGAGTGTGCGCTGGGCTGCAAGGGTGGAGTGTTGGGGCTCAAGTTTGTCATTTAGATCGCGCACGAACTAATATGGACCAAATTTGCAAATTGCTGCTCGGGCCGCTAAATAAATTGTGTGGCCTGCTAGAGTGTGGGGTTGGAAGCCACCTCTAGCAGGACCGCGCCGTGCGGGAAAACCCGCGAAGCAACTCCTTGTGGAAGGGAGCGCTTATTCTGCTTCTGGAGCCATTGCCATAATCACATTTGCAATCTTTTTCGCCTCGCTATGTGACACGTCAACAGGTAGCCCATTAATCTGAACTATACAGTCGGATGACAAGGCGATTGGCACATTAATTGTGGGGCCGCGGCGACTTGAGATATCAGTATCAACTCGTGGAGGGCGGTCCGACGGGCGAGGCATTTCTACTTCAGACTCAATGCGAGTTGCTGTGCGTTTTCGAGGAGTGGCGCTTACTGAAAAATTAGCGGGGTTTTCCTTGTAGCGAAAAAAGTCATCAAGAGAACTGTTAACACGGGACTTATAGACCCTCAGACTCTTCGGTGCATATTCGCCTCCTTGGAGGTTGGCGAATCTTTGGGCTACAACATCTAGATCCAAATTTCGCAAGTCTGCCAATTCTTCTGGATCGAGCACAGAGAGCACTTTGTTGCAAGACGCCTTTCTCGAAACAACCGTGTTACGATTCATTAGCCCCTTTTTTCCTAGGTAGCCTAAGAAATCGATAAGTGCATCAAATGAGTAGTCCTGAGCCATTGCAGCCTCCTTAACGCATTGCTACGCGATTCGGAGGGGTGCGTCAACATATGGCGTCAACGTTGCAATAAAATATGTATACGCGTTAACTTGGCGCGTATTAACGCTTCCTTCTCTTTACATTCCCACCCCGCTGCCCCGGCCTGCCAGCCGTCGACCGTCCGCGTGATTTCACTGCGTCTTCCGAGGCTTTCTCGACCGCCCATTGGCGTGCCATTGGGTCGTCGGCGACGGCCAGATCGACCGCTTCCAGACGTTTGATTTCGTCCCGGATGTTGGCGGCCTCTTCGAATTCAAGGTTCTCGGCGGCTTTGCGCATTTGCTCGCGCAACCCGTCCAGATGTGCTTCCAAATTCGCGCCGTGCATCGGTTTGTCGATTGTGGCGGTGACGCGGTTCATGTCGACGTCGCCGTCGTAAAGACCGGCCAGAACGTCTTCGACATTCTTCTTCACCGTCTCGGGGGTGATGCCGTGTTCCTCGTTGTAGGCAATCTGCTTGGCGCGGCGGCGGTTGGTTTCCTCCAGCGCGCGCTCCATGCTGCCGGTGATCTTGTCGGCATACATGATCACGCGGCCCTCGGCATTGCGGGCGGCGCGGCCGATGGTCTGGATCAGCGAGGTCTCGGACCGCAAGAAGCCCTCTTTATCCGCATCCAGAATGGCGACCAGCCCGCATTCAGGGATGTCCAGCCCTTCGCGCAGCAGGTTGATACCCACCAGCACGTCGAAGGCCCCCAGCCGCAGGTCGCGCAGGATCTCGATGCGTTCCAGCGTGTCGATGTCGGAATGCATGTAGCGGACCTTGATGCCCTGTTCGTGCAGGTATTCGGTCAGGTCCTCGGCCATGCGTTTGGTCAGCGTGGTGACCAGCGTGCGGAAGCCATTGGCGGCAACTTTGCGCACTTCGTCCAGCAGGTCGTCGACCTGCATCTCGACGGGGCGGATTTCGACCTCGGGGTCCAAAAGGCCCGTGGGGCGGATCACCTGTTCGGTGAAGACGCCGCCGGTCTGTTCGATCTCCCACTTCGCCGGGGTGGCCGAGACAAAGACGGATTGCGGGCGCATGGCGTCCCATTCCTCAAACTTCAAAGGCCGGTTGTCCATGCAGGAGGGCAGGCGGAACCCGTGTTCGGCCAGGGTGAACTTGCGGCGATAGTCGCCCCGATACATGCCGCCGATCTGCGGAACGCTGACGTGGGATTCGTCGGCGAAGACGATGGCGTTGTCGGGGATGAATTCGAACAGGGTCGGGGGCGGCTCGCCCGGCGCGCGGCCGGTCAGATAGCGCGAGTAGTTCTCGATCCCGTTGCAGACGCCGGTGGCCTCGAGCATCTCCAAATCGAAATTGGTACGCTGTTCCAGCCGCTGCGCCTCGAGCAGCTTGCCCTCGCCCACCAGTTGATCCAGCCGCTGGCGCAGTTCCTTTTTGATGCCGATGATGGCCTGCTGCATCGTCGGTTTCGGCGTGACATAGTGCGAGTTCGCATAGACGCGCACCTGTTCCATTGTCGCGGCGCGCTCGCCGGTCAGCGGGTCGAATTCGGTGATGCTTTCCAGTTCCTCACCGAAGAACGAGAATTTCCAGGCGCGATCCTCAAGGTGGGCGGGCCAGATTTCAAGGCTGTCGCCCCGCACCCGGAATGACCCGCGCTGAAATGCCTGATCGTTGCGGCGATATTGCTGGGCCACAAGATCGGCCATCACTTGCCGCTGGTCGTATTCGTGTCCGACCTTCAGATCCTGTGTCATCGCCCCGTAGGTCTCGACCGAGCCGATGCCATAGATGCACGAGACCGAGGCGACGATGATCACGTCGTCGCGTTCCAGCAGCGCCCGCGTGGCCGAGTGGCGCATCCGGTCGATCTGTTCGTTGATCTGCGATTCCTTCTCGATATAGGTGTCCGATCGCGCGACATAGGCCTCGGGCTGGTAGTAGTCGTAGTAGGAGACGAAATATTCGACCGCGTTTTCCGGGAAGAAGCCTTTGAACTCGCCATATAGCTGCGCCGCCAATGTCTTGTTGGGGGCGAGGATGATGGCCGGGCGCTGGGTTTCCTCGATCACCTTGGCCATGGTGAAGGTTTTGCCCGTACCAGTCGCCCCCAACAGAACCTGATCGCGCTCGCCATCCAGAATGCCGCTTGCAAGTTCCTTGATTGCGGTTGGCTGGTCTCCTGCGGGGGCGAAATCCGTATGCATGACAAACCGTTTGCCGCCTTCCAGTTTCAGGCGGGCCCGAACATCTTCGGTTGTCATTTGGGTCTTGTCGGAATGGGCGTATGGCATGGGCAGGCTCCGGATCAGGCCCTTACACTTGTTCTTATTTTGTCCAACTGCAAGGGCTGATCCGGTACAAATCTCCCAGTTTCGACACTGGGCAGATACGCATCCGGATTGTGATCCGAACCAACCTTGCCGGCCAACGCGGCAAGCTCGCCTTCGAGAGCCTTCGTCATCATCGGTTGGCCGGCGATCACGGCATGGGCTTCGGTCGAGGGCATCGCCCGGTTGTTCCCGGGGTTCGCGTCGACGCCCAGAATGCACTCACGATGGATCATCTGCTTATCCTTCGGCTGATTTGTCGAAGATCATAGTTGGCCCTGATGACAGTTTCTGTCATAGGCTTGCTTCGACAATCCGCGACAATTGTTGTCTTGTCCCGGGCTGCGCTCTGACGCATAAACAGGTCCAGCCAAGTGAGTACGGAGAGGCGACATGCGCGCACGGATTTACCAGCCTGCAAGGAATGCGATGACTTCAGGGATGGCCAAGACACGCAAGTGGGTTCTGGAATATGCTCCCGCTTCGGCACGTGAGGTTGATCCGCTGATGGGCTGGACATCATCCAATGATACGCAAACCCAGATACGCCTGAAATTCGACACCAAGAAAGAGGCGATGGATTATGCCAGGGACAATGGCATCGATGCGCAAGTCAGCGAGCCGCACAAGCGCAAACCCAACCTGCGCGCACGCGGCTACGGAGAAAACTTCGCCACTGACCGCCGTGGCCCCTGGACTCACTGAATGATCGAAATTCGCGAGGCCGACCCCACCTCGGACGTGTTGCGTCCGATTGTGGAAGCTCATTTCGCCCACAGCGAATCGGCCGGTCCTGCGGAAAGCAACCATACGATGAGCGCAGAATCACTGGCCGGACCGGGCATTCGATTCTGTGCGATTTACGACGATCAGCAGGCGTTGGGCTGCGGCGCCTTGAAACTGTTGCCCGATGGCACGGCCGAGGTGAAATCGGTGCATATCCTCGCACAGGTACGGGGGCGCGGACTGGCGCGTGTCATGATGGCTCATCTGGCCGATCTGGCGCGCGCAGAAGGCGTCGAAGCTTTGGTTTTGGAAACCGGGGCAGACCATCTTCCAGAGTATGATGCCGCCCGCAAGCTTTACGAAGAGTTGGGTTATTCCTATTGCAGACCGATCTTTGGGTACAGTGACGATCCGAACAGCGCATTCATGCGCTTGGCTCTTGAACCCCGCTCGTAAAAACCGCAAGAAGGGTGCAGCGGTCCCTTAGCTCAACTGGATAGAGCAGCTGACTTCTAATCAGCAGGTTGAGGGTTCGAGTCCTTCAGGGATCGCCATTCTCGAACGTCAATTTCGATGAACACGTCAGGCCGCAATGCGGGCTGTTTCTTCGCGGTTGTTGGGTGAGGTATGAAGGGCTGGACGAGGGGGTCATGCCAGCCCTTCTAAGGGGTCACAGAGTGGTAGTGTGTGTTCCTTAACCAAACATTAACCTGATTCACCATGTTCCGAAATTGGGGGATTCCCGTAGGACGGCCAATGCGCGGATTTCAGCGTGTGAGTTGCAGCTGGCGGATCGGGATCCGGGGTCATAACGCGAATTCTTCAGGATGATTTGGGGCCTGAGCCGTAAAAGCGCCAAGGTTGTGAAAAAAATATTGCAACCGGTTGCAAATAGAATCATTGTTGCGCGCAACAACAAGATTCGGGAGATCTGTATGTTGAACGTCGGATTGTTGGGTGCCGGGCGCATCGGGCGTGTTCATGCGCAGGCGATTGCATCGCATCCGGGCAGCAAACTCATTGCTGTTTCCGATGCCTTGCCAGAGGCCGCGGCCAGCCTTGCCAGCGATCATGGGGCCAAGGCGCGCAGTTCCGAAGAGATCATTGCGGATCCGGAAATCTGCGCGGTTCTGATTGCAACTCCGACAGATACGCATTCTGACCTGATTGAAGCAGCGACAGGCGCAGGAAAAGCCGTCCTGTGTGAAAAGCCCGTTGATTTGGACCTGAAGCGCGCCATGGAATGTCTCAATTCGGTCTCGGAACGCGGCAAGCCGGTCATGATAGGGTTCAATCGGCGATTTGATCCCAATTTTGCGACCTTGAAGGCGGGGTTGGATGCGGGTGAGATTGGCAAGGCAGAGCTCTTGTCGATCACATCGTTTGACCCGGCGCCGCCACCGGTCAGCTACGTAAAGGTGTCTGGCGGTTTGTTTCGGGACATGATGATTCATGATTTTGACATGGCGAACTTCCTGATGGGGGACGTTCCCGAAACAATCTCGGCGGTTGGGTCTTCGCTTGTGGATGCTGAAATCGGCGCCGCGGGGGATGTGGATACAGCGGCAGTTACAATGACTTACGCGGATGGCCGCATCGCGGTCATCAAGAATTCGCGGCGCGCGGCCTATGGCTATGACCAGCGGGTCGAACTGCTGGGCTCCCAGGGGTTGCTACAGGCTCAGAACATGCTGGAAAACACTGTCGTCAAGTCAACGGCGGACGGTGTCGTGGGTGCCAAGCCTACCTATTTCTTCCTGGAACGCTACATGCCTGCATACCGCGTGGAATGGGCCGCATTTGTCGACGCTGTTGAAAGTGGATCCGAAGTTCCGGTCACGCTGAAGGACGGTGTTGCAGCGCTGGCGATGGCCGAGGCCGCAACCCTGTCGGCGCGGGCAGGAAAACCGGTACGGATGGAAGAAATTTTGAAACCGGTTGCAAAATGATCGAAATTCTTCAAACTAACATCAGCTCGGCCCAGCGCCGCAGCCACTGAGATTCGGCACAGCCGGATGATCGGGGCTGGTACCCCGACAGAAGATCAGACTGAACCATTGGGAGGAAACTGAAATGAAGAAATTCGTTAAAGGCGCGCTTGCTGCGGGGGCACTGGCCTTGGCCACACCTGCATTTGCGCAGGAAATCGTGGTCGTGTCGCATGGCCAGGCCAATGACGCATTCTGGAACGTCGTGAAGAACGGCGTTGAGCAGGCCGGAAAAGATGTCGGTGTCAACGTGGAATATCGTGCACCTGAGACCTTTGACATGGTTGCCATGTCGCAGCTGATCGACGCAGCCGTGAACCAGGAGCCTGACGGGCTGATCGTCTCGATCCCGGATGCCGATGCGCTTGGCCCCTCGATCGAACGTGCGGTTGCCGCCGGTATCCCGGTGATCTCGATCAACTCGGGTGCGGAAGTGGCCAAGGAACTGGGTGCTTTGCTGCATGTGGGTCAGGACGAATATGATGCGGGCAAGGCGGCTGGTGAAGAGCTGGCCTCGATGGGTGGAACGAATGCGATCTGTGTTAACCACGAGGTCGGCAACGTGTCACTTGACCTGCGCTGCGAAGGCTTCACCGAAGGGTTCGGCGGTAAAGTAACCGTTCTGCCGACCTCGAACGATCCGTCCGAGATCGAGTCCAAAGTTGCCGCCGCGTTGGCCGCTGACGAAAGCGTTGATACCGTTATGGCTCTGGGCGCAAGCTCGGCCGGCGAGCCTTCGGTCGCCGCGGCCAAAGCCTCGGGGCGGGATTTGAATGTTGCCTCGTTCGACCTTTCGGCCAACTTCCTCCAGTCAATCGTGGATGGTGACGCGGCCTTTGCCATCGACCAGCAGCAGTACCTTCAGGGCTACCTGTCGGTGAACTTCATGGGTCTGCACGCCAAATACGGCCTGATGCCGGGTGGCGACGTGCCTTCGGGTCCGAACCTGATCACTCAGGACAAGGCCGCACAGGTCATCGAACTGTCCGCGCAAGGTATCCGCTGATTTCGGCGCGGCTCGACAAACAACAGGATCGGCGCCAACGCGCCGGTCTCACCGAATTGGGAGGAAACCATGAGTGAATCAGCGCCCGTCCTGTCGGACGAAAGGGTCAAGAAAGAACCATTCCTGACCAAACTGATGAAAAGACCCGAGCTGGGCGCCATTGCAGGTGCGGTTCTGGTATTCGTGTTCTTTGCGATCACCGCAGATGAATCGATGTTCACTCTTGCCGGTGTCATGAACTTCATGACTCCTGCGGCACAGTTGGGTATCCTGGCGATCGGTGCGGCACTGCTGATGATTGGTGGAGAGTTCGACCTGTCGATCGGATCGATGGTTGCGTTCTCGGGGCTGTTTTTCGGCGTCTGCGTCGTGACCTGGCAATTACCGCTGATCTTTGCCATCCCAATGACATTCGTATTTGCGGCCTGTGTCGGTGCGATTAACGGCAATATCGTGATCCGTTCTGGCCTGCCTTCGTTCATTGTAACGCTGGCGTTTCTGTTCATCCTTCGTGGCCTGTCACTGGTGGGTCTGAAAATGGCGACAGGCGGTTCGACCCAGCTGCGCGGCGTGCGCGACGCGGTCGAAAACGACTGGCTGGCGCCCTTCTTTTCGGGCGAAGCATTCGGCAGCCTGTTCGCATGGCTGGCCGCCAACGGCATGATCGATACATTCAAAAGCGGTGCGCCCAAGGTCCCCGGTATTCCGGTCGAAATCCTGTGGTTCATCGTCATTACACTGGCGGCGACCTACGTGCTGCTGCGTACCCCGGTGGGGAACTGGATTTTCGCCTCGGGTGGTGACAGCACGGCTGCATCCAATTCGGGTGTACCGGTGAACCGCGTCAAGGTTTCACTGTTCATGCTGACGGCGTGCTGTGCCGCCCTTGTGGCGATCATCACCGTCATGGACGCAGGCTCGACCGATGCGCGGAGGGGGTTCCAGAAAGAATTCGAGGCGATCATCGCCGCGGTGATCGGCGGCTGCCTGCTGACCGGCGGATACGGCTCGGCCATCGGGGCTTTCTTCGGCTCGATCATCTTTGGAATGGTCGTCATCGGACTGACCTATACCGACTTTGATCAGGATTGGTTCCAGGTCTTCCTGGGTGCCATGCTGTTGATTGCCGTTCTGTTCAACAACGCGATCCGCAAGCGCGTAACCGGGGAGCGCTGATATGACCGAAGACACCAAGTTCCACCATGGAGATGCCGTCGATGATCAGGCGCCCATCGTTCAGATGAAAGACATCGAAAAGCACTTTGGCAATATCATCGCGCTTGCTGGCGTCAGCTTTGACGTCAAGCCCGGGGAATGCCATTGCCTGCTGGGCGACAACGGCGCGGGTAAGTCCACCTTCATCAAGACCATGTCCGGGGTGCACAAACCCACCAAGGGCGAGATTTTGTTCGAAGGTCAGCCGTTGCATTTCGACACGCCGCGTGACGCGATGGAAGCGGGCATCGCGACCGTGTTTCAGGATCTTGCGATGATCCCGCTGATGAGCGTGACGCGCAATTTCTTCATGGGGCGCGAACCCACCAAGGGCAAAGGGTTGCTCAAGCGGTTCGATGTGGATCATGCAAACGAAGTCTGCATGGAAGAGATGCGCAAGATGGGCATCAATCTGCGCGCACCGGATCAGGCGGTTGGGACATTGTCCGGCGGCGAACGTCAGACGGTGGCCATCGCGCGGGCGGTGTATTTCGGCGCCAAGATCCTGATCCTCGACGAACCGACCTCGGCGCTTGGTGTGCGTCAGACGTCGAATGTTCTTGCTACGATCGACCGGGTGCGCAGCCAGGGTGTCGGCGTGGTTTTCATCAGCCACAACGTGCGCCATGCGCTGGCGGTGGGTGATCGTTTTACCGTACTGAACCGCGGCAAAACTCTGGGCACGGCCAAACGCGGTGAAATCACACCCGAAGAGTTGCAGGACCTTATGGCCGGCGGTCAGGAAATGGCCGAGCTTGAGGGATCGCTGGGCGGTACTGTCTAAAGCAAAACACTCGGATGCCCTCACGGGGGCATCCATCGGGCGGTGGCACCTGACGCCACTCTGATTTCAGGCTCTGGAAAAAGGCCTGACACCTTCGAAAATGAGAAAACCCGCGGACCGCCGATGGCGGCTCCGAGTTGAAAGGGATCATGATGAGCAAAACAGTCCGATTGACCGCGGCGCAGGCTCTGGTGCGCTATCTCGGGGCGCAGATGAACGAGGCTGGAGAGCCGTTCATCGCAGGTGTGTGGGCGATCTTCGGCCATGGCAACGTGGCAGGTCTGGGCGAGGCGCTGCATGGGGCGAAAGACAGTCTTCCCACCTATCGCGGTCACAACGAACAGACCATGGCACACAGCGCGATTGCTTATGCCAAGCAGTTGGGCCGGCGGCGCGCCATGGCGGTGACATCGTCGATCGGACCGGGGGCCACCAATATGGTCACGGCCGCTGCTCTGGCCCATGTAAACCGTCTGCCTGTTTTGTTGCTGCCTGGCGATGTATTTGCGACGCGTGGCCCCGATCCGGTTTTGCAGCAACCCGAAGTGTTCTCGGATGGAACCATCAGTGCGAATGATTGTTTCAGACCGGTCAGCCGGTATTTCGACCGCATCACCCGCCCGGAACATCTGCTGACGGCTCTGCCGCGCGCCTTCCGCACGATGACGGACCCGGCGGATTGCGGCCCGGCGACGCTGGCCTTTTGTCAGGATGTGCAGGCCGAAGCATACGACTATCCCGAAAGCTTCTTTGAGCCGCGCGTCTGGTATCAGCGCCGCATTCGCCCGGATGAGGGGGAACTGGCGCGCGCCGTTGCTGCGATCAAGGCCGCCAAGCGCCCCGTTATCGTTGCTGGCGGAGGTGTGCATTATTCGGACGCAACCGCCACGTTGCAGCGTTTTGCCGAGGCACACAATGTCCCCGTGGCCGAGACACAGGCCGGCAAGTCCGCATTGCCCTGGGATCACCCGCTCAACCTTGGTCCCGTTGGTGTGACCGGGGGCGAACCCGCCAATGACATCTGCGCAAAGGCGGATCTTGTGCTGGGCGTCGGCACCCGGTTTCAGGACTTCACCACCGGGTCATGGGGTTTGTTCGCGAACCCCGAGCGCGAGTTGATCAGCTTGAACACTGCCGCCTATGACGCCGAAAAGCACGGAGCGATGCCGTTGCAGGCCGACGCTCGGGTTGGTCTGGATGAGCTCAGAGAAGCGCTGGGCGGCCATCGCGCGCCGGATCTGCCTGCGGCATTGAAATCTGATTGGTTTGGCAAAGTTGATGCGCTGACGGATGCCCCGACGGACAGCAATGCGCTGCCAACGGATATGCAGGTGATCGGCGCCGTGCAGCGGGCCGCCAAGGAAAACACTGTTGCGATGTGCGCTGCCGGCACGATGCCGGGTGAGCTGCACAAGCTTTGGAAGGCACCACGCCCCGGTGCCTATCACATGGAATATGGTTTCAGCTGCATGGGGTACGAGATCGCTGGTGCCATGGGCATCAAGATGGCCCAGCCCGACCGCGACGTGATCTGCTTTACCGGTGATGGCACTTATATGATGGCCAACTCGGAAATGGCGACGGCGGCGATGATGGGGATTTCGTTCACCGTTGTCGTCACGGACAACCGCGGGTTTGGGTGCATCAACCGTCTGCAAATGGGGACAGGCGGGGCCGAGTTCAACAACCTTCTCGACCACACTGTGCACGAGACAAAATCAGCCATCGATTTTGCCGCCCATGCGGCAGCGATGGGGGCGACTTCGGTCAAGGTCAGTTCGATTGCCGAGCTCGAAGACGCGCTGGCCAAACGCGATGAGGTCAAAGGCCCCTATGTCGTGGTGATCGACACCGATCCCTATCCATCGACCGAATATGGCGGAACCTGGTGGGAAGTGGCGGTGCCCGAGGTCAGCACCCGCCCCGAAGTGAATGAAAAACGCGCGGCCTATGAAGCCGCCATCAAGGAAAGAAACACGAAATGAGCGTGAAGATCGGCATCTCTCCGATTGCCTGGCAGAATGACGACCTGCCGGACCTGACCGCAGCTTACACGATGGAGCAGGCGCTGAAAGAAGCGCGCGAGATCGGTTATACAGGTGTCGAACGAGGCCAGAGGATGCCCGCCGACACCGAAGGGTTGCGGGCCTATCTGGACGCAAATGACATCGCGCTGTGCGGGGGGTGGTGCTCGGGCAGCACGCTGGTCAACGACCTGCACGCCGAGATCGCCGTGGTGCGTGAACAGGTCGAACAATTCGTTGCGCTGAACAGCCCGTGCATCGTCTATGCCGAATGTTCCAATACCGTCCAGGGACAGATCGGAACGCCTGTCAATGATCGCCCCAAATTGTCGCGGGACGAGGTTCTGGCCTATGCGGGCAGGCTGACCGAACTTGCCAAGTGGATGGCAGATCAGGGCATGCCCATGGCCTATCACCATCACATGGGCACGATCATCGAAAGTGAAGATGAGGTGAACTGGCTGATGGAGGGGTCAGGCCCCGAATTGAGCCTGTGTTTCGATACGGGCCATCTGCTGTTTGGTGGCGGCGATGTGATGGCCACGCTGAACCGTTGGGGCGACCGGGTGCATCACGTGCATTTCAAGGATATCCGCCCCGAAATCGTACAGGACACGCGTGAGAACAATCGCAGTTTTCTGGATGCGGTGATCGCGGGCGCGTTCACTGTGCCGGGTGACGGTTGCATAGACTTTCAGGCCGTGGCCAATGCACTGAAAGCAATGGATTACAACGGCTGGATCGTGGTCGAGGCAGAGCAGGACCCGGCCAAGGCGCCGCCCTATGAGTACTCGAAAATGGGCTATGACCACATTGTCGAAGTCTGCGGTCAGGCAGGATTGGAGATCAAAGCGTAACAACCCGCCCTTCGGGGCAACACCGAAGCCATGAAAGAGGAGAAAGATCATGGTGAATCAAGAACTCGGTTTCGTCGGCTATTTCGACCAGGAATCCTGTGATCTGGATGAATTCAAGGTGTTGACCTCTCAGACTCTTTCCGCCGAGACGGTGCCTTTTGCCGCCTCGGTCGAAAAGAACGTGCCCGTCTATGATATGCAGGCACTGAGCCCCGGTTTGGAACGGCCTGATACGCGCAGGGCCTTGCTGGCAGAATGGGGCCGGGTGCTGGGCAAATCCGCCGGTGTGATCGCCCTGAAAGGGGCGTATCCCGACACGTCGATCATTGATCGGGCGACGGATGTGTTTCGTGAAATCATCGAAGAAGAACGCCAGGGTGGCGCCGGTGAAGGCGATCACTTTGCCGCCTCGGGCGCGAATGACCGGGTGTGGAACGCGCTGCAAAAGCAATGCCTGCGCGACCCCGAGGGCTTTGCGCTCTATTTCGGGAACACGGCGATAGCGGCGGCATGTGAAGCGTGGCTTGGCCCGAACTATCAGGTGACTGCTCAGATCAATCAGGTGCGCCCCGGTGGCAAGGCGCAACAGGCGCATCGGGATTATCACCTTGGGTTTCAAAGCGCCGAAAGCGCGGCCAGGTATCCCGCACAGGCTCATCTGGTGACGGCCTCGCTGACCCTGCAAGGGGCGGTTGCGCATTTTGACATGCCGGTGGAAAGCGGGCCGACCAAGTTGTTGCCGTTCTCGCAGCTCTACCCGCCGGGCTATCTGGCGTTCCACGATGAAGCACACCGGGCGCATTTCGAAGACAGCTGTATCCAGTTGCCATTGGAAAAGGGGGACGCGGTGTTCTTCAATCCGGCGCTGTTCCATGCGGCGGGCGCGAACAGCAGCGCCGACATCAATCGCATGGCAAACCTGCTGCAAATCTCATCCGCCTTCGGGCGCGCGATGGAGTCGGTGGATCGGTGGGCGATGTCCGAGGCGGTATTCCCATCTTTGATTGCTCTGAAACAATGGGGCGATCTGACGGTAGCAGAACTGGACGCGGTCATAGCGGCCACGGCAGAGTGCTATCCCTTCCCGACCAATCTGGACACGGACCCCCCGGTCGGGGGCAATGCGCCGGAAAGCCAGGCGGATATTCTGCGTCGCGCGGTTGCGGAAGGATGGACCGAGGCGCAGCTGGCCCAGTCCCTATCGGCCCGGAACCAAAGGCAAGCTGCCTGAATTCAACACAGGCGGGCACTCGGGGGCCGCCCAAGAAGGAGAACAAGAATGGCAGACCTGCTGAAGAAACCGATCGGAACCCACGGCAAGGTACATGACATCACTCCGTCAAGCGCTGGATGGAATCATGTGGGCTTTGGGCTTTATCATCTAAAGGCCGGGGATCGCGCAAACGAAGTGACCGCGGATCGCGAAGTCATCGTTGTGATGGTTGAAGGCAAGGCGCGGATCACCGGGGCCGGACAGGATTGGGGCATTTTGGGCGACCGGATGAGTGTATTCGAAAAAACACCGCCGCATTGCCTGTATCTGCCCAACGGAACCGAGTGGGAGGCCGTGGCGGAAACCGACTGCGTTGTGGCCATCTGTTCGGCGCCGGGTAAGGGCGGTCATACGGCGCGTCGGATTGGACCTGATGGCATAACCCTGACCGAACGCGGCAAAGGGGTAAATACGCGATATATCAACAATATCGCCATGGAGAATGAGGACTACGCAGACAGCCTGCTGGTGACCGAGGTGTTCACGCCGAACGGCCACTGGTCCTCCTATCCCAGCCACCGCCACGACGAGGATGACTATCCCCGCATCACCTATCTGGAAGAGACCTACTACCACCGCCTGAACCCGTCGAACGGATTTGGGATCCAGCGGGTTTACACCGATGACGGCCAGTTGGATGAGACGATGGCGGTATCAGATGGCGACGTTGTGATCGTCCCGCGCGGCCATCACCCTTGCGGTGCACCCTATGGGTTCGAGATGTACTATCTGAACGTCATGGCCGGACCTCTGCGGAAATGGCGCTTTGTTGCGGCCCCCGAGGTCGCGTGGATCATGGAGCGTGACGGATGAGCCATACTTTCGCCAATTACCCAAGCCTTGCAGGTAAGACGGTTTTCATCACCGGAGGCGCCGGCGGAATTGGCGCGGAAACCGTTCGGGCCTTTGCCGAACAGGGGGCAAAGGTTGGTTTTTTGGACCTCAACGCCGATGCCGGGCTTGCTTTGCTTTCCGAACTGGACGGAGAGCATACATTCGCCCAATGCGATCTGCGCAACATTGACGAGATGAACGCCGCAATAGGGCAACTGGTGGAAGAGCTGGGCGACGCGGATGTGCTGGTAAACAACGCGGCCCGGGATGACCGGCACGACTGGCGCGAGGTAACGCCAGACTATTGGGATGAGCGCATGGCGACCAATATCCGCCACATGTTCTTTGCCATTCAGTCGGTGGCACCAGGAATGATCGCCAAGGGTGCAGGTTCGATCATCAATATCGGGTCGAATTCGTGGTGGGAGGCCGGTGCGGGCTTTCCCGCCTATGCCACAGCGAAATCGGCGGTGCATGGCCTGACCCGCACCATGGCGCGCGAGCTGGGCGATCACCGGATCCGGGTCAACACGGTCGTGCCCGGCTGGATCATGACCCAGCGCCAGAAAGACCTGTGGGTCACGCCCGAGGCGCTGGCCAAACAGATCGACCGCCAATGCCTGCCCGACCCGATCGACCCGGTCTATGTGGCGCGGATGGTGCTGTTTCTGGCCTCGGATGACGCGGCCATGTGCAGCGCGGGGAATTTCATGGTCGAAGGCGGGTCGATCTAAGTCTTTCCATACCGAAAGAGAAATCAATGCCTCAACCGTTTCAACTTGCGGCCTGTGCCGAGATGCTGTGGCTGGACAGGCCGATGGATTGGCGTGCCGCCCGGCTGGCCGAGATGGGGTTCGGCGTCGGGCTGTGGAACTGGCCAGAGCTCGATATTCCCAGACTGGTCGCAACCGGCGCCAGTTTCACCATCATGAACGGCTATCTTCAGGGGCGGCTGGCCGACGATGACGGGGCCAAGATGCTGCTGGCCTCGGCCGCCGAAACAATTCAGGTCGGCAAGCGACTTGGCGTTGCGCGTCTGAACCTGCACGGCACCGGTCTGGGTGATGGTGGCATACCGATCTGGCAGCATGACGTGGTCACAGGGCCGATGTGGCTGAAGGCCAGGGACACCCTGAACCGGATCTGTGATCTGGCCCAGGCCGAAGATGTGGTGTTCACGCTTGAAAACCTGAACCTGCTGGACCATCCCGGCTGTCCGTTCGGGTCAACGGCGGACGTGCTCGCCTTGGTTTCGTCGGTTGATCGTCCGCAGTTGCGGATCAATCTCGACCTGTACCATACCCAGATCGGCGAGGGGGATCTGATCCGCTGGTGTGAAAAATGCCTGCCCTGGATCGGAGAGGTGCAGGTGGCCGACAATCCCGGTCGGTGCGAGCCCGGAACCGGCGAGATCAACTATGCCGCCGTGGCGCGTGCGCTGAACGATCTGGGTTATCGTGGCCCTGTCGGGATGGAAGCCTTCGCCGCAGGCGACCCGGAAGACGCGCTAAACGCCTTCCGGTCGGCATTCACGCTCTGAGCGTCACCGCTGCGGTGGCGCACCAAAGGCGCGGATCACGGTGCGGGCGGCAGCCATGACCGGATCGTGGGTTTCCTTCAGGATCGTCACCCGGTCGAACCGGTCGGGGTCGCGGTTCACGGCCTCGCGCAGCGCGGTGCCGAAGGCCATGCGTAACTCGGTCCCGATGTTGAATTTGCAGATCGCGGTTTCACGCGCCAGCCGCGCGCGCTGTTCGACCGGCACACCCGATCCGCCATGGATCACCAGTGGAACCTCTGTCATGGAGTCGATCTGGCGTATGCGGTTTTCGTCCAGACCACCTTCCTTGTTCTGCTGAAGGTGGACGTTTCCGACCGAGATTGCCATCGCGTCGACGCCGCTGTCGCGGGCAAACTTCGCGGCTTCCTCGGGATCCGTGCCGTTTGAGCCTTCACCGCCGGAATACCCGACGAAGCCGATCTCGCCCTCGCACGAGATCCCGGCGGAATGGGCCATTTCGGCAATCGCGGCGGTTTCATCGATGTTCTGCTGCAAGGGCTTGCGCGACCCGTCGAACATCAGCGAGGTGAACCCGCTGTCCAACGCGATCTTGCAATCCTCGAAGGTATAGCCGTGATCCAGATGCGCCACCACGGGCACCGAGGCGTTTT
Organism: Ruegeria sp. THAF33; assembly: GCF_009363615.1. Taxonomy (NCBI): domain Bacteria; kingdom Pseudomonadati; phylum Pseudomonadota; class Alphaproteobacteria; order Rhodobacterales; family Roseobacteraceae; genus Ruegeria; species Ruegeria sp. THAF33. The sequence goes on along the minus strand of NZ_CP045384.1, from coordinate 2,717,041 downwards.
CGGCCAGATACCGGAACATCTTGCCCAGGATCGGCAGCGGGGTGTGCTCGCGGCAGCTGGGTCCGGCTTGCAGGATCACCGGGGCTTTCTCGGCCTCGGCGGCGGCGACATAGGCGCGCATGTCCTCCCAGCCCAGCGTCACCAGGCCGCCGACGGCATAGCCCTGTTCGTAGGCGGGTTGCAGGACGTCTTTGAGCGTAGCGAGGGTCATTTGAATTTGGCGATCATGTCTTTGATGCCCGGGATCGTTTCGATCTGATAGGCATGGGTGGGTTGGAAATACTGCACCAGCGACCGCTGGGTCAGCCCGCCGAGGATGGTGAAGTAATACATCTCGTATCCCGGCAGCACGCAGCAGGGGTGATACCCTTTGTCGATGCAGATCGTGGAGCCATCGACGATGTGATAGGCATCGCCCGGTTCGTTGTCCTCGCGCTGCAGCATCTGCAGGCCCGAGCCCCAGTTGGGTTTGAAGCGGAAATTGTAGGTTTCGTCATGACGGGTCTCGTCCGGCAGGCGGTTGGTGTCGTGCTTGTGGCTGGGAAAGCCGGACCAGCCGCCCTGACCCACGGTGAACAGCTCGCTCACCAGCAGGCGGCCGACCTTGTCATGCTGTTTCTGGCCCAGGATATGCTTGATCTTGCGATGGGTCTTGGTGTCGTCGCTGCCATATTGCACCAGGTCATGCTCGCGCACGTCGAACGGATCCAGCACCTTGTCATACTTTGCGCCTGCCACGAACACCTCGGCCGTCTCTGACACGCAGACCATCTGCGCCCGTGCCCCCGACGGGACATAGGCGCCCTCGGGCTCGCCATCCCAGACATCCTCGCCCCGGTTGCCCAGATGGGCAAAGCGCACGCCTTCGACGTCCACGTCGACGCTGCCGGTGGCGGGCACGATGCAGGTCTCGTAACCCGGGACCGTGTATTCGAAGGCCTCGCCCTTTTTCAGTTTGACGATGTTGAAATAGTTCAGCGGAACCGTCGGATCATCGGCGTCTACGATGGGTTTGTTCTGATTGTCATAGGGCGCGATATGCATGGTACTCTCCTATGTGGTCGGGCCGGGATGCGAAGCGAGGAACGCGTCCAGTTCTGGTGTCGTTGGCATGGCGGGTGCGCAACCGGGATGCGACACCACGATCGACGCGCAGGCCGAACCGCGCATGACGGCGTCTTTCAGGTCGTGCCCGGCCGCGATCGAGGCCAGCAGCCCGGCCATGAAACTGTCGCCAGCCCCGTTGGGTTTGACGGCCGTAACCGGGTAAATACCGGTTCGCAGCTCTTGCCCGTCCACAAAGGTGACAGCACCTTTTTCGCCCATCTTGTAGATGACGATCCGATCCGGTTTTTGGGCAAGTTCCTGCGCTTTGGCAAAACCCTTTTCGATGCCGCCGGCCATGAATCCGAACTCTTCGTCGTTGCCGACGATCAGGTTGCTGGCTTCGCCAGCCCGCGACAGAACTTCGGCAGCCACCTCGGCCGAGGGCCAGCTGTATGGGCGGTAATCGATGTCGAAGATGATCGGCAGGCCTGCGCTTCGGGCGTTCTCGAAGGCCCGGAATGTGGCGCTGCGCGACGGTTCGGACGCAAAGACAGTTCCAGCCGAGATGATTGCCGAAAAAGATGAATAATCGACCCTGTCCATATCCTCTTTGGTGACTTGGAAATCAACGGCCCCGTTGCGATAGATCACATTCTGAAAGTCCTCGATCCGGCTTTCGTACACGGCCAGAGACATGCGGTATTCGCCGCCCAGAACGCGGATATAGGATGTGTCCACACCGTAATGCCGCAACCGGTTCAGACAGAACCGCCCAATCGCATCGTCCGAGACGGACGTAATCAGCGACGCCTCGCTGCCCAACTTGACCAGCCCGGCACAAATATTGGCAGAAGAACCACCAAGGTCGGCATGAAACGTGCTGGCATCCTCGCTTTTGACGCCAATTGGGTCAGCGAACAGGTCCATGCCTGCGCGACCCAGAACGGCGAAGCGGTTTCCTTTGATACCATCCATCAAAGCGCTCAAGTTTTGTCCTCCGGCAGAATGGGTCGGCAAGTTTGGACCTTGCGTTGAATCGATTCACACGATACTGATTTTGCAACCGGTTGCAAATGATATGTTCGGAGCCGTTGCAGATGCCTGAAATCGGAATTGGAATCGTCGGCGGCGGCTATATGGGCAAGGCCCATTCCGTGGCTATGTCAGCGGTCGGCGCGGTGTTCAACACGGCATTGCGACCCCGGCTCGAGGTCATTTGTGCGTCCAGCCCTGAAAGCGCCGAACGTTACAGGACAGCCTACGGATTTGACAAAGCGACCGATGATTGGCGGGCATTGGTTGAAGATCCCAGGGTCGAGGCAATTGTCATCGCCTCTCCTCAATCGACACATCGCCAGATTGCCGAAGCAGCGTTTGAATTGGGTAAACCGGTCTTGTGTGAAAAACCACTGGGCGCATCCCTTGACGACAGTCTGGCCATGGTTGCTGCTGCCGAAGCGTCTGGCGCGGTCAACATGGTGGGGTTCAACTATGTTCGTACACCTGCGACCCAATACGCCCGCCAACTTATTGCCAATGGTGAAATCGGGGATATCACCTGGTTCCGGGGCGAGCACACCGAGGATTTCTATGCCGACCCGCACGCTCCTGCCTCTTGGCGTACGACGGGCATGGCCAATGGCACCATCGGAGATCTGGCACCGCATATGGTCAACGGTGCATTGGCGCTGGTTGGTCCGATCGCGCAAGTGATGGCGGATGTTGAAACGGTTCACAAAACCCGACCGGGCGGTGAGGTGACAAATGACGACCATGCCCAGATGATGTGCCGTTTTGAAAACGGGGTTATGGGCAACCTGTATTTCAGCCGCGTCGCGACGGGGCGAAAAATGGGCTATGCTTATGAAATATCGGGAACAAAGGGCGCCATCCGGTTCGATCAGGAGGACCAGAACGCGCTGTGGCTGTATAAGCGGGAAGGGCCCGAAGCGTCTCGTGGGTTCACAAAAATCCTGACCGGCCCGGCGCATCCGGATTACGAGCCCTTCTGCCAAGGTCCGGGCCACGGAACAGGCTATCAGGACCAGATCATTATCGAGGCCAAAGATTTTCTTCAGGCCATTCACACCGGAAGAGCCGCTTGGCCCACCTTTCGCGACGGGCATGAGGTCAACCGGGTGCTTGCCGCCGCCTTGGCATCGTCAGAGCAGCGGCAGTGGAAAGACATCCGCGATTTCTGATCGCTCAAACAAAAAAGTTCTAATGAGAGACAATGACCATGGCTAAGTTGAGATGGGGCATGATCGGTGGTGGTGAAGGCAGCCAGATTGGCCCCGCGCACCGCTTGGGGGCACAGGCTGACGGGCTGTTTGAATTTGCCGCTGGCGCGCTGGATCACCGGCCCGAAGCGGGTCGGGAATACGCGCAGCGATTGGGCGTTGCCGCCGATCGCGCCTATGGCGACTGGCAAGAGATGCTGGCGGGTGAGAAGGACCGTGAAGACCGGATCGATCTGGTGACAATCGCCACGCCGAATTCGACACATTTCGAGATCGCCAAGGCCTATCTTGAAGCGGGCTTCAATGTCTTGTGTGAAAAACCGATGACAATGACTGTGGAAGAGGGTGAGGAAATAGTCCGTGTCGCCGAAGCATCGGGAAAGATCTGCGCGGTGAACTACTGCTATTCCGCCTATCCGATGGTGCGGCAGGCCCGCGCTATGGTGCGCTCGGGCGAGATCGGACGGGTGCGTCTTGTGGTGACCAATTTCAGCCACGGCCATCATGGGGATGCCACCGATGCGGACAATCCGCGCGTGCGCTGGCGCTATGACCCTGCGATGGCAGGGGTTTCCGGGCAGTTCGCCGATTGCGGTATCCACGCCCTGCATATGGCCAGTTTTATCTGTGATGACGAGGTGAAGACGCTTTCGGCTGATATGGCCTCAACGATCGCAAGCCGGGAACTGGAAGACGATGCAATGATCAACTTCCGTATGGAAGGCGGCACGGTCGGGCGTCTTTGGACATCTTCTGTGGCGATCGGGCGCCAGCATGGCTTTGACATACAGGTCTTTGGTGAAACCGGCGGGTTGCGCTGGGCGTCAGAGCAACCCAACCAGTTGATCTACACCCCGGTAGGAGGGCGCACCCAGATCATCGAAAAGGGCGAGGGGGGGCTGCATGATGAAGTGCAACGCCTGTCTCGGGTCGCCATCGCGCACCCCGAAGGCTTCCCGCTGGCCGTTGCCAATATCTATTGCGATCTGGCGGATGCGATCCGCGGTGAAAGCCGGGATGGCCTGCCCAACGCAGCGGATGGCGTGCGATCGATCGCAGCGGTGCACGCGGCTGTTGCGTCGGGCAAAGCAGATGGTGCCTGGCAGGACGCCCGCCCGCCGATGTTCCGCTGATCAGGGGCGGGGCCGCAACGTGCCCCGCTCGACCACCCGGCAGGGGAAGATCCGCGCTTCGGGGTAGCGGTCGGGTGTTTTCAGCATCTCTTCGACCAGATCGACCGACGAGGTGATGATCTGCTTGATCGGCTGATGGATGGTCGTCAGGTTGATATATTCCCAGCGCGACATTTCCATGTCGTTCAGGCCGATGATCCCGATATCGGTGCCCGGTTTCAGCCCGTGATCAGCCAGCGCCGACAGCGCCCCGATCGACAGGATGTCGTCGCCGCAGAAATAGGCCTGCGCCGGGTCACCGGCCAGCAGGCGCAGCATCTCGGCCCGGCCGGCCTCGAAGGAATAAGCCCCGGCGAAGGAGTGGTTGACCGGAATCTGCGGATGGTTGGCCATTTCCTCGAAAAAGCCCCGCTGCCGGTCCAGGGACGAGGTCGCGTCCTGCGGCCCGCCCAGATAGCCCACGCTGGCATAACCCCGGGCGACCAGCTCGCGCGCGGCCATGCGCCCGCATTCCACATTGTCGATCCCGACCACATGCACCTCGGGCGAGGTGGCAGACCGGCCGAACGTGTGCACCACCGGTACGCCAGCATCGTGGAACGCCTTGGCAAAGCTGGGCGGCAAGGTCGACGAGGCGACGATCACCGCATCCACCGAGTATTGCCGCAGCATGCGTACGGAATTGGCGGGCTCGGTCTCGTCCGTCAGGTTCACGATCAGCGGGCGCAGGCCGCGTTCCTGCAAGGCGCGTGTAAACTGGTCGAAGACTTCCAGAAAGATCGGGTTGTGAAAGTTGTTCGAAATCAACCCGATCAGTTTGGTGCGCCCGGTCGTCAGAGACGAAGCCAGAGCATTGGGGCTGTAGCCCAGCTCACGGGCCGCCTTTTCAACCTTGCTGCGCGTTTTTGCGGAAACCGAGGCACCTTCGGTAAAGGTGCGCGACACGGCGGACCGTGAAACGCCAGCCAAGGCGGCCACGTCTTTCAGGGTCACACTCACGCTGCGGGACTCCGATAACAGCGAGGCAGGAAAGCAGGTAAGTTTGGCATTGCCCCAGCATTATGCATCATCGACCTGAACTTGCAACCGGTTGCAACGCCGCCACGTCGATTCAACCGTGTTTGAGCGTCGAAATTCAGAAGGTAAAAAGGTGGGTGAAGAGACACTCGAACTCCTGACATCTTCAGCGTAACCGAAGCGCCTTTTCCAATCCGCAGATGTACCCAAGCGCCGTCTTGCACTGCCGCCAAGCGCACAGGTTCCCAGAGATGCCTGGTGTTGTCAGCGATTTGAAGTTGCACAAACTGCGGAACGGTTCAAGGGCATATCCTTTCCTGCCGCTTTCAAGATCACGTCCGATCGAGCCGCAAAAGGCATGCGTGACGTCGCATGCGTTGCCAAAAGGGCCATCGGGCAATTGCTTTTTCAACCTTTGGCATTGATCCATGAACGTAGCGCAAATCATGGCCATCCCTTGGTGGACATACATGAGAGAGGCAGTGGAACGCCAACCCGCCCATTCGCAGCGCGGTTGCTATCCAAGGCGGAATTTTGTTGGCGTCACACCGGTCTGGCTTCGAAAAAACCGAGTGAAGTGGGACTTGTCGGAATAGCCAAGCATGAGGCCGATCTCGGCAACTGTCATATTGCTTTCTCTGAGGTGCTCCTTGGCGACATCGACCCGCAGACGCCTTACCTCTCGGGGAAGTGTTGTCTGATGTTTCTGAAGTGCCTTCAGGAACCGCTCGGGCTGGATACCCAGCAATCCGGCCACAACCTCCGGCCCCAGCTCTGACTCATCCAGTTTTCCACGCAAGACAGACCGCAAAGCGGCAACTACGGTGACGTCTTCATTGTGTCGAATCGTGTCTGTCGGCGTTTCGGACTCCTCTGCCGCATGGTGTAGAAACAACCATTCCACGGGAAAACTGATCTGCATTCCGGGGTTGGGTCCAAGGCCGACTTCGATACCTTTGTAACCGCGTGGCAAGCCAAGGATGTATCTGCTTTCCCATCGCACCCGGGACGGATCCCACGCGTTTCCGACCACGCTTTGCAACAGGCGCACATAGATGGCAGCTCCAAACCCGGTAACCTGAACGGGCGGAACGGTTGGTTCTTGTTGCCGTGCGATCCGATAGATCGCTTTGTCTGCTTCCACGACAAGACTGTGCCGGACGGCGTTGGACTCTTGTGGAACAAGCCTTACGAACCGGGCAAAAAACTCGAACAGAGTGTTCGAGGATTGCAGCGACCGAGCGAATGGCGGCCATCCTTGCAGGTCAAATGTCTCTCCTACATTCAGGCCAAGGTATCGATCCCCTGACAACTCTGAGAAGGCATTCAACAGACCATAGACCAGTTCCGAGTGGACATAGACAGATGGGTCGGACAGCAGGTCGGCCTTCAAGCCGACCTGATCCAAGGCCGGTTGCGGATTGATCCTGCGGTCGGTGAGATATTGCAGAAAAGGGGCGGCCAGCGCGAGGCGGATAAAGCCTTCGCTATGCGCTTCAGAAGTGGAGCTGAGTGGCACGCCCGTCACCCTTTTTTAAACCAATGGTTTCGTTCAGTGGCCTTTTTTGCGGTCACATTCGCACATGTTAATCCAAAAGTGGCAACCCGCCCAAGAGTTTTCGGGCTACGTTTGGTAAAACGTGAATGTGAAGGGAGACCCTATGACCAACATGCGAATGTCCATTTGCCCGGCGGTAGTGGTCGCGGCAGTTTTTGGTTTTTCGGCGGCTGTGCAGGCTCAGGATGAAGAAGATCCTCAAACGCTGTTTACCAATGTGCACGTCTTTGATGGCGTGAATGAGCAACGTATCGAGAATGCAAATGTTCTGGTCGAGGGCAACCTGATCAAGACTGTTTCAACCGAAGCGGTGGACGCGCCCAACGCCGTTGTGATTGACGGCGGGGGGCGGACGTTGAGCCCGGGCTTTGTCGAGAACCATGCCCATTTGATGTTGATGGGGCCTACGCTGCCAGCGATGGAAGCCAACACAACATGGGAGGACTTCGCCATTCACGGTGCACGAATGGCTGAGATGTATCTCATGCAAGGTTTTACCACGGTCAGAGACGCCGGGGGGGCCAATGGCGGGTTGCGCAGGGCAATTGACTCGGGGCAAATCGATGGCCCCCGTTATTACCCGTCTGGCGCATTTATAGGAACGCGAGGTGGTCACGCTGACTTTGCGAATTTCACTGCGCCGCCCGGCTCAGAGACCAACATGAGCCGCCTAAACTTGGCGCAAGAGGTTAGCGGCGTCGATGACGTTTATAAATTCGCGCGTAACAATTTCCGCATGGGCGCAACGCAGTTGAAATTCATGCAATCCGGCGGTGTCGTTTCAGCCTTCGATCCATGGCAGTTGCTTGCTGGATCGCCCGAAGAAATCAGGGCCGCTGTGCAGGTGGCAAATGAGTATGGCAGCTATGTCATGGCGCATTCCTATCGAAAGGAAGCTATCCTGAGTGCGTTGGACGCGGGTGTGATGTCGATCGAACATGGTTTCTCGTTCGACTGTGACATTGCCCAGGTCATGAACGAAAAAGGGGCCTACATCACCACCAACCTGACCGCCTTCGACCCTGGATTGCTGGACATTCCGGCTGTGGCAAACGTGCCGTCGAGCCTGGCCAAGGCAAAATCCGCTTCAGCCACATTTGCGGGCTATATCGACAATATGAAGGAATGCCCGGTGAAGCGGGGGTTCCAGACCGATTGTGTTGGTTCGGTCGAGGCTTGCAATATCCAGATTGCCTACGAGAAACACCTGAACAATGAGTTTTTTGGGCCCTATCAGTCGATGGTCACTTTGACGTCGATCGGTGGCGAGATCGTGGCGCTGTCCGGCGATTTCATGAACCCGTATACGGCCGGAAAACTGGGCGTTATCGAGGAAGGGGCCTATGCTGATATCCTGCTGATCGACGGAAACCCACTTGAAGACTTTTCCGTCGTTGGAACCGGGGATCAATGGTTTGGCGCCGACCCGAGGCCGGAAAGCCCGGAAACGATCCGACTGATTATGAAGGACGGTGTGATATACAAGAACACACTGGACTGACCCAAATAACGGTTGGAGAGATTTGATGTTCCCTTGGTTTCGCGCCGCAGTTTTCGCTGGCTTGGTCCTGAGCGGTCATTCCGCAATGGCAACGCCCCATGCGACGCTTGACTGGTCTGACCTTCCAGACCCGTCGGTGCAGGTGTTCGATGACCCTTATCGTGATCTGAGCCCTGAACAGTTTGACGATTTGCTCTTCGTCGTGCGCTTGCGCGGCAGGTTGCAGCAGGATGTCGGCAGCGTTGAGGAAAGACAGAAATGGCAAGAGCTTCTGACCGAGACTGAAGACGCCTTGGCCGAGGGTGGCGTTGATGTCGATTGGCTGCTCGATCAGCGAGAGGATGTGAAAGAGCGGCGAAGAAAGGCAGGAACAAACGGAAATCCGCAACTCGATGGCCAGAGTGTTACGCTGACAGGCTTTGCCATTCCCGCGCCGAATGATCCGGACGGGCGAGCGGTTGCATATTTGGTGCCAGAACGCGGGATGTGCAGCCACATGCCCCCGCCTCCGCCCAACCAGATGATCCGGGTGCGGTTGAACGGCGACTGGGCCCCCAGTTACTTCCATGAACCCGTTCGGCTCACAGGTAGGCTGACGATTGAACCCTCGGTTCAGAACATGATGGTCGTGGATGGGCTTGTGCCGATGAATGCAACCTTCAAATTGGAGACGGACAGCGTTGAAACGCTGGAAACCAAGGCCGACGGTCTGGAATGGAGACAGCGTGCAGCCGATCGCGTCCGAGCTGCTGGCAATCGTAAAACTGGCGGCGCAAAGGCGTCGGAATGATAAGGCGCCTTGTTGCCGCATTGAGTATTGCCTGCGCGGGTACGGCGTCTGCGCAGGGGTTGTCCGGGCCTTCTTCGGTCGAGGCCGAGCTGAAACCTGGCGATGGCCTGACCGATCCGCAATACCGTTCCGGATTTCCGCGCAACATCGCGCCGGGTTGGTTTCGGTGGAAAGACCGGCTGGCCGAGAGCGGATTTCGGTTCAACGTGGATTACCTGGCGTTGGGTCAATCCACGAACGCCGATTTGGGAACTGGTGAAGCCGCAAGTGGAATCGCTCGCGTCTACGGCAGTTGGCAGGCAACCGAGCGGGGTTCATTGACATTCAAAATCGAAGATCGGCACGGATACACCGATGTTGCCCCGCAATTCCTTGGGCTGGACGGAGGCGCATTGTCGATCACCGGGACTGCCTTCAACGACAATGGTTTGTTGCTGACCAACCTGTTCTGGACCGAAAGGGCCGAGAACGGCGCGTGGACGCTGCAAGTCGGCCAGATTGATGTGACGGACTTTGTGGATATCTATGGATTGGTCAGCCCCTACAGCGGGTTCCAAAACCTTTCGTTCAACACCAACCCGACAATCAACACACCCAACCAGGGAATTGGCATTGCCGGTGGGATAAAGCTGAACGAAAACTTCTACGCGGTTGCCAGCGTTGCAGACGCAAACGCCGATCCGTCTGATCCAAGTCTTGACGTGTTCAGCGACGGCAATCTCTTCAAATCGTTTGAGATTGGCTACACTTCGGGCTTTGATCGCATCTATTTCGACAATGTCCATTTGACCCTCTGGCATGCAGATGCGGCCGACGATGGCAGCCGTGCAGAAGATTATGGCGCCGTGTTTTCCGCGGCTTGGTTTGTCGAAAACAAATGGATGCCGTTCTTTCGGGCAGGGGCGTCGAAAGGCACGGCAGCGCTGTATGATCGTTCGGTTTCTGCCGGGCTGGGCTATTACGGCCGAAACACCGATCTGGCCGGTTTGGGTTTGAACTGGGCCGAAGCAAGAAACATCGACGGCGATCAGTTCACGCTGGAAGCATTCTATCGCTTTTCAATCTCACCCGGTCTGCAAATCACGCCGTCACTACAGTTCATTTCCAATCCGCTGCTGAACCCCAATCAGGATAGCATCACGTTGTTCAGCCTGCGAACCCGGATCGTTTTTTGATGCGGCTCGAAAGCAGCAGCTCACACGAAACCAATTTGGGAGGCTCAGTCATGAAAACTTTGTTGGCCGCAAGCGCCATTGCAATCGTATCCGGTGCCGCGCTGCACGCGAGCGAGGAAAGCAAGACATGGGATGCGTCGGATGAGGCGAAGCAATTTGTGAAGGACACAATCGTGCTTGGCATGTTGGCCAGCCCCTACGGCACCGGCTGGACTGAAGACGAACAACTGCACACTTACTTCGCGCGCGCTCGGGACAACGGAATAACAGGTCATGAGATGACGCTGGCCGCAGCGGATATGTCTTTTGAGACCTTTCTTGATCAGCACTACCACTTCCGGTCGGCGATGGCGCAACAGCCAGAGAATTACCTGATCGTGAATGAAACCCGCGATATCGAAGCCGCCCATATACAAGGCAAGACGGCGGTCATCTGGAACAGCCAGACGGCGACGATTCTGGATGGCGACCTGAGGAAGATGGCGTTGCTCAAGGATATGGGGATCAAGAGTATGATCCTGGCCTACAACGATATCTTCCGCACCGGGTCGGGGCAGTTGGCGGCCTATAACGGGCGCGATATCGGCCTGACCCCTTGGGGCAAGTCGGTGATCGATGAAATGGTGCGTTTCGGCATCCTTCTGGACCTGAGCCACACGGGTTCCAAAACGGCCAACGACGCCATGGACTACATGGACGAAAACTATCCCGGCGTGCCTTATGTTTACACGCATTCGGTTCCTGCCGGCCTTTACGCGAACGAACCCGGTGCGACGCCACGCGGGTGTTATCGGGCCATTCCCGATGACGAGGCCCTGCGTGCGGCCAAATCGGGCGGCTATGTTTCTCCGACATTCACTGAATGGATGATGGACGGCGTTTGGCCTGAAGATATCTCACCCAAGCAAGCCGCCGACATGATCGACTACTATGTCCAACTTGTTGGGGTCGACCACGTTGGGATCGCAACGGATGACATGTTCTCGCTCGAACTCGTCGTGCAATGGGCGACTGCAAACGCAAGCATGTATGATGATGGCGGCTACATGATCGACGCGTTCAACAAAGGGGCGACCGGCAACGGTGAGTTGGCCAAAATCCTTGCGGCAATCACCGATGATCTCTGGGCCAGGGGTTATTCCGATGAAGACCTCGAAAAGATCTATGGCGGCAACAAGATGCGGGTTTACGCGCAAGTCTGGGAGGGAAAGCCCCCCGAACAATTTCTGAAAGAATACCCCGAGCGTCTGCGTCTCAGACAGGAACTGCGAGAAGGGTTTTATTTGCGATAGACTTTCAGGACCGGCATCAATGATGATTGGCCCCGGATGCGGAACAGCGCAGGAATTTTTGGGGAAAGGCTGGTGGGTGATGAGAGATTCGAACTCCCTTCGGATTGTTAAAAACGATGCCTTACGGGCGCACTCTAATGTCAGGACCCATTGATTTGGTTGCCGTCGCCTTGGCTGCGTGCTTCAAGCTGCTGAGTTTCAGAGGTGTATCATGAGCAACCTTTTCTGGCTGACTGACGAACAGATGGCGCGTTTACGGCCCTACTTTCCGAAAAGCCATGGCAAGCCGCGAGTGGATGACCGACGTTTGCTGAGCGGGATTATTTTTATCAAGCGCAATGGGTTGCGGTGGTCTGATGCGGTTCGCGAATATGAGCCGCCAAAGACGCTGTACAACCGTTGGAAGCGGTGGAGCGATATGGGTGTGTTCGCTCGGATCATGATGGGGCTCGCTGCGGAGGGAACCGATCACAAGACCCTCATGATCCCCTCCCGGGACATTGCTGCGTATTGCCCTGACGGGCAGTGGACGCAACCTACCTCAAAGCACACCGCACGGCCTCCAGCCTGCGGCTGAAAAGGGGGGCTTGGAAGACTGATCGGTCGCACCAAGGGCGGTATGAACACCAAACTGCATGCCATCACTGACAGCGTCGGTCGCCTTCTTCGGTTCTTTATCTCCGCTGGCCAAATCTCCGCTGGCCAAGTGAGCGATTACACGGGCGCCAGGGTTCTAGTGAACAGTCTGCCATCGGCTGACTGGCTGTTGGGAGATCGCGGATACGATGCCGACGGGTTCAGAGAAGCCCAGATAGACAAGGGATTAAAGCCGTGCATGCCAGGCCGCAAATCACGCAGCAAGCCTGCCCGGTAGGACAAGCGCCGCTACAAACGACGAAATAGGATTGAAATCATGTTCGGACGCCTGAAGGACTGGTGCCGTGTCGCCACTCGGTATGACAGACGCCCGAAGATCTCCCCCTCAGCAAGCGCTCTCGCGGCAACCGTTCTGTCTTAGCTGTAAGTCAATGAGCCGGGAGCCTAAGAAATTGCGCCTGCGCTTGCGTTCGGCCCAACTTGCGCACCGCCTTCAAACGATTTGCCAGCTTTGACCAAAGCCAGACCAAAGGCTGTTTTGGGCAGGCTGTGTTCTTAACGCCAGACTTGGGTTAGGCGTCAATCACGTACAAGATGGCCGCCATCCACATCCAGAACGGAGCCAGTTAAAAACCTGTTCGTCATCGCCATGATCACGGCTTGCGCGATGTCCTCGGCCTCTCCGACGCGTCCCACAGGCAGGCTGCCACCAACCTGCGCAAACATGCCTTCACGTGCTTCTTCCGACATCGCGGCATAGGCTTCGGTTGCGACCATGCCGGGGCTGATGCAATTCACCCGCGCCCGTCCGGACAGCTCCAGCGCCAACCCCTTCGCCAACGCCTCGACCGCGGCATTTACGGCGCCGAGGCCCGTGGCCCCGGCGGATGGGCGACGGCTGAGCACACCGGAAAAGAACGTGATGGAGCCGCCTTTGACCAACACGGGCAACACTTCGCGCGCAGCCAAATAGGGACCGATAAACTTAGCCTCGAACATGGCGCGCAGATCGTCTGTGGGCAGATCGGCGAACGCACCATGCGCAGCGCTTGAGGCTGAGATCACCAGGTGATCCACCGGGCCCAATACACCAGCCCATGATTTCACGCCGGTCTCATCGGTTGTATCGACCGGTGCGATCTGCAACCCGCCGCCGATCTCGTCTGCCGCCGCATGCAGCTTGGCAGCACTGCGGCTTGCGATGGTGATCTTTGCCCCGAGGGCGGTGGCCATCTTTGCAGTTGCTTTCCCCATACCGCTGCTACCGCCGAGAATGACAATGTGCTTGCCTTTCAGGGCGGCTTCGAAAACCGTGCTCATTTCTATGGCTCCTTTTTTGTTGGATCGATCAGTCGATACTCAGCACCAGCTTGCCGGTGGTTTCACCGGCTTCCAGTCGGCGGTGCGCCTCGGCGGCTTGAGCAATGGGCAGGGCGGTGACCTGCGGGCGCAGAATTCCCGTCTCAAGCAGATCAAACACTGTGGCCATATCTGCGCTAAACTGATCGGGGCGATTGACGAAATAGGTGTATATATCGCTGACACGGACCGAGACGGATTTCTGGAAGTGCTTCGCCAAGTCCTCGGCAAAACTGCCTGCGGGCGGACCGGCAAGAAATCCGAACAAAACTGCGGTACCCAGAGGCGCCAGCACATCGAAATCTGATTTCAGAGACTCTCCGGAAACCGGGTTCAGCGTCAGGTCCACGCCGCACCCGCCGGTGATTTCCATCACTCGCTCGGTGACGTTCTCAGTGCGATAATCAATGACGTGATCGGCACCTTGATCTTTGGCATACCCAACCTTGTCGGTGCTGGTCGAGGCGATCGCCGTCATGCCCAGATGTTTCGCGATCTGTAGGGCCATAGTCCCTACGCCCCCGGCTGCCGCGTGAACCAGCACGGACTTGCCTGCCATTGCGCCACCCAAATTGACCAGCATGTGATAGGCGGTCATCCCGTTGACAGGGATAGCGGCCGCGGTTTCGAAGTCCTTGGTTTCGGCCAGCCGGGTGACATAGGGCGCTGCGATCACCGAATGGGTCCCGTACCCACCGGCACCAATCGGCCCCATCCACGCCACTCGGTCTCCGACAGAGAAGCCTTCGACCCCCTCACCCAGCACCTCGACCAATCCGGCCCCTTCAACTCCGGGTATATGAGGCAGATCGGGCATCATTCCCTCGGGCATCTCACCGCGACGGATGATCGTGTCGATAAAGTTGACCGCCCCGGCCTTGTTGCGGATCAGGATTTCTCCGGCATCGGGGGTCGGGGTCGCCTTGTCAGTTTCGCGCAAAACGTCCGGTTTGCCGGTCTGGGTGATTTCAACGGCGAAAGGCATGAGCTGTCTCCTTCTGTTGCGCAGAAGGTAGAGGTCACGTCATCGGAAGATAATAGTTGATATCGGAAGATATAATCCCAAAATTAGAATAATGATCTACAACGACCTTGCCCTGTTTACTGTCGTCGCCAACCATCTCAGCTTTTCCAGGGCTGCGGACCGCCTGGGTATACCCCTCAGCCGGGTCAGCCGAAGGATTGCAGAGTTGGAAGGCCATCTGGGCACCAAACTGTTCGAGCGGACAACCCGCCAGGTTCGCCTGACGGAAGAGGGCCGCCGCCTTCTGGATCGATGCCAGGACCCGATTGAGTCGTTGCAGGGTATCGCGGGTTTTACCGACGATACCAGACGCCAGAGCATCCGCATCACGGCGCCTCCGTTGGCCGCGCGCACGACCATAGGCCCTCGGCTGTTGGATTTTGCGGAGCAGAATCCGGATGTGGCACTTGAGGTGACCACGACCAACATCATGTTGGATTTCTTTCGCGACAATATCGACCTGGCCTTTCGGGTCGGCCCGTTGACAGATTCCAGCCTTGTCGCGAAACGGCTCTGGTCGGTTCCCTATTGCTTTTGTGCGGGACAGGGCCTCATTCGGGAGCGTGCGTTGGACGGGCCGATATACAGACCGGACTTTCTTGCTTTGCCCGCCCTGACAGCTGGTCAGCCCTGGGTGCTTGAGAGCGGGGAAACTCTGCAACTGAAGCACACCGCGCACAGTTTAACGGACCTTGATGTCATTGCTCAGGCGGCCCGCCGCAACCTGGGTGTCGCGATGCTGCCTTTGGATATGGTGGACGGAGACCTGCAACGGCTTGAGGTCACGGACACTATCCCTTTGACGCGGGATATGTTCGCAGTCTACCCCAGTCGTCGCCTTTTGCCCGCGCGGGTGAGGAAGCTGATTGATTTTATGGCGCCAGGATAGACCTACCAATCAATCGCAACGCCGTCGCGAAAGAACCCTCCGGTCGGGCCGCCTTTCGGCAAGGTCGCGGCCCAGACAACGCCCTTGGCACCCTCAGAAATCGGACGTCCTCCGCCGCCCATATCTGTTGCGACCCAACCGGGGCACACGGCGTTAACGAGAATGTCCTGAGGTTTCAACGCGGCGGCGGTCTTGAGGGTTAGCGCGTTCAAAGCCGCTTTGGAAACGCCGTAACCGGGTGTGCCGGCGGGCATGCTGTTCAGCGACCCCGCGCCAGATGAGACGTTGACGATCCGGGCATCCGTGCCGCGTTGCAACAGTGGCACCGCCGCAATCGTGGTATCCCAAGGGCCGAAAAGGTTCGTATCAAAAGCGCGGCGAACCCGATCCAGATCGGCGAGGTGGACCTGTTGGTCGGTGTCATAGTCCACACCCGCATTGTTCACCAGAACATCGAGACGACCATAGATAGATTCAACCATCAAAAAGAAGGCGGCAGCGACAGAGTCCGGACTTGAGACATCCAATTCCAAGGCTTCCGCCCCATATCCGATCTCATCCGCAGCAGCCTTCCCTTTCGCCAGATCGCGCGCACCGATCAGAACCCACATGCCGTGGTCTTGCGCCAATTGGCGGGAAACTTCTTTACCGATACCGCGATTGGCGCCGGTCACGAGTGCGATGCGCTGACTGGTCATGTTGCTTCCCTCAATTCGCCTCGGCAGCGCGCTGGCCGGCAAGGGTCAACAGACCACGATCTCCGGTTTCCCAAAGTGCCGTCATTGTCATCGCAGTAACGACCCAACGGTCGTCTGATTTCTCCAAGATATAGTCATAGCGGCCACCCAGCACCCACAAGTCTTTATCAAGGCGATGGGTTGCTGTGAAATCAGCCTGTGCCATGGCGGATGTATCGGACAGAGAGGTGATCGTGTGATTGGTCACCATATGATGCGTCGCGTCGAAACCGGGCAGAAAGGCGGACCATCCCGCCACAAGCTCATCAGCGGGTTGTGTAACCGGGTCTCCGCCCCAGAGGCTGGTGTAATCCGTCGTGACGGTATCGGCAAACGCGTCGCGCACGCGGGCCCAGTCGTGGCGGTCTGCGCCTGCCGCGATATCGGTGATTGCGGTCGAGATGCCTGCCTGTGGTTCGGCGAAAGCTGCGGTTCCGATCATGGAGACGGCAGCAAGAGTCGATGTGAGTTTTCTACGCATGGGGATGCTCCGAATAGATGAGGGTGGACGCCGAACGACTGCTCGGTGTCCAGACAGGGCTTAGTTGCTCGAACCGGCGCGGAAGTGGTCAGCGACGGTATCGGCCGCCCGGGTGACATCCTCGGGGTTGTCGTAGAAATCGAACTGCGTGACATCCTCCAGCCATTGCGCGGTCGCATCGCCTGCGAAACCGGCAAGAAAGGTCTGTATGCCTTGTGGGATCGCCGCGCTTTCCGAGTGCACAATGGCCAGTGGCTTATCCAATCGCTGCGGATTGTCGGCGGGGTGATAGGTCAGCCAGCCTTCCCAGCCCGCATTGTTCCACTTGTCGTCATACTCTGGGATCGCGCCACGGTCGGCCTCATAATAGTATCCGCCGATTGGCATCAGAACGCCCTCGGCACCTTCGGGGCCTGCGGCAGGAATGATCTGACCCCCTGCGGCCTCGGCGGCGTGGGACACCTCGATCAGCCCAGCAACACCGTCTGCGCCGCCATAGACCGCCTCGACGATCTCTTCATTCTGCAACCATGGTGCAACCAAGCCCAGCCGCTGAACCAGCGGGTTGCCGGAGACCGCATCGACCATGTAGCCAGCCGAGGCGCAGATCCCCAGACCGTTGATGTGATCGGCGTCCACTTCGGGAAGAGTCGCGACGAATGCGATGGCAGCTTTGATGTCCGATGTCTTGGCCTCGGGGCTTTCAACAAAGCGCATGTTGTTCGGCAGATCGTCCGATTTGCCCCAACCGCGGAAATCAAAGGTGAAGGCAGCAAAGCCGCGCTCGGCCATCTCGCGGGCATAGTTTGCGGGCATCTGTTCCTGAACCGAGGTCCAGGCCCCGGTCACAACGACCGTCGGCAGCGGTTCAGATCCGCGCTCTTCCGGCAGGTACAGCGTGCCGGACAGTGTGGCGCCTTCGTTCTCGAATGTGACGGTGCGGGTTTCAACCTGCGCGACGGCGGCCGTCGACGCCATAAGTGCTGCGGCGGTGTTCAAAGCGAGGGTGTTCATAGCGATATCTCCCAAAGTCTTTCTGGATGGGCACAAGCCCGATGACACCTGAGATACGCTGTCGACGGCAGGCATACTTGTACCGGACTGCCGCGTTTTTGAAAGATTCTGCTTCAGACAGCATTTGCCGCACGAAATGCGCCGGGGGTCTGCCCTACTACCTGTTTGAAACTGCGCGTGAAATGCGCCTGATCTGAGAACCCACAGGCCATGGCGATATCCCCCAGAGGGCGCGCCGGGTCTTCCATCATCTTCATCGCCTGCTCGACCCGGTAGGCCATGACATATTGCATGGGAGTCGAGCCCAGCGTCTCCTTGAAAACCCGCGCGAAATGCGAGGGGCTCATGCCCGCCTCGGACGCCATCTGATCGACGGTGATCGTCTGATCCAAACGGTCCTGAACGTAGGCCAGCACCCGTTGATAGTGCTGAGAGGTAAAGCGCGCGGACAGCTCGACCTCTTCAGCGCGGCGTTTTCCATATTTCTGCAGCAGTTTAGCTAGAAATACCCGGCTCATGGCTTCGAACATCACGGCCGAGGGCATATCGTCGGCTTCAAGCGCGTCGCGCAAAATGACGCCTGCAGCACATAGGTCAGGGTCGTAAAACTGCGGCTGATCGTGAAACTGCTCCGGCGCCAACAGCATACCGAGTTCCGACTGTGCAAAGCGCTGGACTTTTTCCGGATGCAAGGTGATCACGATCACGTCGGACTGTCCGTACCACCGCCAACCTGACCGCATGCCTGCCGGGGTCACAATGACTTCGTCCTTGCAAAAGGTGAAATCACGCAGTGTCCCATCTCGCCAGTTTTGAACACGATGCCCATTTTCCTGAAGGTTCAGAAGGACATGATGTTCTGCAAAAACTTCCTCGGGCATCCGATCAGGTTCGGCCCGAAAATACCGCACTGACATCAAACCAGCCGCCGAAGGGCGCTGCATCGCATCGCTGTTCAAAAGCGGTTCTGACGGATAGATATCAGCGTATCTCAAAGGCAATGAATGTCTCCGGCTGGCAACATAGATAGAATTGCAGGTATCCGCATCGCGGACAACATTCGATAAGTTGGGCCAACTGGTACAGGATCAAACACCTTGCTGGCGTTATATGTGGTCGTTGAACAGCCTACGCGACATCATTGATCAGCACTGACGGGGGACATACATGAAAAAAACGGGTGTGAGACTCTGGTGGTCGTCAGGAACGGGTTTATGTCTGAAAGCATAACACCGGCGTCTAAGAAGAGCGCTAGCTTTGTTCCGCCAGGCAGCCTTTCGTACTCGTTCCACCGAACGGCCACAACTCAACCATAGATCGCTTGACCCAACATCGGTTTTATCGACGTTGGCGGTTTGTTATGACGCGGAAAATTAGCCGATGGTTGCGAGGCCAGCCGTTCAGAACATAGTCCGGAAACAACCGCAATGCGCAACGAAGCAACAGTTCGCTGCAACCGCAAAGAGTACCCTTTGATATTGAAGAGTTTAGGGCTTCTAAATGCTGGAAACGACTTACAGGGCTATGGGAAGCTCAAGTGTAACGCTTGCTCCTTTTTCGACTTGGTTGATTGCAACCACTCCTCCATGGCGTTTTGCCACCGCTGAGACAATTGACAATCCAAGGCCGCTGCCTTCCGAGTACTCTAGCTGCGAAAACCGACTGAATGCTGCTTCGCTTTGGGCGGGTGAAAGACCAGTTCCGTCATCGGCCACAGTAAGATTGACATTTCCTCCGTCACAGAAGAGCACAATTGAAATTCGGCTCAATTTAGCGCCACCATGCTTAACTGCATTGTCCAGCAGGTTTTTGATGGCCTCAGTCAAAAATACCCGATCCCCTGTTACCATGATTGCAGACTCCGGCATCGTGACCTCAAAATCGATCCCATTTGCCAGAATGTGTACGCCCATCTCTGCACTAGCTTCTTCCACGACCAAGCGGAAATCAATTTTTTCCATCTGATCCTGATGCGTAGGTTGCCGCAGCCGTTCCAGTGATAACAGCTGTTCCGCCACAGTGGCCGAGTTCTTTGCTGCTGCCACAAGCTCGACAACGCGTTTGTCCCTGTCTTCATCCGTTTTTGCATCTCGCAGCGCCTCGGCCATGGACTGGACTGCGGCTGCTGGATTTCGCAGTTGATGCGCAGCTTCTGAGATAAACACTTGATGAGCGTTTATACTGTCTTCGACCTGCCCAAACAGCCGGTTCAGGGTCTGAACAATGCCACGGACTTCGGTCGGGACCGGGCGTTTTATCTTGCTGAGGTCGTCGGGCGAACGCAGGTCAATGGCGTCCTGCAAATCCAGCAACGGTCGCAGGCCGCGCGCTACGCCGAACCAGACGACAAAGCCAAGGGTGGCCATTAGGATGCCCATAAGTATAGCTGCTCGGATCGACAATTCGTTGGCAAACGCGTTGCGATCCGCGATGCGTTGCCATGCAGTGACCGTCGCATCTCCTACCAGGTTATCCAGTGTGACCCGTTCGGTCATTTTCAATACGCGCACCGGCTCGTTACGATAGACAGCTTCGAAAAACTGGGGTTGGTAAACGTCCTGTTCTGTCGGGTTTGCCGAGGCAGGTGGATATGCGTAACCGGTTACGTAGATACCGCCGGGTCCGGTCACGTGGTAAAAAATCTCTCCCCCCGATGCATCGCGGATTAAGCTGCGGGTGGTGGGCGATAAAGCATCGCCGTCTGACACCGCCACATCCCGCGAGATCGCCAGACCAGCAGATAACAGGCTGTCGTCAAAAAGCTCTTGCGCCGTTTCCCGGGCAACCGTGTAGCGCCAATATCCAAGCAGAATCGCGAGCAACACCAAGGGTGTCAGGATCAGAATGAACAGCCTAAGCCGGAGCGAACCATGCCTGATCACTTCTGCACCTCAAGCAGATACCCAAGACCGCGGGCTGTCTTGATCCTAATGCCAAGGTTCTGAAGGCGTTTGCGCAATCGCGATACATGAGGTTCAACGGCAGAGTCTTCGACATCCGCACCCACGCCATAGACATAGTCAGTCAGCTGGCCCTTGGGGACAATTCTGCCGCGCCGTTCCAGCAGGCATTCAAGCACAGCCATTTCTCGGCGTGGCACGTCAAGCACCTGTCCCTTTACGCTGACCTGCCGCGCGGTGCGGTCAAATACCAGTTCTCCGATGGTCTCTTGCGAGCCGTAATCCAGTTGCTTGCGACGAGACAGGGCGCGGATGCGCGCCTCGAGCTCGTCCATCTCGAAAGGTTTGACCAGGTAGTCGTCGGCGCCCATATCCAGACCAGACACTCGGTCACTGGTCTCGGTGCGCGCGGTCAGCAGGATGACGGGCGCGCTGTCGCCCCGTTGGCGCAGGGACTGCAAGATTTCAAGCCCTGAACGACCCGGCAGGTTGATGTCCAGAACGATCAGGTCTGCGCCTTCCTGCTCTAGATACAGATCGGCTGCATCGCCGTCTGTCAGTACATCAGCAGCATGGCCCCGATCCCGCAGGCGATAGGCAATGGCGTTGGCGAGGGTCTCATTATCCTCGACGATGACGATCCGCATTCGGGCTCCTGCAAGTTTCGCGCAAGGTTGGCGCTCCATGATTGCCAGATGGGAGGGGGAATCAACCCCACAGTTCTATTTGCGATCACGGTGGCGCGGAGGGCGCCGACGTGGTTGTCTGGTCAACAGGGAGGAACCAATGGCCATTTCCAACTTCACCCGTCGCGCCGTCGTGGGGCTGATCGCCGCCGCCGGTATCGCAGCACCCGCCGCAGCCGAGGTCGATTTCTCGGGCAAGACCATTGAATGGGTCATCCCGTTTTCGGAAACCGGCGGGTCTGCCAAATGGGCCAACTTCTTTGCGCCGCTTCTGTCCGAGGCGCTGCCGGGTCAACCGACCGTGGTCGTGAAATTCATGCCGGGCGCTGGTTCGACCAAGGGTGCGAACTGGTTTCAGGAGCAAAGCCATGATGACGGTACGCTGCTGTTCGGTACCTCGGGTTCAACTCAATTCCCGTATCTGCTGAACGATCCGCGCGTGCGTTATGAATATAACGACTGGATTCCGGTCATGGCATCGGGAACCGGTGGCGTCGCCTATCTGAACGCAGAAGATGGTGTCAAGTTTGATGGATCGGCAAATGCACTGAAAGACACCAATTTCATCTATGGCTCTCAAGGCGCAACCCGTCTGGACCTTGTGCCGTTGCTTGCATGGCAGATGCTAGGCATGAACGTTGAGCCTGTCTTTGGCATCAAAGGCCGTGGAGACGGACGCCTGATGTTCGAACGTGGAGAGGCCAACATCGATTATCAAACCTCCTCGGGCTATCTGGGCGGTTCGGCGCCGCTGGTCGAGGCTGGTCAGGCCGTGCCGATGATGACATGGGGTGCCTTGGATGCAGACGGCAACATCGTGCGCGATCCGACTTTCCCGGATATCCCGACTTTCAAAGAGGTCTGCGAGGCGACCGATGGCTGTGAAACCAGCGGTGAAGCATGGGACGCATGGAAAGCCTTCTTCGTGGCGGGCTTCCCGGTTCAGAAACTGGCCTTCTTGCCCGGTGACACGCCACAAGAGGTCGTCGATGCCTACACCGCGGCGTTCCAAGCTGTAACCGAGCGTGGTGACTTTGCAGACATTTCGTCCAAACGCGTAGGCAAGTATCCGGTGTTCGTCGGCGACGGCTCAAAAGCTGCGCTGCAAACCGCGACCAATGTGGATGACAATGCCAAGCAATATGTCCTGAACTGGCTGAAGGAAGCCTATGGTGTCGAGTTGAACTAAGCCGACACGTCGTCGCGCGCCCAACGAAGGGCGCGCGCTTTTCTACATACAAGACAATTTATGAAAGGCGGCCGCTATGGAGGTTTTCGCCACCGCTCTACCTGCGCTTGGTGATGCGTGGGGTCTGATCCTGCAACCCATCGTTCTGGGCTATCTCGTGCTCGGCGTCGTTATGGGGCTGGCCGTAGGTGTTTTCCCGGGGCTTGGAGGCATTGCCGGCCTGTCGCTCTTGCTCCCTTTCATGTTCGGCATGGACCCGATCCTGGGTCTGGCCCTGATGATCGGGATGGTGGCGGTGGTTCCGACCTCTGACACTTTCGCATCGGTTCTGATGGGCATCCCCGGCAGTTCGGCATCGCAGGCCACAGTGCTGGATGGCTTCCCCATGGCCAAAAAGGGCGAGGCCGCGCGGGCGCTGTCGGCGGCCTTTTCCTCGTCCCTGTTCGGAGGGCTGGTCGGCGCGACCTTTCTGACCATGTTCATTCTGATCGCGCGCCCAATCGTTCTGGCCTTTGGACTGCCCGAGATGTTGATGATCACTATTCTCGGCCTGTCGATGGTCGCCATTTTGGCAGGACGTATCCCACTGAAAGGCGTCGCCGCCGCCGGTCTGGGTCTGATGGTAGGCACAATTGGCGAGGCCGATGCTGGTGGATCGCTTCGGATGGCGACCTATGACATTCCCTATCTGACCGATGGCTTGAAACTTGTCATTGTCGGTTTGGGTATTTTTGCGGTGCCCGAAATCGTCTCGCTGCTGCGGCAGGATCGGTCGATTGCGAAAGGCGCCTCGATAGGTGCTGGATGGCTGGAAGGCGTCAAAGACTGGTTTGCGAATATCTGGCTGTCGGTCCGGTGTTCGATCATCGGGGTCGTCGTCGGCGTCATTCCGGGCCTCGGCGGTTCGGTCGTTGACTGGATCGCTTATGGCCATTCGGTTCAAACCACCAAGGACAAAAGTAATTTCGGCAAAGGCGAAGTGCGCGGGGTCATCGGCCCGGAAAGCTCGAACAACGCCAAGGAAGGCGGCGGTCTGGTGCCGACGCTTCTGTTCGGAATTCCAGGCTCGGGCTCGATGGCAATCTTCATTGGTGCGGTTGCGTTGCTGGGGTCGGGGGATATCGAAGTCGGTCCGAGCATGCTTCAGGACAATCTCGACATCACCTATTCGATCGTCTGGCTGTTGGCGCTGGCCAACGTGGTAGGCACCATCCTGTGCATCGCGGCCTCGGGCGGGATCGCCAAGCTGACCACGATCCGCTTTACCTATCTGGCGCCGTTCCTGTTCATGTTGATCAGCTTTGCAGCCTTCCAATCCGGTCAGAACTTCGAAGACCTGCTGGCCTTGTTTGTGATTGGTTTGATCGGCATCTTCCTGCGACGGTTCGACTGGTCGCGCCCAGCTTTCCTGATCGGCTTTGTTCTGTCGAACCCGGTTGAAAAGTTCACCAATCAGGCCTTCCAGATTGCATCGTTCCGTTTCCGAAAGAGCTTTGGCGAAGGGATGGAATATGTCTTCAGCCCCATCGTCATTGTCTTGATCGTGGTCACGGTTGCCTCGGTTATTCTGGGCATCCGGCAAGCCAAGATGATCATGGCTGAGGGTGAGGTTCAGGCAGGTACAAAGCGTGCGCCATTGGTCTTTCTACTGGTGATCATGGCCTATCTGATCGTGGCTTTGGTCAATGCTAACATGATCCCTGACTACAACATGACCGACAAAATCATCCCCCTGGTGATCGGCTGTATCTCTTTGTTCTGCTGCGTGATCCTGCTGATCCAGATGATGCGGCGGCCCGAGGGCGACGCGATCTTTGCGGACAAGGAAATTGCGGGTGAGGACGCCAGTGCCCCCCATGGATTGTGGTCCACGCTGGCTTGGTTCGCTGGTCTCATCGCGGCGACATGGGTGGTGGGGTTCATCCTTGCATTGCTGGGTTTCCTGATGGCGTTTTTCCGCATTCGGGCGGGGGCCAGCTGGCAGATGGCGCTGATCCTGACCGCCTGCGGTATCGGCTTTATGTGCCTGATGGCGGGTGCTCTGAACCGCGATTTCCCACCTGGACTGTTGCAGGACATGGTCAGCTTGCCCTGGCCATTGAAATGAGCAGCCCGATGACATCGCTCGGCCTGTGTACCGGGCCGGGCAGAAGAAACACCACTCAGTCTTGGCCAGGGGGCACCCGATGACCCAAACAGCAATCCCATATGTATTCATGCGGGGCGGAACCTCTCGGGGCCCGTATTTCCGCCGCTCGGATCTGCCCGAGGATCTGGACACTTTGGCCAAAGTGCTGATCGCTGCCCTCGGGGCCGGGCAGTCGCTGAACATTGATGGTATCGGCGGTGGCGCGGCGGTCACGACCAAGGTCGCGATGCTGTCGGTCAGCGAGGATGACTGGGCCGATATCGACTATTTCTTCGCGCAGGTTGCGGTCGAGGATAAGTTGGTCGACTTCAAACCAACTTGCGGCAACATCCTGTCAGGTGTCGCCCCCGCTGCAATCGAAATGGGGTTGTTTGAGCCCCAAGGCGATGAAACCGAAATCCGTATCCGGGCGGTCAACACCGGGGCCCGTGTAGTGGCCCGGATTCAGACACCCGGGGGAAGGCTGACCTATGAGGGTGATACAGGCATTGCCGGGGTGCCCGGCCAATCTGCACCGGTGCAGCTGAGTTTCATGGGGGTGGTTGGGTCAGCAACCGGTGCTTTCCTGCCCACCGGCAACCTGCGTGACACAGTACAGGGGATCGAACTGACTTGCATGGACGTCGCTATGCCAATGGCCATTGCCTGCGCCGCAGATTTCGGACTGACGGGTTATGAAAGCGCCGAGGATCTGGACGCCAACCGCGCCTTTTTTGACCGGATGGAAGCCGTTCGGATCGAAGCCGGGGAACGGATGGGGATGGGGGATGTGTCCAAATCCGTGACCCCCAAATTCGGCCTTGTAGCTCCTGCCAAAGCGGGCGGAACGCTTGCAGTGCGGTATTTCATGCCGTGGAAGACCCACCCGACCATGGCGGTTACCGGTGCGCAGTGCATGGCGTCCTGCGCTTTGACGCCCGGCACGGTCGCGGACGGTTTGCTGGATCGCCCGACGACAAGCCCGGCTGAAGTCATATTGGAACATGCCTCGGGCACGATCGACGTATTGGTGGATTTCACCACTGAGAATGGGTTCACTGTAAACGCAGCAGGCTTGGTTCGTACCGCGCGCAAGTTGGCAGACGGCCATGTGTACGTTCCACAATCCGTGTGGAAAGGGAGTTGATTAGGCATTTCCAAATTGGTATACTTTTGTATACAAACGAGAGAGGTTACGATGGACGACTACTCGGAATGCCTCGATATCGCGCGTCAGGAGCTCCGGTTGGCGCAAGCTGCCTTGCGACGGGATATGGCCGAATACCCCACGCCAATCGCGGGATGCGACGAGCAATTCAATCATCTGTTGGACCAAAGCGAACGCGTCCGAAACGCGCTGGCAGCACTTGACGTGCAGCATTTTGTGCCGACACCCAGAAAACTGACCACCGGGCAGAGTATAGAAAGCCGATGAAAGTACACATTCTGGACGATTGGTTCGACACGCTGCGTGGGCTGCCATGTTTTGAGAGACTCAACGCTCATGAAGTGACGGTGTGGACGGATCATGTCGAGGATCTTGACATCTTGGCCAAGCGTTTGCAGGAGGCTCAAGTGCTGGTGCTGTTCCGAGAGCGAACCAAAGTCACTCACGCCTTGCTGGAAAAGTTGCCGAATTTGCAGCTGATCAGCCAGCGCAGCGTCTATCCCCATGTTGATGTGCCGGCCTGTACAGATCAGGGTGTTTTACTGTGTTCGAATATGCATAGCGGCACGCCGTCTTATGCTGCGGCGGAACTCACATGGGCGCTGATCATGGCTGGGATGCGGGATTTGCCCGCTCAGATGGCCTCGGTCAAGGCAGGGCACTGGCAGGCAGGGGTAGGCAAGACGCTACGCTGTCGTCAATTGGGGCTCTATGGTTACGGCCGTATCGCGCGTGCGGTTGCGGGTTATGCCGAGGCGTTCGGAATGAATGTCGTTTGGTGGTCGTCCGATGAAGGTCGGTCGCGTGCGCAAGCGGATGGCGCTAGGGTCGCGCCGAGCCGCGAGGCGTTTTTTGCCGATAGTGACGTTGTTTCGATCCATGTGCGCCTGAAACCGGACACGCGTGCGATCATTACCGCATCGGATTTTGCGCAGATGCAGCCCGGGGCGATCTTCGTGAACACTTCACGGGCCGGGCTGATTGCTCCGGGCGCTTTGCTTGAAGCGCTCAACGCCGGTCGCCCCGGCAAAGCCGCGATTGATGTATTCGATTCCGAGCCACTGACTGACGCGACCGATCCTTTGCTGGCACATCCCAACCTGATCGCGACGCCGCATATCGGTTTTGTGACCGAGGATGAGTTCGACCTGCAATTTGCCGATATCTTCGATCAGGTAAATGCGTACGCTGACGGCGCGCCGATCCACATGATCAACCCCGAGGTTTGGACCACCGTAGAATAAGATTGGCGGCGATGGGCGCGCCGATGATCACCAGCACAATCCTTGTCAGATGGTGAGTGATCACAAAGCCCAGGTCCGCGCCTGAAACGATGGCCAGAACTGTCATCTCGGCCTGCCCGCCGGGCGCGAAGGCCAGAAACGCCTCGACCGGCTTGCCAAGCCCTAACGTGGTGACAACAGCAGTGAAGGCCGCCGCCAACACGGCCAGGACAACCACATAGGCGCAACCCGCTGCCACGACCTTGCGCAATTCCACCCAGGTGACACCGACAAACTTCACTCCGATTCCGCAACCGATGAAGAATTGCGCGGCCAGGATGGCCTCGCGCGGGGGGCGGGTATGGATGAAGTCCCCGAGTGACAAAGCAGCTGTCAGGATCATCGGTCCCAGGATCGACGCGCCGAAGAGACCGATGCGCTCGCCGCCCTTCCAGCCGATAAAGGCGGCCAACACCATCAGGGCCAGTTCGTGAACCGGCAGGGCGTGTGCGGGTTCACCGATTGGGTTGGTCAATTCAGCGCCATAGAAAACAGTCAGAAATAGCGGGGCCAACGTCACTATGATCAGCACGCGTGTGCCGTGGATCAGCGACAACGTGCGCGGATTGGCACCCGCCTCGGATCCGAAGATGATCATGTCCTGCAACCCGCCGGGCATGGCAGCATAAAAAGCGGTTGTAGTATCGAAGCCCCAAATCTTGCGGAAGAATGGCACTCCGACCAGTGCGATCAGCAGGATAAAGAACGGAACCAGCGCAATCGACGCGGCCATTTTCGGCAATTCGGCAAACAGGGCCGGAGTGATCGATGCTCCCACGGCAACGCCCAGGATAGTGCGTGCCGCCACCGAGACCTGCCCGAATCCCTCCATCGGCGCATGCGCCAGGGCTGCAATCAGACAGGCGCTCATTGGGCCGAACAGGAAGGGCAGGGGCAAATTCATTAACCAGAATGCTCCGGTGCCCAACACTGCAAGCGCGAAGGTCACTGCACGTTTTTTCGCTGAGGAGGGTGCGTTGATCTGGGTGGACAAAATGTAGATTCCGGTGCGGTTGACTTAGTGTGTATCCAAATGTATACAAATGGACGCAATAACACAAGTGAGCGCGTGATGACCCTGCAGGACGACCCGTTACAGCCAGGCCCACAAGGCAATTCCGCCTATCAGCGCCTGCTGGATGAGATTCGCGAAGGTAGCCTGCCGCCCGGCGAACGCCTGCGCGAGATAGAGTTGTCCGAGAGGTTGGGAGTTAGCCGCACGCCTGTGCGCGAAGCGATCCGACAGCTGGAAGCGGATGGCTTGGTAACACATATCCCCCGTCAAGGCGCGACGGTACGCAGCCTGGATTACGCCGAAGTGATGGAGCTCTATGAGATGCGCGCTGTGCTCGAGGGAACTGCGGCCCGTCTGGCGGCAAGGGCGGCGTCCGATGTCGAACTGGATGAGCTGGATGTGCTGAATGACCGGCTGGCCGAGGCAGGCACCGGCCCGGAGGCCGCGCGGATCAATCGGATTTTCCATGCGACGCTTCTGGATGCGGCCAAGAACCGGTTTCTGGCTAAATCCATGTTGTCTTTACAAAAGGCGTTGCTGATCCTGGGCCCGTCGCAATTGTTGGACGGCGACCGAGCCGAGGCCGCAGTAGCCGAACACCGCCTTATCATGGCCGCCTTGAAAGCCCGGGATGGCGCGGCGGCTGAAAATGAGATGCGCGCTCATATCCACGCAGCACAACGCATGCGCATTCGCGCCTTGCAGGAGCGCGACCGAACAACGGACCAAACTCAATAGGCGGAAACCACATGGCCACCCAAAAGGAAGCCTACGATATCGCTGTGATTGGCGGAGGTAACGCCGCCCTGTGCGCTGCGATGACCGCCGCCGAAGCAGGCGCGCGCGTTCTGATCCTTGAAACGGCGCCCAAACCCTATCGTGGCGGAAACTCGCGCCATACCCGAAACTTTCGCTGCATGCATTCCAGCCCTTTAGGCCCGCTGGTCGAGGAATACAGCGAAGACGAATACCTGTCAGATTTGCTCAAGGTTACCGGGGGTAAAACCGACAAAGATCTGGCGCGCCTCGCAATTCGCACGTCTGAGGAATGTCTTCCCTGGATGGAGGAGCACGGGGTTCGGTTCCAGCCCTCTTTGTCGGGGACGCTATCGCTGGCGCGGACGAATGCGTTCTTTATGGGCGGCGGTAAATCGCTGGTAAATGCCTATTACCGGACAGCAGCGAAGCTGGGCGTCGAAGTCCTGTACGAAGCCGCCGTCACGCATCTTGAATTGAACGGAGACCGGATTGAGTGGGTAGACTTCACCTGCGAAGGCCAATCCCATCGCATAACACCCAAAGCGGTCATCGTCGCATCGGGCGGCTTTCAGGCTGACACCGATTGGCTGACGCGTGCGTGGGGACCTGCGGCACGCAACTTCCTGATCCGGGGCACGCCCTATAACCGGGGTGTCGTGCTGGCCGATCTTCTGGATCAAGGCGTTGAGAGCGTCGGAGACCCGACCCAATGCCACGCCGTTGCCGTCGACGGGCGTGCTCCGAAATTCGATGGCGGCATCGTCACCCGCCTGGACTGCGTTCCATTCTCAATTGTTGTCAACAAAGATGCCGAGCGGTTCTATGACGAGGGCGAGGACGTGTGGCCAAAGCGTTACGCGATCTGGGGTCGCTTGGTCGCAGCCCAGCCGGATCAGGTGGGCTATGTGATCATTGATGCCAAATCGCTGAATCTGTTCATGCCGTCGGTTTTTCCGCCGTTAAAGGCGGACACGCTCGGGGAACTGGCCAAAGCGATGGGCCTGCCCGCCGATAAGCTGACCACGACCGTCGCAGAATTCAATGCCGCCTGCGGTGACACAAGTGGCTTTCATCCAACAGAATTGGACGGAGTTTCAACTACCGGCCTGACCCCACCCAAAACCAATTGGGCGCGCCCGATCACCGAACCTCCTTACTATGGCTACTCGCTGCGCACCGGTGTGACCTTCACCTATCTGGGGCTCAAGGTGGATGAATCTGCGCAATGTTCAATGGCAAACGGCAAAATCCAGAACCTCTGGGCGGCAGGCGAAACCATGGCTGGGTCGATTTTGGGGCAGGGTTATCTGGCCGGGTTCGGCATGACCATCGGAACCGTCTTCGGACGCATTGCAGGACGAGAGGCCGCTTCTTATGCGAACTGAACTGATACAGGAAGCCCGCCGTCAGGCTGAGATCTGCAATGCCTGCCGGTATTGCGAAGGCTATTGCTCGGTCTTTCCGTCGCTTCACGCTGAACGCGCGTTCTCGGACGGCGATATCACGCAATTGGCCAATCTCTGCCATAACTGCAGAGGATGTTACTATGCCTGCCAATATACGGCGCCGCATGAGTTCGA
Source organism: Ruegeria sp. THAF33 (assembly GCF_009363615.1). Taxonomy (NCBI): domain Bacteria; kingdom Pseudomonadati; phylum Pseudomonadota; class Alphaproteobacteria; order Rhodobacterales; family Roseobacteraceae; genus Ruegeria; species Ruegeria sp. THAF33. The sequence goes on along the minus strand of NZ_CP045384.1, from coordinate 2,686,479 downwards.
CCTCAACCTGCCGAAGGCTCTGGCCGAGGTCCGGCGCGACAGTTGGGAAAGCTTCGCCTGGCCGCAACCTCTGGCGCGCTGCTTCCATAGCCATGGCGGGGCGATCGCTCTGGCTCTGGTCGTTGGCTTCGCGCTTATTTTTTGGGCCATTCGCGCGATCGGCTCGACCGGAGGCGAAGGCTTCTACTCTGTCCTCTCTCACAATGCGATGGTGTTGATTTTTGCTCCGGCATTCCTTCTGCCGTTGTTCAGCATTGGCATCAGCTTGCGGCGCTATTGGCACGCAGTTGGAGGCCAGCCGATCCAACTGGGCGACTTGAAAGCCGCGCTAAGTCGAACGGCCAAAATGCAGGACCTGGCTGCTGGCCACGGGGAGGGTTGCAATTTCGAGGACGAAGACCGTTTTAGCCAAGCTCGCCGCCACGTGCATCATGCGATCATGTACGGGTTTCTGCTGTGTTTTGCTTCGACTTCGGTGGCGACGATCATGCATTACGGGTTCGATCTGCACGCACCTTACGGGTTCTGGTCATTGCCGAAGCTGTTTGGAGTCACAGGGGGCGTTTTGCTCACTGCTGGCTGCTACATGATGGTCCGGCTGAAACAGAAGTCAGACCGCAATCTCGGCGATGTTTCAGCTTGGGGCGGAGAAATCGGATTTATATTACTGCTTGGGTTTGTAGCGTTGAGCGGGCTTGTTCTTTACGCTTTCGGTTCATCCGCAGTAATGCCTGCACTGCTTGCCGTCCATCTGGGGTCGGTTCTCGCGTTCTTCCTTCTTACGCCTTACACAAAAATGGCGCACGGTTTCTATCGGGTTGCTGCCCTTGTCAGGGATGCGCAACGAAAAAGAGATGTGTCGGTGGTCCGCTAGCAGCCCGCATTTCCTGAGTGAGGCAAAGGAAAACGCATTTAAAATCGAAGGACGCTGTGTCGCGGGTGGCAGTCAACGTCCCAAAGGGTTCGCGTGAATATTTCTCAGCGGCACTGAAAGATACCGCCACGAAAGGTGCGGAATTGATGGAAAAGCTTGGAGTCGCGCGTGGTAAAATCTGTGCGCCAATCGAAAATAGAATGACGAAAAATCTATGGATTAGGTGCCTCTGAACGGCAGAGCCGATGACAGGTGTCGACAGATTGGCATCTTTGTTCTGAGCGTTAATTCCTTTCTGGAATCATTAACCCCCCCTTCTTCACTAAAAGGTCGACAATTGCGCCGACTCCTTTTTTGTGACGAAGGGACGTGAACAAAAAGGGCCGCCCTTTGCGCATTCTGGCTGCATCTCTATCCATGACCTCCAGTGAAGCGCCAACATGCGGCGCCAGATCGGTCTTGTTTATGACCAGGATGTCGGATTTCGTTATTGCCGGTCCGCCTTTTCGCGGTATTTCCTCTCCTGCTGCGACGTCGATCACATAGATTGTAAGGTCTGCGAGTTCTGGACTGAATGTAGCCGACAGGTTGTCGCCGCCACTTTCGATCAGAACGATGTCAAGATCGGGATGCCGGTTTCGCATTTCAGCAACCGCTGCAAGGTTTATCGATGCATCCTCACGGATAGCTGTATGTGGGCAGCCCCCCGTTTCGACACCGATGATCCTGTCTCTTGGCAAGACCTGCAAGCGCATCAGCGCCTCGGCGTCTTCCTGGGTGTAAATATCATTGGTGATAACGCCCACTGAACAAACATCGCGCAGGGTTTCAGATAGGGCAGCCGTCAAGGTGGTCTTTCCGGCTCCAACCGGACCACCGATGCCGACGCGAAGAGGGCCGTTCATACTGCTCATGTTCGGAATATCCTTGAATACTGTGTTTCGTGTCTCATCGACGCGATGTCCGTCAGGAACGCAGTCGAACTCAATTCGTCCAAGCCTGCCATTTGCGCTTGTCCAGCGATATGAGCACATAACGGTGTCAAATTACGGATCAGTTTCTGAGCGTCGGTTTGCCCCAGCGGCACAAGGCGCGTTGCGCACGCGACCAAGTTGCTTGCAAATGCTTGTAGATACAGCTGTGTCGTTAACAGTATGGGAAGGCTCTGCAGATGCGCGGCATAGCCCACGGACACTGGGTAGGAAAGCTGTTGGATGTCTAAATCCCAGACGTCTCCTGTGACGGTCCCGAATGCCTGCCCCAGCAATTCGGTTTCCATTTTTCTTTCCGATGATGCACAGATCGCCCGTGCCTTGGTATCAACACTGATAAGCTCATCATTGTTCTGCGCGTTGTAAGCGGACACCACGAACAGAGCGTCATTCCATCCCGACCCATGTTCCAGCACATCAGAAATCCAGGCTTCGGCGTCTTGTGAACTGGCGACAGCCCCCTCGTCAATTGCGGCTTCCAGCCCGTGGGAATAAGCAAAGCCTCCCACAGGATATGCCGGAGACAACCACTGGGTCAGCGTCAGGATATCAGCTTCAGTGGGCGTGGCCATGTGTCCTGCCGTGGCCGTAGGCTCCGCCTTCAGGGGTGAACGGTTCGTGCACCTCACGTACTGTGGCCCCGATTTTCAAAAGCATGTCTCGGATCACATGATCGACCTGGATCAACAGACGATCCTTTTCGATCTGGCAGGGCGTGTGGCGATTGCCGATATGCCATGCGATACGTGCCAGATCAGGAGCCGAGACCTCCAGCAAGGCTTCGGGCGCGGCCTGGATTTCAACCGCGCGCCCGTCGTCCAAGATCAGCGCGCCGCCGTGATCCAGTGAGGTTGTCTGAGCCAGGTCGACCAGAATCTGTTCGCCGCTTTCGCATGTTAAAACCTTTCGGCGCAAAAACCGATCGTCATAGGTCAACGACAGGCAATCGGCAGTGTCGTCGTGCATGTGATCCGAGTAACGGCGTGCGGTGCAGAGCAGGGCGGTCATACCGTCGCCTCCTCTGGAGCAGAAATGGTCAGAGCCAGATCGAATCCGAAAACACCCGATGCACGATCCGTTCGCGTGATAGGCCCCGTTTTTTCAACTCTTCGTCGCTGAGCGATTGCAGGAATTCGACTTGCCGCGCGCGCGATTGAGCTTCGGCCACACTGATCAGAGCCCCGTAGATTGATGATCCGATGGACGCGATCAGACCGGGCAGCGAAAAGCCTGCGTGTGATTGTGTTGCTGAGTGTGCCATTTGGACCCTCGTAAACGTTGGTCCTCCCTTGAGCATTAATATCTGTCATATCGGCCTCACGTTGAAGTGGGTGTTTGGTCATTTCTGCCTTGCGCACGGTGCAATGCAGCATAATTTTTAGTCAGAACATAAAGTATCGCTGTGCCATCGGCAGCACTTCGGCCGGTTGGCAGGTCAGCAATTCACCGTCTGCTCGGACCTCATAGGTTTCCGGATCAACTTCGACATGCGGCGTCGCGTTGTTGAGCAAAAGATCCTGTTTGCCAATCTCTCGTGTGTTTTGGACAGCGACGGTCTGCTTCGCCAAGCCCAGTGTATCGCCAATCCTGTCGGCCTGTGCGGCCTCAGAGACAAATGTGATTGCCGAATGCTCGACCGAGCGGCCATAGGCCCCGAACATCGGGCGGCTATAGACTGGTTGCGGTGTGGGGATCGACGCGTTTGGGTCACCCATTTGGGCACAAGCAATCGTACCGCCCAGCAAAACCATGTCGGGTTTCACACCAAAAAAGGCAGGGTTCCATAAAACGAGATCGGCACGTTTGCCTTCTTCGATACTGCCAATCTCGTGGCTCAGGCCATGGGCAATGGCCGGGTTGATCGTGTATTTGGCGATATAGCGTCTGACGCGCAGGTTGTCGTTTTCGCCTGTTTCCTCGGGAAGGCGCCCGCGCTGTTTCTTCATTTTGTCGGCGGTTTGCCACGTCCGGATCAACACTTCGCCCACGCGGCCCATAGCCTGACTGTCGGACGCAATGATGCTGAACGCACCCATGTCGTGCAGGATATCTTCAGCCGCGATGGTCTCACGCCGGATGCGGCTTTCAGCAAAAGCCACGTCCTCGGGGATGGATTTGTCGAGGTGATGGCAGACCATCAGCATGTCCAGATGTTCCTCGACCGTGTTCACCGTAAAAGGCCGCGTGGGGTTGGTAGAGGAGGGCAGGACATGGTCCTCACCGCAGATTTTGATAATATCTGGTGCGTGGCCGCCGCCCGCGCCTTCAGTGTGGAAAGCGTGGATAGTCCGACCCTTTATCGCGGCAACCGTGTTTTCAACAAACCCGGATTCGTTGAGCGTGTCAGTGTGGATCATCACCTGAACGTCCATCGCGTCAGCGACCGAAAGACAGCAATCGATGGCCGCCGGGGTCGTACCCCAGTCCTCGTGCAGTTTCAGGGCACAAGCCCCGGCTTTGACCTGTTCCTCCAAAGCAGCGGGAAGCGAAGCATTTCCCTTGCCTGCAAAAGCAAGATTCATGGGAAAAGCATCCGCCGCCTGCAACATCCGGCCGATATGCCACGGGCCGGGGGTACATGTGGTCGCCAGAGTGCCATGTGCCGGGCCGGTGCCACCGCCAAGCATGGTCGTCAGGCCAGAATGCAGCGCGTCCTCGATCTGTTGCGGGCAGATGAAGTGAATATGGCTGTCGAACCCGCCAGCCGTCAGGATGCGACCTTCGCCCGCGATGGCCTCTGTGCCCGGACCGATGATGATGTCTACGCCGGGTTGCGTATCCGGATTTCCGGCCTTGCCGATCTTGGCGATGCGCCCGTCCTTCAGACCGACATCCGCCTTGTAGATGCCCGAGTGATCCACGATCAGAGCATTGGTGATCACAGTGTCCACGGCACCTTCGGCACGCGTGGCCTGAGACTGCCCCATCCCATCTCGAATGACTTTGCCGCCACCGAACTTGACCTCTTCACCATAGACATCTTCGCGGTGGCCGGTTTCACTAAAACGCGCAGTTGTTGCGCGCTCCACGATAAGGTCTTTTTCTACCTCGATGATCAGATCGGTATCTGCCAATCGTACTTTGTCGCCGACCGTGGGGCCGAACATGGAGGCATAGTCACTCCGCCTGATCTTGCCCGGCATCTTTCAGAGCCCCCATGATATGCATATTGAAACCGTAAATGTGCCGGCGCCCTTCAAATGGCACCAGTATAACTTCGCGAGTTTGGCCTGGCTCAAATCGCACCGCGGTACCCGCCGGGATGTCCAGCCGCATACCCAAAGCTGCATACCGATCAAAATCCAGGGCCGAGTTTGCTTCGGAAAAATGGTAGTGGCTGCCGACCTGTATGGGTCGATCGCCTGTATTGGCGACAATAACAAGACGGCTGCTGCGTCCCGCGTTCAGTGTCAGTGAGCCTTCGGCAGGTATAATCTCACCCGGAATCATTTCGGCAGCTTCAAAATCACGGTTATGGCGATGACCCCGATCAAAGCCAACCCAACTGCAAGCGCGGTGTAATCGCTGCCATGGGCGTGAATATGGGTATCCGAATGGGCCGTGGCCGGACCAGCCAGAATGAGAGCGGGAAACAGCATGCGGATCATGGGTGACTCCTTTGGAAATTAACGAATGGGGTTGTGGACAGTCACAAGTTTTGTGCCATCCGGGAAAGTGGCTTCGACCTGCACCTCGTGGATCATCTCGGGCACGCCTTCCATGCAGTGTTCCCGAGAGATCACTTCAGCCCCTGCTTGCATCATATCGGCGACCGAACGACCATCGCGCGCGCCTTCGACCACGGCATCGGTAATCAACGCAATGGCCTCGGGGTGATTCAGCTTGACGCCACGCGCCAGCCGTTTGCGAGCGACCTCGGCGGCCATGGCCACCAGTAGTTTGTCTTTTTCACGAGGGGTCAGGTTCATGTCAGAGCATCCAGCATCGGGGCAATGTGTCGTTGTTCAGCCGGCGCAGAACCGGCATCAATGTGCGGCGCAGTGCAAAGCTGTCGCCGGCCAGAATGCGAATGACCAGCAGGTCATTCCGGGTCAGAGTTGCCCCGGCGGCGTCCGGTAGCAATTCCCTGACAGGTTCCAGATGACCTTCGGCGGAACTCGACATTAAGACGATCAGGGCCATCGCCCCTGCGCCGTTTGCAATATGCCGCTTAGCCAAGTGAGTGTGCCAATCACCAGCGAACCTAATCGCATCGAGAAACACCGGCGTTCCTTCGCGCCAAATCTCGATCTGATCGCGCAAGCGGATTTCAGTCAACGTTTCACCCATGGCGACGCGTCCAAAAACAAGCGGTTCCACCATCAGCATTTCGGCA